>NZ_JBVIMX010000001.1:1143296-1233222 GCF_055579625.1 Streptomyces sp. NPDC032721 | reverse complement strand
CGTCTTTTGGGTTGGTAGCGGGGAGGGGGGGAGGGGAAGGGGTGGTGGAGGGGGAGTTTGGTTGGCGGCCCCACAGGAGAAAAGGGGGCCCCCCCCCCCCCGCGGGGTGGCCCGAGCCTCGTTTCGTCATGCCCTCTGCTTGCTGCGTACGCGTCTGCCGAGCCGTGTGGGGATGCTTCAGGAACCTGCCCCGCCTCGGAGTTCCACAGTCGTTTCCTCTGCAACGGGAGGGCGGAGCGGAAATAACGCAGGCCCCCTCGGTGTTGTGAGGCCGGTTGCCGAGGAAGGGATGTGTCGGAGCTGAGGCTGTTCCGTACGGACACTTTGAATAGCGGCATGACTGAGGTCGTGCCGCGTCTTGCTGCGGTCGAGGCAGATGTGCAGGGCCTGGTCGAGGCGCATATGGAGACGCTGCTGGGGGTTCGGTTCCTGGCGAGCGAGTACAGCACCGGGCCGGTGCACGGCGGTCGGATCGATTCGCTGGGCATCGATGAGAACGGATCACCGGTCGTCGTGGAGTACAAGCGGGGCGTTGACGCCGGGGTCATCAACCAGGGCCTTTTCTATCTCAGTTGGCTGGTGGATCACCGGGCGGAGTTCGAGCACCTGGTCCGCGACCGGCTCGGGGGAACGGCCGCGTCCCAGGTGCTGTGGAGTGGCCCGCGCCTGATCTGTGTCGCCGGTGGCTTCTCGCGCTACGACGTGCATGCCGTGCGCGAGCACCGGCGGGCGATCGACTTGGTCCGCTACCGGTTCTTCGGCAGGGAGTTGCTCGGCCTTGAGACGGTGGCCTCCGTCAGCGGTGGCGTGAAGGTGGCACGTCGGGCGCGCCGCCGGGCGGTGACACGGGCAGCAGCCGATGCCGAGGACACGTCGATGATGGCGCTGGCGAGTGCGGTGGACGAGGTCCTGCTCGGGCTCGGGGACGGCGTGCACCGCGTCCAGCGCAAGCAGTACGCCGCCTACCAGCGGCTGCGGAACTTCGCCTGCCTCATCCCGCCCCAGCGCAGCAAGCTGCTGCTCTACCTGAAGGTGGATCCGAAGGACGTCGACCTGGTCCCGGGGTTCACCCGCAACGTGAGCGGACTTGGCCATCACGGTACCGGTGACCTGGAGGTGCAGCTGCGGTCCGAGGCGGACCTGGAGCGCGCCCTCGACCTGCTCCGGCTTTCCTACGCCGCGGCGTGAAGGGCGCAGCCCCCGTGGGGTGACCGGTCATGGCGCATCGGCGTGTGCTTGCCCCGCCCGCCATGTCAGGCCGAGCACGACCAGGCGCTCGCGCAGGGCGTCGCGCCGTTCCTCCAGGTCCGGTGCGGCGGGCGAGAGCAGGTACACCCCACCGCGGTAGGGACGGAATCCGATGTCCTGCCACCCGCGGGCGATTTTGGCGTTCACGCGGTTCCATTCGGCCTGGCTTCGGAGTTGGGGGCCGCTGAGGTCGCTGACTCCGGGGGCCACGGCCACCGCCCGGCAGCCGGGCATCAGCCGGTGCAGGGCCTCGGCGGCGAGAACAGGGCCCAGACCATGGCCTCGCCAGGGTGGGGACAGGTGCACGGTGTCCATGACGAGCAGCGCGGTGCCGGCGTACGGCAGCAGGTCGCTGACCTCGTCGGTGAGGTTTCCGGTCGCCGGGTCGACCAGCGTCTGGGCGATCTCGTACAGGTCCTCGGACTCTTCCTCCATGGCGGTGTAGGCGGACTGGGCCCGGTCGACGTGCACCCGGTAGAAGGTCATCGACCCGACCAGGAGCTCCGCGCTATCCGCGGCGCAGCCCGCGTCCGCGCACTCGTGGGCAGCCTGCGGGTGCTGGCTGCCGTCGTGCATCTGTTGGTGGTGGAGGACGGAGACGTTCCAACGCTCCAAGGTGTCGCCCTGGGGGCTGCTGCCGAGGCCGTCGTCGTAGGTGATGCGCAGGCGGAGACCGAAGGGGTCACCGGGCGGCTCGGGAGCAGGTGAGTCGATCACCGTGGCAGCCTAGCGACGCCCCGAGGGGAAGCCGGGCATCGGCTGCCAGCCGGTCCATCCGCAGGCGCGCGACGCCACGGAGACTGGCCAGCACGGCACGGGTGACCTGCAAGTGCGGCCCGGTAAGGGCCTGGCGTGCGCCGCCCGGGACTGCTGCACCTCAGCTTCGCCGCTGCGTGCCCAGACCGGCCTCGGCTCCCTGTACCCATGCCCAGTAGTGGGCGAACTGCTCATGGGGGCACTTTCGGGTGTGGAGGCGTGGCCGATGCCCGTCGGACGGCTGGGTGGGTGTCGGCAAGCGGGTAACGGGGATGAGCTTTTGGGTGGGGTGGCGCTCTCTTCTCGGTCGGTGGACAGGAGGTGGCGGTGGAACATCCATGGTCTGGAAATCCGCCGGTTTGGCGAACCGGCGATCCTCGCCTATATTCCGCCTCCCGCCCGGGACGCGACGGAACGGGCATTGACCATGGTGTTGTTGTGGTCCTGTCCGCGTCCGTGGTGCGGTGTGGTGTGACCCGTACGCGCATGTACGGGAGTTGACTTCTGGCGGCCGGTCCCTTGGGTCCCTCAGCGGCCTGCGCCACGGTGCCCGCAACTACTACTGTCGGTTGTTGTTGGCCCCACCCGGTCGAGAACGGAACGTGCACGATGGAAGACGAGCCCTTGGCAGAGTGGGCGAAGCGACGGCACGCCAGGATCGGCCGCCTGCGTGCGGTGGTCGCCGACGACACCGGCCGGCGGGCCACGCACCTCTACCCGGACCGGCCGCGCGCCATCGAGCGGTGGAACGGCCACGCATGGGAGTTGGTCACGGTCGTGCCGAACCTGGCCGAGGCCAAGGGGGTCATGTATCCGGACGTGGCGAAGCCTGCTGCGGCCCAGGCGCCTGCACATCCGGGCGAGGGCACCGGCAGGCACCGGAAACCCCCTGCCGGCTGAGACCGTCAGGCCCCCGAGCGCCGAAGTTCGTACGTGCGAAGCTCCCCCAGCGGCGGACCGCGGTGGGGGAGCTTCTCTGGTTGGCCCGTCCAGCACCCCACACTCACTGGCGGCAGTGGTCTGCTCCGCTTGTACGGGGGCGCTGCCTTATGGGGAGGCTGCCCGGGGCAGGTCAGTGGCGTGCGGGCGTGCGTGTGGTGGGCGCGGGGGGTGGAGCCGGGGCTGGAGCGGGCTGTCTGCTGGGTTCCTTGGTGGGCTGCGGCGTCTGGCGGGTGCCGGTTCCTGTGACGAGTTCTTCGGCGAGGGCGGTGAGGATTTCCGTGGGGGTGGTGCGAGAGGCGGTGAGCGTCCAGGTGGGGTAACGGATGCTGGGGCCGCCCCACAACGTCCAGATGTCGGCTTCGAGGTGCCAGCTGGTGGAGCGGTTGAGCTGGAGGCCCGCTGCGCCGGTGATCTCCCAGGAGTGGCGGTGTTCGTCCGCCGTGTGCTCCCATCCCGCTTGCAGGAGGGGGGAGGTGATGTCGTGGACGGCTTCCTCGTTCACCGGCCGGGGGTCGAGGTCGTTGTCGGCGAGGGCGTCGAGCACGGTGCGCAGGATCGGCTCGGGGGTGTCGGTGGAGAGCGAGAGGCGCCAGAGGCGGTCGGAGACGGGGCTTTCGTAGGCGGCGATGGTCCAGGCGGTGTCGCCCCGGGTGGTTTCGTGTTCGCGTTCGATGCGCAGCGTCTGCTCGTCGTGGACGAGGTGGGTGGTGTTGTCGGACCAGGTGCGCGACTTCGACCACGTGTCGTGCGTGTTGAGGAACTCGTCGAGTGCGTCGTCGTGGTTGCCCGGGTCGGCCGCGTAGGCGGGCACGGCCTCCGGGGCCGGGGCCGGCAGGGAGACCGGGGGCAGCAGAGGGGCTTCCGCGAGGGCCGTCGCTGCTGCCTTCTCTGTGCTGGTGAGTGGGGCGGGGCCGGGCCGGACGGCGTCCTCGTAGAGGCGTAGGAATTCCGTCAGTGCCTCGCGGGGGGTCTCGTAGGTCGCGGTGACGGTACGCAGATGGTTCTGGCCGTGGAGGTGGATGCTCTCGCCGTCGCGGTAGGTACCGGCGGCAACGGTGGTCCATCCGTCGTCGGCGTGGGCGTGGATGATGAGGCGGCCGTCACGGATGTCGTCGTGGATCTTCTGGGCGTCGGCGGAGACCTCTCGTATTTCCTCGCGGTCCAGCCAGCGCATGGGGTGGTCGTGCCAGGTCCATTCGGTATCGATCTCCTCCTGCAGTTCGGAAGTGATCGTCACGCCGAGGTTCTCACCGCGGAGGGCTCGGGCGGCCCGGCTGGCGTAGTGGGCCTCCTCGCTGTCGATGCGGGCCAGGACCATCGTCTGCGCGGCGGCGGCCACGAAGCCGTACTGGTACAGGATCGCGCGGGCGAGGCTGCTGTCGGCACTGGTGGGATCGATGAGGGTGGCGATCACCGCGCTGGAGTGCGTGGGGTGCTTGCTGAGGAGGATGCGGGCTGTCGGGGCGTTGGAGGCCATGCGCTGCTCGATTCGTGGCTGGTGGGCTAGTTGATGTGGTGGTGCCGCATGAAGGCCGCCGGGTCAGTGGAGGGAGGAGGAGTTCCAGGACCGGACGGCTGAGTCCGGCGGCGTGGACGGGCAGCACGGCCGACCAGGGTGAGACCGATGGCGCCAAGGATGGCCAGGGCGATCACTTTGACGGGAGCGGGCAGCTGGGTGGGGAGCAGGACCACGGCGAGGGGCACGAGTGCGCAGGCGAGCGCGATGCGCTGCCGTCGGGGGGCGTGGAAGGGAGTGTGCAGAGGAAGTCTCCCGGGAGGGCTGGGTCATCGGGCGGTGCGGGCGGTGGGCGGTCGTGCCGGGCGGGCGACGGGAGCGCGTGCGGGGGCAGGGCCGGGCGGCGGGGGTGGGTGGTGCAGGTACTGCCAGCGGCGGTGGGTGGCCGTGACGGGGGCGAGGGCGCGGCGGCTGCCGATCAGGAGCTGGTGCACGGTGTTGACCGGGTCACTCGCGTACACGCGGATGTGGTGGGCGGCCAGGCGCGCGGAACGCAGCAGGGACTGCTGGAGGATCTGTTCCGCGCAGTAGACGGGGTCGTCGGGGCTGGGCTGGACCAGGGCCAGCACCGTCTGCGGGGTGACATGGCCGGTGAGGAGGCCCTGGTGTTCGGCCTCGCCGAGTACGGTGATGGGGTCGAGGGGATCGCCCCGGTGGGCCATGGCGGTCAGGCACCGGTACAGCCCACCGTGCAGCGGGTCCGCGAAGTCCTCGGGCCGCAGCGCCCGCAGAGCGGGGAACGCGTCGGGCAGGCGCACCAGTCCCGCCAACAGGCCCTGTTCGTCGGCTAGTTCCTGGTCCGAGGGTGCGTTCTGAGGTGCCCCGGGGAGGGGGGTGCGCGGTGCGGTGCCGGTCGGGGAGCCGATCTGCTGTTGCAGGGCATCCACGTGCACCAGCAGGCGTGCGCACTGCTCCGCGACCGTGGTGGCCGGGGCGGGCAGGCGGGTGTCGGCGGCCGTCTGGGCGAGCTGGTCGGCGTGGGCGTGGAGGCTGCGGCGGACGTGTCCGGTCTGGATCATCCGTGCGTACGCGGCGGCATGGGCGGGTTCGGGGCAGGAGCTGACGAGCCGGTGGAGGTAGGGCAAGGTCAGACCGCGGGCCTGCGCGGCGGCGGTGGTGAACACCTGATTGATCCAGTGCAGGCTCGGCAGCAACGGCGGCGACTCCCCCGCCTGGTGCGGAACGTGGGGGGCGAGTTGCTGGATTGCGGCGAAGAGACTGCCGTGCATGTGGGTGGTGAAGTGCTCGGGGGTGAGGTGGATGCCGGGGGTGAGCGCGGGTTGGATGAGGAGGGCGCCGAGCAGTGCCTGCTCGGCGAAGTCCACCGGCTGCGGGGGCGTTCCGGCGTACGGGACGTCCTCGTCCGGCAGGGGGCGGCTGTGGGGGCGTGCGGACATCAGGCCGCCAGGGTGAAGTCGTCAGCGGTCAAGGTCCGCTCCAGGAGCGGGGCCAGCAGGTGCAGGGCCAGGAGCGGGGGGACCGCGTTGCCGATCTGGCTGAACTGCTGGCCCTTGTTCCCGGCCCACGGGTAGGTGGCGGGGAAGGTCTGCAGGGTGCCGGCCTCGGCGGCGGTGATCCGGATGGGATCCGGCGGTGTGACCGGGTCCTGGTCCGGCTGCGCGGGGGCGGGCTCGGCGATCCAGACGCACTCGTTCGCGCGGTGTCCGAAGAAGAGGGTGCCGGCGGGCTCGTCGCTGCGGCGGGTGGTGGCGTTCGCCTGGTTGTTGCTGCGCAGGGCCCAGGCCCACCGGTGCGCTTCGGCGGTGAAGGTGGGCGCGGGGCGGTCGGCGGGACGGTTGTCGCGGGTGCCCTGCTGGGCGGCCCAGCCCGCCCCCTCCCGCCGTGACCGCAGCACGGCTCCGGAGGGGCGGGGCGTCCAGGTGCCGCGGTCGCGGGCGTCCGACAGCATCTTGCGGGAGCCCGAGGGGAAAGGCTCGGGCCCACCGCCGGGGCCGCCGCCAGCACACACCGTGGGGGTGGGCCGGTCTGTGGCACCCCAGCCCAGCGCCTCGGCCATGGACACCCACCGGGTCCGGCCCGGCCCGAACAGGCTCTCTGGCTCGGCCACCTTCGCGTGGGTGGGCGGCGGCGGCTCGGCGGTCCGGGTGCGCGAGGCGAGCAGGATCGCCCGCCTGCGCGTTTGCGGAACGCCGTAGTCCGCCGCGTTGAGGACGCCCGTCCATGCCGAGTACCCCCAAGAACGCAGGATCGCCGCGTACTGCTTCCACAGCGCGAGGACGTCGGGTACTTCCTCCATCGCCACCCAGTCGGGTTCGCCCTTCGTGTGCAGGGCGTGCAGGTAGCGCATCGGTTCGGCGGCGAGCAGGCTCCGCGGATCGCGGCAGGCGGCGAGGAGTTCGTCCCGGGTATCGCGTCCCTGAGCGAGGTCGGCGACCGCCTGGTGGACGAGCGGCTGGTCGAGCAGGCCGAGCCGCTTGCCAGCCATCGACCATGCCTGACACGGCGGGGACGCTATAAGGCCGTCCACTCGCCCGACGAACGGGTGTGTGGGGTACATCGCCACGTCGGTCCGCACGGTCAACTGGCCTGCTGCCGCACGTGTTTTGCAGGCCCACTGGTCCCATTCCAGGCCCACGTCCCGGATTCCCAGGGCGGACAGTGCGCAACTCCATCCACCGGGGCCCGCGAACAGGTCCAGGATCAAGAGGCCAGCCCGAAGTCCCCGTGCGTCGGCTCGGGGTCGGAGCCGCGGCAGGACCACGGCGAGCATCCGTCCGCGACGCCCAGCTCCAGTTCCCGGGCGTCGGGACGGTCCGGCAACTCCGTTTGCAGAGCGGCCCATTCGGCGGCGGTGACGTGATCGACCGGCGCCTGGTCGAGCGGTACCCGGGAGCGGTGCAGGAACGCCTGGCCCAGCAGAGGATTGCCCGTGGCATTCGCTCTGGCGTTACCGGAGCGGATCGCGGCATCGAAGGCGACGACGTCCTGCCATTCGTCCGGACTGGTGTCGCGGATATTCCGCCACTGCGCATTTCCGTGAAATGGACACCCAAGGCACGATGATTTCGGTGTTTCTGCTAGGCCGACCGAGGAGAGGTATCGGGTACAGTCGTTCCGCGACCAGTTCATATCGGTGATCAGTGGGTGCCGGTTGTGCATGTACTTGACGTCGGCGTCCTTCGCCCGGTGAAATTCGTCCGTGGAAATGCCGATCCACTGCTCGACCCAGATATCCTTCGGGATGCGGGCGGGGTAGGGGTATCCTAGAAGGTCGCGGATCGCCTTCTTGATGGGCTTGACCTTGTACTCGCCAGTACATTGACGCCTGGTCATCCCGGGTCTGCCGTCCTGGTTCAGAACGTAGAGCGGCATGGAAGCGAACCGCTTGTCCGGGTTCAGGGCGTCATCGCGGATGTTGCCTGCTGAGACGCGCAGGATGGGAATTCCGGCGGGCTTCGCTATTTCGCGCTCAAGGCGATCAAGGTGTGCGTAAACCGCTGCGGGTTCCCATCCTGTGTCGGCGAAAATTGCGTAATCGACCTTGGGGAGAATCCCCTCGGCGGACAGGGCGAGCATGGCGCTGGACTGGATACCGGCACCGAGGGATATGGCGCGGAACTGAGGAGAGGAGGGGATAGAGGGTCCTTGCGGTTTGGGCGGCAGCCGGGAAGGAGAGGGGGTTCAGCGCCGTACGGGGGCGGCGCGGGGTGTGGCGGGGGCGGGCAGGGAGCGGGCCTGCGGGGCGCGGTTGGGCGGCGCGGTGGCGGGGCTTGGCCGGCGCACGGTGAGGAGCTGTTGGTCGGTGCCGGAGGGGTCCAGGTCAAGGACGTGGTCGCCCGGCCGCAGTTCGGCGGCGGTGATGCGCAGGAGGTCCTGGGGGAGCGGCGGACCAGTGCGCGGTGTCCAGCCCAGGCTTGTGAGCGTGGCTTCCAGCGAGAGCTGGTGGGCGTTCATCTGGTGGCGCAGGTTGCCGGCCGGGATCTGTGTGTAACGTCCCCAGTCCTCCAGCCCCATGCTCAACCCGAAGGCGTGGTAGGGGACTCCGGCACCGAGGGTGGAGCGCTGCTGGGGTTCTTCGGTGATGGCGCGTTCCGGTTCCCAGCCCTCGGCGATGCGGCGTCGCATCGTGGCGACGGCACAGCCCGCCCGGGGGTCAACTGCCCAGTGGGCGAGCGTCTTTGTTTCCCCGAACGCGGTGACCGGCAGGGCGAAGTGGGGCCCGTCGCCACCCTTTTCCAGGGCTTCTTCGAACGTCAGCTTCGACTTGGTGAGCCGGTTGTAGAGCGTGTGGTACTTGATGCCGCTCTGTTCGGCCCACCCGCGCAGTGTCAGCGTCCGGGCGTTGTAGGTGAACTCCAGGTCCGGCTTGTCGTGCCGGGCCCTGGTGAGGGCGTCCTCGGGATCCCACCCCAGGGCCAGCCGGGTACGCACTGCTTCCCGTTTGACTGCGCACCGTTCGTCTCTGGCCCAGTCCTGGAGGGATTTCGATTCGCCGAAAGCGGTGATCTGCCCGCGGGCGAGTTCCCAGTTGTAGCGGTCGGTCCGCCGCTTCTCGGACCAGGGTTCCCGGCCCTTGGCGCTCAGGGGTGTGGGTGTGGTCATCGGGCACCGGTCCGGTGGGGTGCGGCCGGTACGGGGCGTAGCGGCTGTCCTGGGAGCGGGGCGAGGGGTGCCGGTGGCAGGGTGGCCAGGAGGGAGCGGCCGAGGCTGGTGGCCGCAACGGGCTGTCCGAGGAAGAGGGGGAAGCGGGTGTCGGGGGCGATCAGTCGTTGCCGGGCGAGAACCTCGTAGGCCCTCAGCAGGATCTGCCCGCCGTCCGGTGTGCGGAGGTATCGCCGCCCGGCCGGGTTGTGGTGCAGCGAGGCGCCGCTCTGGGCGATCAGCCGCAGGGCCGCGTGCTGGTAGGGCGTGAGGTGCGGGCTGTTGCCGGTGGCCGGCGCCGATGCGACGAGACGCAGCGGTGCTGCCGCAGAGCGGGCCGGGCCGGTGAGGAGACGGGCGGTGACCCGGCATCCCTCGGCGCAGCCCTCCAGGTGGTCGAGGACCGCCTCGATGCGTCCGTCGAACGGCGGTGCAGTGCTCAGGGGATTGCCGTGGGTCCGGGAGTGCGTGAGCGGGGTGGTGGCGACGTCGACCAGGTGACTGCTGAGGGAGGCCGCTGTGGTGGCCACGATGCTCAGCGCACCCACTGCTCCCTTCTCCTGCACGGTGAGGGCGTCGGGGGCGGGGGCGGCGTGGTGGAGGTCGTGCAGCAGGGTCAGCGTCTCGTCGGTCAGCGCGTGGGCGCCGGTGAGGTGGCGGCGCAGGTCGCCGAGGTACTCCGCGGCATGCGCGGGCGGCAGGTCGTCGAGGAGGGAGTGCAGGGTCTCGAAGCGGAGCGCGAGGTCATGCAGACGCTCAGGTAGGTCAGGGGGCAGGGGCATGGCGGATTCTGTGCGGGGGTGAGGTCAGCGGCGTGGGACGGCGGCCTCGGCTGCCGGTGCGGTGGCGGGCCTGGCGGCGAGGGGTCGCGTCGGCGCCGGTGCGGTCGAGGCCGGGTGGCTGGCCAGTCCGACGAGGTGGGCGCGGCCGGTGCCGGTGACGTGGAGGCGGGTCTGGTCGAGCCAGTCGTACGCGCGGGGGATCGGGAGGGACTCGATGAGCCCTTGTTCGGTGAGCGCGCGGAAGGTCTCGATGGTTATCGGCGTGCGGGAGTCGATGCGCGGGGTGGTACGCGGGTCGCTCAGGGCGACGTGCCCGCGGGCGACGGCCGTCAGGGCGCCGTTCTCCCTCGCGGACAGCGGCAGCGTCTGGGGGCTGAGGTCCTGGATGCCGCGCAGGCGCAGTTCGTGAGCGACAGCGAAGGCGGTCGTGGCGAGGTCTTCGGCGCCGAGCCGGGTCAGCGCGCGGGCAGTGCTGATCGCGGTGCTGTGCGTGGGGGGAGTGCCGGTGGCTTCCAGGGTGCGCTGCAGCCCGTCGAGTTGAGCGGCGGCGAGCTCGGCAAGGTGGGTGAGCTGGCGCAGGCGGGCTGCGGCGTCGCGCGGCACCGTCCGGTGACGGGGCAGGGCGCTCGTGACCTCGTGGAGCAGGTCACGGGTCAGGTGCACGAGGCGTTCGGCGGAGTGGCGGGGGGCGGTCAACTGGTCGGCCCCGTCGGGGGAGGTCAGACGGTGGTCGGCGAGCAGGTCGTTGTGGCGGGTGTAGTCGGCGGCCAGGGCCAGGATGCGCTCGGGCAGGCTCGGCTGCGGCGTCATGTCGAAGAGCTGATGCTCGTCCGGGGCAGTGTCCAAAGGGGCCTTTTCATGAGTGGCGTCAGGGGGGTGCGCGGGGCTGTGGAGGTGGTCAGCGGGCGCGGCTGGCGGCTGGCGCTGGCAGGGGCGCGGCAGGCCGTGTGGCGCTCAGGGAGGTGGTGCGTGTCCGTGCGAAGGAGGCGGCGAGGTCGCGGCGTCCTGCTGCGGTGAGGTGGACACGCTCGTCGCGGAACCAGTCCGGGCAGTCCTCACGCATCACCAGGCCCCGGCTTTCCAGAGCACGGATGGTGCTGATGCTCACCCGGATGTCTTCGCGACGCAGGTAGGGCTTGCCGCTGGTGATGGCGACGTCTCCCCGGGCCACCGCGCGCAGGGTGATGCTCTGGGTGGGAGTGAGGCCGGGCGGCTGGTATCCGGGGACGAAGCCTCGGTTGCGGCGCTCGACGACGTACTGCTCGGCAGCTTCCAGAGCGTCCGGGGCGCCGAGCGCGGTGAGGCTGCCGGCCAGGGTGAAGCGCCTGCCGGCCTCCAGGCGGGCGTCCTTGTGGGTCAGGACGGTCAGGAAGCCGTCGCCGAGTTCGACCGGGAGGCCCTCGACGGTGTGGTCGATGATATCGACGGCGTCGATGAGATGGTCGCCTGCGTCGGTCGCGAGCTGGGCCAGCTGACGCACCCGGGCGTAGACCGCGCGGATCTCGGGACTGTGGTACATCGGCTGGGCGTTGAGGGTGTCCACGATCGCGAGGGCGGATGCCGCCATGTGCTGGGCGGACAGGGCCTGCGCGTTCAGCAGGACGGTGGGAGTGGGCCCGTTGAGGTGGTGGCGCGCGTGGGCGTCGGTGAAGCGGGTGAAGTCGGCTGCCAGGGAGAGGAGTTGTTCGGCTGCTGCAAGGGAGGCGGTGTGCTCAGTCAGCGGGTGGCTCCAGGGCGGGGGCCGGGGTCGGCGGAGCGGGGGAGCTGCGCGAGGGCGTGCTGCAGGTGAGGGTTGAGAGCGGCTCCGCGGACCGGGGTGATCAGGGCGCTGTGCTGGTCCCGTGTGCTGAAGGGGAGGTCACTGAAGGTTCGCTCCACCGGCAGGGTCGAGGCCAGGTGGGAGAAGTAGTTCTGGACGAGACGCTTGGGGGTGTCCTGGGTGAAGGTGGCCAGCGGTGCGTGCTCGAAGTAGACGTGCTCGACCTGCCAGGCGATCTCCTGGTCGGGTGTGTGCTCCAGTCGGCAGTACAGGTCGGGCGAGGTGAGAGTGCCGTTGTCGGCCGACCAGCCGTTCAGGTGGGCGAGCTGGTCCAACGGCAGGTCCGTGATCGGGATGCGCTCGGCGTGACGGGTATCGCCGAGCATCTGAGGTAGCGCTTGGGTGAAGGCGGCGACCGCCTCCAGGGGCGACTGCCTGCTGAACGTCGCTTCCCAGTAGGGCTCGTGGTGGGCCACGTTGACCAGATGGCCGAGATCGTGCAGCGGCGTGACGTCGACGAAGAGGCTGCCGTCCGGGCTGTCGATCTTTACGTGCCCGGTGGCGGCGTCGTACTCGTAGTTCCAGCCGAAGAGGTGGATGAACGGGCCGACCACGTCGGTGAGCCGGTCTCCGGCTCCGGCCATGTACCGCGGCGAGATCAAGACCCGGTCGTTTGGTGCGTACTGGTTCATCGGCGAACTCCTCTAGAGAGTGCGGCCTCCACGGCCGGCAGCGGGGCGATGGCGCTCAGCGGGGAGCGGCGCTCCGTGACAGCGCCGGTGGAGGTGAGGGTGGTGAGGAAACGGGCGACGAGCGGGGCCGGGGTGCCTGCGGTGAAGCGGGCCTCCCAGGCAGGGGCTTGCCCGGTGGCGTCGCCCCGGAAGGCCCACTTGGTATGGATGCCGATCGCCTTTGGTGTGTACCGGAGCGAGGCGCGTTCATCGGGCGAGGTGTACTCGATGCCGTCCGGCGAGCGAGCGGCGGCCCACTGCGCGTCGGTGGCGGCCTCGGGGATGCTGGCGGGCAGGGCGCCGATGCGGTCGGCGAAGCGGCCGTCGCCCTGGAGCTGCGGCAGGGAATAGACCATCAGCCCGAGGGCCTCGACGGGGGTGTGGCGGCTGAACTCGCCGAACCAGTGCGGGATCTGGTGGCGCACCTCCCACCAGGCATGCTCCCTTCGGCGCAGGTCGAGGCGGAACTCCAGCGAACTCTGCGGGCGCAGGACAGACAGGAACCCCTCCGCCTGGGCGGGCTCCCAGCCGAAGTGCTCGATCATCGGGCCGAAGATCTCCCAGGCCCGCGGTACGCCGGCGAAGGAGTCCTCGGGTGCGGGCGGTGTCTGCTTCGGCGGCGCGCACGTCATCGGCGCGCTCCCCGGGGTGGTGCGGCTTTCAGGGCCGGTGGCCGTGTGGGCGCTGTGGTGCGGGTGGTGTGGTGCGCGAGGGCGCGCTCGCCCGCGGGGGTGGTCGTCAGCGTCTGCCCTTCGTACCGGGTGCCGGGGCCTGCGCTGATCAGCTTGCGGGTCAGCAGCTGGGAGACCGCCGCGTTGGTGACCTGGCTGCCGTCCTTGGTCGTGATGAGCATCCGGCCGGAGTCTTCGTCCGACATCTCCCACCGCCCCTCGCCGAGGGAGAGCGCCCGTAGCGCCTGGTGCTGCCCCGGCGTCAGCGACTCCGGAATCGCGGAGCGCGGCTTCGTGTGCGCAGGGTCGAGTTGTTCGATGTCCTGGGCGAGGGTCGAGGCGAGGTAGTGGAACGCGGTGGAGGCCACGTCGATGTGGGAGGCGGCGTTGGCGAGGTGATCGTGGAGCAGGGGTGCGGCGTGCTGGTGGCGGGCGAGGCGGATGGCTGCCTCTCTGCCGATGTTCTGGGGATGTGGCAGGGGTGTGCTGTCGTATGCGTTGTCGCTGATGGCGCGTGCGAGGTCGGTGCCGGCGGCGCTGGCACAGGCGACTCCTCCGGACAGCGCGTCCAGCGCCAGGTCGCTGCCGGGAACCGCTGGGTACGAGCTGCTGGCCAGGGCGGTCAGCGCGTCGAGGGCGCGGACCGTGAGCTGGTGGGAGGTCTGCAGCAGTTCCTCGAATTCCGCGAGCGCGTCGTTACCCGGACGGATGTCGATCTCTTCGAGGGTGATCTGGAAGGCAACCAAGTCGTCGCCGAGCGTGCGGAGTTGCGTGACATGGACGGTCAGTTCGTCGTGTGGCAGGAGGAATCGGTCCTAGGGTCTGGGCGGAGTCGGGGCCGGTCGCCAGCATGCGGAAAAGGGCCAAGCACCGTCGGCCGGCGAAGGGCGGTTCACCGGCGCGAAGGCGCGTTGCTCCTGGATGAGGAGGGGGCACCCGCTGCGAGCCCAGGGGAACGCGGAGCGGGTCGGGCAGGAGGCAGGGAAGCCGACCGCGGCGCGTGCAGGAGGATGCGGGCCTCGGTCAGTGCCGCGTGAGCGTTGGACAGGTGGGTACGCAGGCTGCGCTGCTGATCGATGGAGTCGACCTGCTCCTGGAGGGTGGTCCGGTTGCTGGTGGCCAGCGGCAGGAGTTCGTCGAGTGCCTGGGCATGGTGGGCAACCGCCCGCCCGAGGTGGACAGCTGTGCGGCTCAGCATGGCCGCGGGCGGAAGATCGGGAGTGCCCACGGTGAGCTGGTACTCGACGGCGGCGGCCAGCTGCGCGGTGAGGTGGCTGAGGAGCGCGGTGTGCCGGGTGGCGTGGAACAGCCCGGTGCGGTCGGCTGTCGCGGGGTGCTCGTTCATATCGGCGGTGACCGCATCCAGGGCCGCCCGCGGCAGCATGTCTTCAAGATCAACCGGTTCATACAGGGGCACGGGCACTCCGAGGAATTCTGGGCAGGGCGGGAAGGCCGGTAAGGAGGACGGTCAGGGGCCGGTCAGCTCAACGCCCCTGCACGGCCGGCGACCGGGCGAGCCGGTGGCATCGAGGTCGCCGGCGCAGCATGGTGGTGCTGCACCACGGGCCAGGCCGTGAAGGAAGCCAGCCGGCGGGAAAACTGCTGTGCGACGGAGCGGCAGGTGGTGGCGGCTCTGTGCATCTCCTCCTCGGCGCGCCGAAGTTGATCAGCGCTCGTGGCGGGAGTGGGGTCGGCGTCGTCGTACAGGTAGATCTCGGTGCGGTGGTGGATGGCGAGGTTGCACAGCGTGGCGGCGAGCGAGATCTGCGCGCAGGCACCGACCAGATGCGCCAGGGCCTGAGTGCCGCCCTCCCTCTCGGGAAGCTCGCTGACCGACAGCTCGTGGACCTGACTGGTGCACTGCACAGCCAGCTCATGCAGCCGCAGGCTCATGGGCGTGATCTCGCGCACGGGCTTGGCGATCTCACCCTCCCGGACACGCCGCGCCTCGGCGGACAACTCCTCCAGAGCGAGGACAGCGCCGGACAGCAGGCGCGTGTGTTCGGCCAAGTCGACCATGTGCGGGGACTACCTTCCTTCGGTTGCTCGGGGAGAGCGGATACGGGCGGGGAGGGGATCAGCTGCTGTGCGGGCTGTCGGTCTGCTCCGGGCCGGGGGCCTGCCAGAGGAAGCGGGCGACGTTGTCGTTGCCGTGGCCTGTCCGGGGCCTGGCGGGGGTGTGCCAGCCCCTCCGGGGCGGACGTCGCGCAATCAGCCGCCAGCCCGCGCCCCGCAAGGAGGAACCGCTCTCGCCTTCCTGGGTGAACGTGAGCAGACGCCGGTATCCGAGCGCCTTCGCCGCGCGCCACGAGGCACCGTAGAGAAGCGAGTTGGCGTTGCGTGTGCCATCGGATGCGGTCCGGGTGACTTCGAGGGTGCTTCCGTCGTCGAGGTGGCGTGCCACGGGGCGTCCGACAATGGCCACGGCCCGCAGCACCCCGGAGTCGTCGGCGGCACCGACCGCGAAGATCTGACCCGCGGGTGGCGGATGGTGGCGGTGCCAGGCCCGCACGAAGTCCTTCGCGTCCCGGGAGCGGACGGGCACCAGGTGCAGGCGGGCCTCGCTCATGCGGCCTTCGTGAAGTCGGTCTTCTTCGGCTGGTGTTTCGCCAGCGCCCGCTCGGTGATCGCCTGGGAGGCGCGGGCGGATGCCGCGGACAGTTCGGCGGCGTCCCCTTCGAGGTACCAGGGCCGCAGGTCGAGCATCGCGGCGCGCATACCGGTGGCGAAGGCGAGCGCGGTGCCCTTGGGCAGTGCGCGGATCGCGTCGGCGGGCAGGATCCGCTCCTGGCGCATGGAGATCGAGGTGGACTTCCCCGAGTCGGAGTGCGAGGTCGAGCGGGTCTCGACGTCATGGTCGCCGATCAGCCGGGACAGCTTGTCGGCGAAGTCGGGGTCGTCGATGCCGGAGCCGATGACCTTGATGGTGGAGGCGGACCACATGGCGTCCATGCCCGCGTCCCCCCACACCTTCTGCCCCTGTCGGTACGACTGGAGGATGGTGATCGGGATGATGCCGCGGGAGCCCAGGTGGGAGTAGAGGTCCGGCAGGTCGCTGATCTTGCACACGTTGGCGGCCTCGTCGAGGATCGCGAGCATCGGGGGGTCCAGGCGTCCGCCGGCGCGCTCGGCTTGAGCGGTCGCGGCTCGCATGACGGAGTCGGCGCATGCGGCGATCAGTGCGCTGGCGCCGCCTCCGCCGTCCTTGGAGAGCAGGTACAGCGAGTCGCGACTGGTGACGAAGTCGGCGGGCCGGAACTCCGGGATGCCCTCCTGCGGGGTGACCCAGGCGGCGATTTCGCTGTTGAGCAGGGCGGCGGCGTACTGGCGGGCGGTCTCGTAGATGCCGTCCCGTGTCTCCGGAGGCCCCTCCACGGTCCCCTTCAGCTGGGCTGCGACAGGGCCGAACTTGTGGTCGCGCAGGATGTCGAGCGGGGTGCGGTCGGCCGGGAAGGCGAGCCAGCCCATCACGTCGGTGATCGGGCGCTCGTCGAGCGCTGCGGCCAGGAACAGCTGGCTCAGGATGTTGCTGCCGGCCTTGGACCAGAAGTCCCCCTGCTGGGAGGCGTCCACGGACGCGGCGAGGAAGTGCCCGGCGAGCCGTCCGGCACCGTCGAGGGTCTTGGCGGAGGCGAGCGGATTCCACCACATCGCCCGTTCGGCGTGGGCGATCTGCTGCGGGTCCATGCTCCAGGTCCGTCCCTGGGCGGCACGGGCCTCCAGAGTGGCTGTGTAGGCATCCCCGGAGGCTTTATTGCTGGTCAGGAGCGTGGGTCCAGGGGCGGCGAGCAGGGCGGGGATGGCCAGACAGGTGGTCTTCCCGGACCGCGGCGCCATGATAGCGACCGCTACATCCTCGTAACCCATGCGGACCTCGTGGCGGGTGCCCTGCAGATTGCCCAGCAGGACTCCGGTGTCGGAGGGGGCGAGGTGCTTGGCGTCTTTCAGGCTCGGACGCAGGCTACGAGCCTTCGCGGTGATCTGCGTGGCGAGCAGCGGCCGGATGTCCTTCGCCTTCGCCATCCCGGAGATACGTTTCTGCTTTCCCCCGCCCGCGTTCCCCCGACGTCTCCAGAGCAGAGCACCGAGACCGGCCAGCGCGAGCAGCAAGGTGATCGGCACGATGCGGCCCCCGAACAGCAAGGCGGTGCTGCTGGCGTCAGGCCAGAGCCGATCGGGGTGCAGGAGGGCATCGGTGGGTGCGTACGGGGCGGTGGTGCGTCCGGTGAGCCAGGCGGCGGCGTTCCCGGCGAGCCAGGTGAGGTGGGCCAGGGGAACGGCGACGGCGGCAAGACCCAGGAGCGCCTTGAACGCGATGTCGTAGCCGTCATTGGAGTTGGGTGAGGTGGGCAAACGGGCGGGTCCAGAGGTGTGAAGGGGAGGGACGGGCGGCGGGGGTGGGCTGGTGCCCGGCGCTCAGCGGCGCGGCGTCGCGGGAGGCGGAGGTGGCTTCGGCAAACCCGGCACGGCGGGTGCTGGTGCTGGGGTGTGGAGTTCTCCGAGACGGCGGACGGCGTCTTCGAGTGCCTCGTTATGAGCGAAGAGGTCCTCTGCGGCAGCCAGGAACGTGTTGGTCACGTGCGGGGACGCGCCGTGGCGTTGGGCGTAGTGAGCGGCGGTATCGAGAAGGCCGGCGAGCCCAGCCAGAACGCTGGTGCCCGGGTCGGTGGCGTGACGGAGAAGGAGGGCCGCCTGTTCGGGGAGGACGCCGTCTTCCAGTAGTCGGATCACGGCTCCGACGGTCTGCGTCGCAGCGTCGAGGTCTATCGCGTCAACGGGGCGTGAATGCATGGAACTCCAGGAGCGGAAGTAGGTGGTGGCGGGGCGTTACGGTCGGACTGGGTGGTCGCGCGATGCCGCGATGCCTCGCGGAGGCAGTGAGTACCGCGGTGGGGGTTGCAGCGAAGCCCGTCGGCGCGCTGCAGGTAGGCGTCGTGCCATAGGTGCTTGTTGCTGACGACGTAGCCGATGTGCCCGGTGGTGTCCCAGAGGGCAAGCCCGACGGAGTGCTGGTCTTCTCCGGTCGCGGGGCGGGTATAGGTGCCGGACCAGGAGCCGGGTAGGCGGGTGGTGACCTGCTCGACGAATTCCAGGAGGCTGACGGTGGGGGGCGAGGCATCTGTTCCTTGCGCGGGCCCGGCGGGCCGTGCTGCCGGCCCCGTGCAGGAATGTTTCTGCACGGGACCTCGCAGGTTAGGAATCCGCAGGGCGTGCGACAGGTGGCGTGCTGGGTGGTGACATCAAGCCGGGGCTACCGGCCGGCCTGTGTGACCTTGCCCGTGGACGGTGGCGTGGGTGGTGCAGGTGCTGCAGCGCGCATGCGTGGAGCGGCGGGGACATCGCGGAACGCGGTGTCGATGTCGATGACGGCCTGACCACGGCAGGTCCATTCGTTCAGTGGGTGCCATGCTTCGTCGGTGAACGTGGTGAACCTGTCGTACGCCTGGGAGGCGGGCGGCGCCGAGCCGGGCAAGCCGTCCCGGGTTACGCCGGATTCGCGGTCCAGGAAATCGATCTCGTCCAGTGCCGTGGAGAGCGCGAGCAGGGGTGCGGCCCACCGGTCACAGGCGCGGGGAGGCAGGCGCAGACGCTGTGCCGCGGCTCGGGTGAGGAGCTGGCGGGCGAAGGGGCGGATCTGACAGAACGCGGACCAGGTATCCGTGTCCCGGCGATGGACGCGCCACCCGGTGGCCTCCGGGTCGTGCGGCCAGCCGTCGGGATCGCTGTGTGCGTCACGGTAGGCGTCGCACTGCCGGATGATCTCCTCGCTGCGGCCTAGGTACCAGGCGAGTTGCTGGAGCTGGTGGACATTCGGGCGGGTTGGTGACGTGGTGGTCCGGGGCGCGCCTTCCAGGGTGCTCACCTGGCCTTGACCGGAGAGACGGCGGCGGGGGCGGGCGCGGAGGCGGTGAGGCTGTGGCGGCGCGCGGCGCGCAACCGGGCCGCGGCGGCTTTGACGCGTTCACGGTGTGCGGCAACCGCATTTCTGCCGGTGAGAGCGCTGGGCTCCTTCTCTGCGGTGTAGTGCCCCATGGTGTCGGACCAGCCGCTGCGCAGAAGAGGTTCCGGATTGACCAGCGCGCT
The DNA here is from genome assembly GCF_055579625.1 of Streptomyces sp. NPDC032721. NCBI lineage: Bacteria > Bacillati > Actinomycetota > Actinomycetes > Kitasatosporales > Streptomycetaceae > Streptomyces > Streptomyces sp. NPDC032721. The sequence continues at coordinate 1,214,131 of NZ_JBVIMX010000001.1, read as the reverse complement.
GGCGAACCCGGAGAGCAGATGAGCCGGGACGTTGCCGTGCAGCGAGGCCCTCCACACCGGTGGACGTTGCGGTACGTCGACCTCGAAGGACCAGATGACGTGATCGGGAAGGTCCGTAGCGGGATGGTGGCATTCCGCCATGGCCTTCCCGTCGGGCGAGGTGGCTGTGCCGGTTCCGTCGGGCTCTCTGGTGACGTTCCAGCCGGATTCGCTGAGGAGTGACCACACGTCGTGAACCTCATCCTCCGCTGGGGGAGAGACGAGCGCATCGGTGAAGCCGGCCAGGATTTCCGCGGGCACCATGCGGCCGAACGATGCGCTGACGTAGGCCCCTTCGCTGGTGCTGCCGGTGATTCTCCACCAGTCGCTGCTTCCGGAGTACGCGTTGCAGTGCACGTCCCACCGGTGGTCGGGACTTACCAGGTGGACGCTCGGGGCAGCGGGGTCAGAACGATTGGCCCAGCCTGCCGCGACCAGCGCGTGGGTGACGTGCCGGGGATCACCGGAACCTGCCAGGTAGCGGGGCCGGACTTCGTCCAGGACTCGGAAAGAGTGATCGGATTCGAATGCGGCGAGCTGCCGCTCACCTATGGGCATGGCATTCTCCCGCCGTCGGCGACGGTGCAGCGGCGAGGGCTTCGCCGAGAGTTCCGACGGTCCAGTGCAGGGCGTGCAGGTCTTGGAGCGCGATGGTGCCGCTGGAGGATGCCTCGATCGCAGAGGCGGTCTGCTCGTCCCGTGGCCAGGGGATTTGTTCGTGGGTGGCTCGGGCGAAGGCGCGCAGGAGTTCGAACAACCGGATCGGGGCGCCGTGGTCCTCGTCCAGGAGCTGGTCGAGCAGAGGGATCACGTCGCGGAGGTCAGGGCTGCTGCGCAGCTGTGCCGTCAGCCGGACCAGCGTGTCGGTGGTCTGACGGATTTCATCGAGTGTGGGTACGGGGGTGGTGATGGCGGGCCGGGTCATGAACCTCCATTAATTGGTGGTCGGTTGGGGTGCGTGGTTCAGCGGGTGCGCGGAGAGCCTGCTGTTGCCTGTGATGGGTGCGGGGAGCGGCTCTTGCCCGGCGTCGCGACGCCCCAGGCGCCACGGGCCCACGCGGTCGCGGTTCGGGCCGCGTTGATGCGTCGCTGCTGCCAGGCGCTGAGGTCGGCTGGGAGCACGGAGACGGACTGTGCCCGGATGCGGTTGGTGGGAGGAACGTGTCCCCGTGGGCGCATGACGGGCTCGTTGGACGCAAGTTGGGCGGTGAAGGCCGCCACCAGGTGCATGGGGGTGTTGGCGCTGAAGGCTGCGTCCCAGGTGCGGCCGTGCTCGGTCCGCGCGCCGGCCCACCAGTAGGCGTCACCTGGCCCGGTCTCACGCCACTGCAACCAGGCGTTCTTGTCCGGGCTGACTGCGGTGGGGTGCTTCTCCGGAGCGGCCTCCCAGCCCTGTTGTTCCAGAGGAGCCCAGACGTTGGGGGCGTGTGCGGACCGCGGCTGGGTGAGGGCGTCGGTCAGGCCGGCGACGATCTCCACCGGGGTCTGCGGGCTGAGAGCGACCCGCCAGTCCAACGGGCCGCCGGGTGCGTTGCGGCCGGCCACGGTCCATCCGGCGGGGGTGCCGAGCGGGTCGTACACGACGCGGAGGGTGCGTTCGGGGTTGTCGAAGACGAGGGCGTTGCTCTGCTGGGGGGAGGAGTTTGCCCAGCCGGAGACGCGCAGGTATTCCGTGATGTGTCGCAGGTCGCCGCCGCCGGCCAGGTAGCGCGGATGGATGGCGTAGTGCTGCTGGGGAGTCTGGTCAGCAGACCAGTGGGGCTGCTGATGCTTCTTGCTTTTCCTCAACGGGCCTTTCCTGGTGTGTTGTTGCCTGTCTGCCGCCGGACGGGAAGGGCGGTCGAGCGGGGAGTGGCCGGTTGGGTGAGCGACGCGAGCTTGGCGGGTTCGTCCATCAGAGCGACGGTGAGATCGCTGAGCTGCCCGGCCCCGCGGGCGAGGTTGCGCCACAACTCGGGGTGGGGGCCCGTGTCGGTGGTGCGCTCTTGTACGTAGCGGGAGCTGTGGGCGAGGAGTTCGGCGAGGCGCTGCATGATGCCGTCGTTGTCGAGGACCGCGTCCATGATCTGGGAGGCGTCGTCAGGGGAGGAGCGGTCGAGGTAGGTGGCCAGGAGGTCGATCCGCCGGGCGATCTCACGGGCGTGCTGCACGGGGTAGGGCGTGGAGGACGTCATCGGTTCTTTCAGATGAGTGCTGCGGGGACCGGTGCGGTGGCAGGGGGCCGCTGTTGTGGCGCTGCATCTCGTCGAGCACGACGTACGGGCCGGTCGCGAGGGGGATGTCGCGGGTTGTGCTGCCGACCGTGCAGGCACGTATGTAGCGACGGAGCAGGAAGCGTGCGAGGCGTGGGCCGCGGGAGGGCTTCATCGGCGGAGGCGGGGGACAGCGATACGGGCGGCCTTCAGCGTGAGCGGGGGACGGGGAGTGCACCGGGGGTACGGGCAACTCGTCTAGCGGGTGCGGGCGACGGCAGGGGCCGACGGTGCCACGCGGGAGGACGCGGTGGCGGTCAGCCCGGTGCGGGGTGCTGGGTGGCTCAGGGAGACCGAGATGCCGTGGGCGGCCAGTTGCGCTCCGGCTTTGCGCATGGCCCGTGCCTGCTGAAAGGTGTCGTCGCCGGACAGGGCATAGACGTCCTCGTCCTCGTTGTGCACGAAGCCGACACTCTCCAGGACGGCGGCGGCCTCGGCGCTGGTCACTGTCGCGGAGAGTTCGCCCGCGCTGCCCCAGGCCATTGCGACGTGCTCGGCTGTCGCGCCGGTGGGCGCGGCCAGGCGGTCGAGGTTGGCCCGGACCTGGGCGAGGGCGGTGTCGTACCGGGGCAGCAGATTGGTGAACAGCTCAACGGCCGCGCGGTAGGGGTGGTCGGGGACGGCGATCCCGTCCGGCTCGCGCACCCCGCGGAAGGCGGCCGGATCGAGGCCGTGGGGGGCCATCGCCGCGGCGAGGAACTCGTCCTGTTCGCCGGGGCGCTCGATGACGTACAGGCGGGCTTCGCCGTTGGTGAGGACGGCGCTGTGCTGCGGTGTCTGGCGGGCCAGAGCGTCGACAACCAGGTTCATGTCCCACACGTCGTCGGTGAGCGGTGTGTGGTCCGGGTGGGTGCTCAGGTACGGGTGGTACTCACTGGTCCAGTCGCCGGGCAGGGCGTCGGCGAGCGCAGTGGCGAAGCCTTCGAGGTCGCGGAAGTCGGAGTCGGGTTCGTGGGAGGCGGGCATGGGGTCCTTGGGTGAAGTCAGCGGCGGGGGCCGGGAGCGGGGAGGGGCGGCGGGCAGGGGCAGGCGGCGGACTTCTCCCGTTCGTGCGGGCCGACCTGCTCTGGGCATGTGCTGCGATGGGGATGCGCCTCGTGGCGGTCGGCGAGTTCGGTCCGCAGGCGCTGGAGGCCGGAGCGGATGAAACCGACGTGGTCTCGCAGGAGACGGAGCGAGTCTGCGCGGGTGGTGCTGCCGTCGAGGTCCTGGACGAAGTCGGCCGTGGCGGACAGGGCCTCGGTCACGCCGGAAAGGACGCCGTCGTGGGTGGCTACCAGCTCGGCGAGTGTGTCGGCTACGTCCTCAGTCTGGGGAGCGGTACGGATGTCCTGGGCCAGGTGCAGCACGGAGGCGCCGAGGGGCAAGTAATACGGTTCGCGGAACGCGGTGGCGAAGGGCTCGTCGCACGCGACGTGGTAGCCGACGGCCTGCAGTCGGGCCACCGCCCGTTGGGCGAGGCGGACCTCCTCGGCGAGGTCGAGCCCCGTAGGCAGGCGGTGATACAGGTCATGGGCCCGCGCGATGGGGAGGAACCCGGTGCGCTCCAGAATGCTGTGGGCTTCCGGATCACCGCCACGAGCGAGGACCTCGTCAGAGTGTGTGTCGCGGCGCAGTTCCAGGACGCGGTCGGCAAGTGGCACGGGGGCAGGGGGCTTTCTGGCTCAGCGTGTACGCCCGGCAGGCGCAGTGGGGGAAGAGGGGGGAAGCGCGTGGCGCGGCGCGGTGTTTGGCGCGGAGGGCTCCAAGGTTTCGGCGAGGTCGTCGAGGACCTGCTGGAGGCTGTGCAGGCGGCGGTCCACCCACTCCAGCCGGTCCCGCACGTCGGTCGACCGGTTCCCGACACGTGTGGCGACGTCGGTGAGGCAGGCGCGGGCCAGGGCCAGCGGGCCGCAGCCTTCCGCTGCCACCGAGCGCAGTTCGCGAGCCGCTTCGTGGAGGGGGGAAGGACCGTCGGCGGATGCGGTGCTCGGCACCGTCAGTGGAGTTCCGGGGGCGCGGCCAGTGGGCAGCAGGCCGAGGTCGACCTCGATTCGTCGTGCCTCGTTGGCCAGGTGCTTCGGGAGGGAGGCGTCCTGCTTCAGCCAGGTGCCGTCTGTGCGGATCAAGTTGGCGAGGAGATCGAGACTGTTGTGGCTCGTCTGCACAGCGACCCAGCGGCAGCTGCGCGAGACCTGGTCGGAGTGGAGGCCGGCGGCGCCGGCCATGCGGTGTGCGACCTGGACCCACTCGTCGGAGACCAGCGTTCGATCGCGCGGGTTGAGCTGGAGAGTCAGGTGGAAGAGCGGAGCGTACTCACCGGCATCAGCGGCGGCGAGTGGGAACTCCCAGTTCTGATCGTCCAGGTGCTCAGCCCACTGGGCGATGGTCCACAGCGCCGGATCTTCATCGAGGGATACCTCACGCGTGTACCGGTCCAAGTGGGGCCAGTAGGCCACCACGGCCTCGCCGGCCCGCAGATTCTTTGATGGAGGAGGACGGCGATCGAGAGGCAGGGCGGCCAGGCTGTCGGCCGCAAAAGAGCCTCGCGGACGTATGAGCGCGATCACGGCGTCTCCTTCCGCGGTCGGTCAGAGGTCCGTGTCCTTCGGGATGGGTACGGGGGCAGTTGGCATGAGCGTCCCGGGTGGTCGGGAGGGTGAGGAGGAACGGTTCTCCTAGCGAACAGGGCGTGCGGGCTGTGCGAGGGACGGGGGCGCTGCGGGGCGGCCGGGCGGTTGCACCGCTGGCCGGGCCTGTGGTGCGGCGATCTGTCCGGCGGCGGTGGCGAGCTCCTGCTGGATGTTGTGCAGGCGGCGGGCCAGCAGCTCCAACTGGTGTGCCGTGGCGTGACCATGGGCTCCAGGCTGGCGTGCCAGCCGGTGAGCGCTGTGCTCGATGAGACCGCGGACGGTAGCCAGGGGGCCGGCGTCCTCGTCGGCGAGCTGGGCCAGCACCCCGGCCACAGGCGGTACATCCGCCCTGGGCGGCGCCACGGACACGGCGGGCTCGGCCGCAACAACTTCCTGCTCAGCCAGCGGGGAGATGAGCCGCAGGTCGAGCTCGATCTGGCGTGCCTCGTCGCAGAGCCGCGGGCCGAGGTCGAGTGGCCGGTACTGCCAGGTGCCGTCCTCGCGAATCGCGTTGGCGATCAGGTCCAGGCGTCCGGGCTGGGCGGTGACGGCGATCCACCGGCAGCCGTCTTCGTCCCCGGGGGTCTCGATGTCGGCGGCGCGGGCCAAGCGGTGCCCGACCTCGGCCCACTGGGCGGCGGTGAGTTCACGGTCGTCGGCGTGGAGTTGGAACCGGTAGTGCAGAACGGCTCGCCGGTCCCCCTGGGGGCTGAAGGTGGCGCGGTGGGCGCGGAGCGGTTCGTTGAGATGCTCGGCCCACTGGACGGAGGTCCAGATCTCGTTCCAGTCGTCTGCGGCGAGGTGGCGGTCGAGTCCGGGCCAGTGCGCGACGACGGTGTCCTCGGTGGTCAGGCCCTCCCGATGGGACACGGGACGTCCCAGCGCCAGGCTGAGTGGGTGCGCAGCAGCACCGGACCGGTCGTGGATGTAGGAGATCACTGGGGCGCCCCTGTGGTGCCGGTGAGCTGGGCGACGGCCGTGATCAGGGTGCGTTCCCGGACGAGGTCGGTGTGCACGGCGACGTCGCCGGGCGGCAGTTCCTCCAGGGCACGGTCGATCGTGGCCAGCGCCTGGTCGTGGCGGCCCAGGTCCCGCAGCGCGCCGGCCTTGCGGAGTAGGGCGATGGGGTCGGTGTCGGCCTGGAACGGGGGTCGCTCCAGCAGGTCGAGCATGCGCTGTGCGCGATCCGGGAGGCCCTGGCCGAGCCATAGGCCGTGCAGCAGGACGTGCAGGGTCTTGGGGTGGTCGTCCGCTTCGTCCAGGACCTGCTGCATCAACTCCAGCCCGGACGTACGGGACTTGCCGATCTGGGCGAAGGCGTGCAGGGCCCGGCTGTAGCAGTCCAGCGTGCTGCTGACTTGCCGGGGCATGGCCCGGACCAGGGCATCGATGCTCAGGCACCGAAGATCGTAACGAAGGGTCCCCAGGTAGACGTGCCGGTACGTCCGGGCGGTCATCGGCGGAAGGTGGGGCAGGGTGAGCTGAGCCGAGGGCATGACGACCAGGGCGCTGCGCCCGCGCGCGCGGGCCTGCCAGGCGACGTCGGCGCACACCTCCGCCGATTCCCGCCAGGTGGCGCCGACTTCGGTCAGCAGACTCGCCAGGGTGCGCGGCCAGTGGGCCGATGCCACGTCCGCGAGGGTAGTGGTGCGTACCTGGTTCAGGACGGCGGCACGGGCGTTGGCGTGTTGCGCGGTGACGCTCATCGGCTGCTCCGCGCGTCGTCGACGTGGACGATCTGGTGGAGGTGGGTGAGGCTGTACCAGCCGCAGTCGAGCCAGGAGTTGTCGTCGACGAACTTCTTCGTCAGGTACTCCTCCATGCCGCGCAGGTAAGTGAGGCAGTCCGCGCAGCGCCGGGAGAGGTGGACCATGTAGCGGGGGTGGGCGGTGACGAAGGTGCGGTCGCCTCCGTTCGGATCGCGCAGCCGCCAGCCGTCCTCGTTGGTGGGGGTGTGCCAGGAGGGGACGACGACTCCGTACGCGTCGCCCCACACCTCCCCGCCGGCTATCCCCTTGAGGATCACGACCTGGTCGCCGGGACGGAAATGGCCGTGGGTGATGTCCCGGATCGGGGTGAGTACGTCGTCGGGGACGTACGGCGGGCGGGAGGGGGCGTCGGGTTCGGGCACAGCTTGGTCCTTCCTCGTACGGCGCCAGGTGGCGGCGGGGAGGGTCCAAGAGTCTGGAGAATTCCCTTTTTCGCGAACCGGGGATGATGGGGTATAAAGCGCCCGTCTACCGAACGGGTTCTCCGTTCCATGGTCGTCGTCGGTGGCCGCGTCGAGGAGTTCGGGGAGGTCGCTGCCCCCGGTTTCGCGCTGGTCGATCCACCATCCGGCCCGGGTGACGGTGCGGGCCTTTTCTTCCAGTGCCGCTCGGCCCACTCGGGGCCGGTCAGCTCTCGGTCGTCGGGGTGGAGTCGGACGTCAAGATGGAGGATCGCCCCCCCCGGTCATCCTTCGGGCTGGCCGGGAACGGATGCTGCAGCAGGGGGTCGACGAGGTGCCCGGCCCACTCGGCGGACGTCCAGGTCTCCTGCTCGTCATCCACGGTGAAGAGGCCGAGGCCCGGCCAGTGGGCGACGACGGTGTGCTCCGTCAGACCCTCGTCCGCCGATACCGAGCGGCCCAGGGCCTCGCCGAGCGGGTCGTGCGGGGCGTGGGTGCGGGGGTGAAGGCGCGGTATCACTTGCTGGTCCGGGTGTCGTCGACGTGGACGAGCTGGTCGAGGGCGGTCAGGCTGTACCAGCCGCAGTCGATCTGCTGGTCCCCGGTGAGGGGCGGCAGCAGCAGGTCCTCCAGGGCGCGCAGGTAGATCGTGCAGTCCGCGCATCTGCGGGGGGTGTGCACGAGGTAGCGGGGGTGCGCGGTGATGTAGGTGTGCTGGCCGCCGTCCGGGTTGCGCACCCGCCAGCCGTCCTCCTCTGTGGGCGTGTGCCAGGACGGGGTCACCACGGTCATCGGGTCGCCGTAGAGCTCTCCGCCGACGACGCCCTTGATGACGACGACCGTGTCGCGGGGCTTGAAGTACTCGTGGGTGACGCGGCGGGCGGGGGTGACGGTGTCCGTGGGAATGTACGGCGGACGGGAGCGGGGCGAGATTTCGGGCACAGCGGGACCTTCCACGAACGGGGCGCGGGACGTTGGGGGGATTACTTCAATCCTCCGGAGAATCCCTGCTTTCCGAAATCAGGGATTCCGCGCTATAAGGGGCGGACGTGGGAGTTCCACGAACTCCATACAGCAGGTCAGGGCAGCTGCATGGTCGAGGAGAGGAAGAATCTCGGTATCCGAGAGCGAGACCATTTTCACCGGTGGCTATGTCAGCGGTTCTTCGCAGTGGACGTGGCCACGTTGGGCAGCGCCGGGGGAAGAGGGGCTACGGGTGTGGAGCGTTGCCCGGGTCCGGGGGCGCTGGCTGATTTGGTGCTCACCGCAGTTTGCAGGCGAGCGCGGGGCATCAGTTTGGTTGCCTCCGAGTAGAGCTCAGTGGTAGTAGCTGCGAGTATCTCGTCGACGGCCTCACAGCAGCGGGAAAGGGAATCCCTGACCAGTTGTCCAGGCTGGTCCAAGTCCGCTCGCATTGCGCGGTACTGGGGGACGTCGATGCAGTGGTAGGACGCGACTTCGGCCTGCATCCGCCCGAATTCAGTCAAGGCTTCGCCCAATGGGGCAAGGGTGGCGCTGTACACCACGACGGTCTTCCGAGCGTCCGCGGTGACCACATCGGCTTCGAAGCAGCCGCGGATCTCGTCGCGGACGGTGGTGGTGATCTTGCTCAGGGTGGAGATGTGCCTGAGCAGTTCGGTTGTGCTGAGGCTGGTGGAACGATCAGTCAGGGAAGGAAGTTGAAATCGGAAACGATCGATCCTGGTTGCCAGGTCATACAGGGCCAGGGCGTGGCTTTTGGAGGTCATCGGAAGGGGTTCTCGTTCCCGAGGTCATTGACTGTTGTTGCATCGAGAAGTTCGGGCAGGTCAGTGCCTGCTGCCTCCCGCTGGTCGATCCACCATCCGGCACGCAGGACGGTGCGGATTCTCTCCTCGGTCAGCGCCCAGTCGCCGTCGTCCCAGGTTCCCTCGACGACGAGCGAGGTGTACGCCGCGACCACCAACTCGTGGCGGCACCGTTCGCCCCACGGGGCCGCCCGCGCCGACCCTTCGAGCGGCGGCATGTCGTACTGGACAGCCCAGTCGGCAGCGGCCTGCTGCTCTTCGGCGCGCTTGGCAGCCAGCCATTCCTGCGTGGGCACCGTGGTGCGCTCGCGGGAGGCCCGCCAGCAGTCGGTGCAGTCCTGAGTGGAGAGCCAGCGGGCAAAGGAGGCCCGCTTGTCGGCGGGGCGGCTTGAAAGATCACGCTCGTCGGCGTGCCCACATGCATGGTCGATAGACCAGACGGTCTGAACTGCCACGTGGTTGTTCCTGCTTTCTGTCTTCTGTGTTGTCTCAGCGTGTTCTGCGGATGGCGTCTGTGGCCGCCGTGGCGATGGCGGCGGGAGCGCTGGAGGGTTGGGGAAGGTGCAGCAAGGTGGTCCCCGGCAAGTGGCGGGACTCCGCGGTGAGGGTGAGCTGGAGTACGGCGCAGCCGGTGGTCGTGAGCTGCTTGACGCGGGTGACGGCTTGAGCGGTTTCGTAGCCGGTGTACCGGGCGTCGGTGACGATCACGAGGAGGCGGCCGGCGCCGGGGCGGCTGAGGTCGAGGCCGTGGTTGAGTGCGTCGATGGCGTCGGCCAAGTTGTGGCTGCCGCCGTTGGCAGCGAAAAGGGTCACTCGCTCGGGTGCTCGGTGGGTGGGTCGGGTCAATGAGGTCAGGTGCTCGTCGTAGGCGATGGTGGCAGTACGTGAGTCGGGGTCGGTCAGGGCGGCTGCGCGTGCCACGATCCAGGCAGCGGACGCGACGGGCGCGCAGGCGGCACGCATGGAGCCGGAGACGTCGACGGCGATACCCACACGCAGCGGTGGGGTGGGGGAGTTCCGGCGACGCACGGTGGTGAACGGTTCCGCGGTGGGGACCGACCCGGCCGCGCGCTGGGCATCGCGGGCGAGGGCCGCGCGCATGTTGAGGCGGCCGGGCGGGGTGGGGCTGGTGGTCCGCTCCTCGGTCCGCTCGCGGTAGGCGGCGGCACGCAGGGCACGGCTCAGGCGAGCTGCGGCACTCTGCTCGGCGGCGGTGGGCCTGCGGGTGCCGGTGACCGGGTTGTCGCGGGGTGCCGGTTTGCCGTCGGGGGTCACGGTGCCGCCGCTGGGGTTGAAGACAGACCTCGCGGTGGCGGCAGCCTGGCGTCGCCGACTAGCTTGCTGGGCACGGTCGTTGGCCTGTGTCCTTGACCGGGTGGCCAGGGCGCTTGCCGCTGCGGCCTGCGCCGCGAGGTCGGCGGCGTCGGTGGCTGCCGTACTGTCCATGACGACCTTCACGGCGCCGGACAGCAGATCGGTGAGGTTCTCCGGCACGGGCCGGGCAGGGGCCGCAGCGTCCAGAGCGTCGCACCAATTTTGGCCGTGCGCGAGCATGGTCGTGGTGTCGTGGTCGGCGCACTGGTGGGCTGCGGTCCAGATGCGGGTGAGCGTGCCGAACAGGTCTGCGCCCAGCACCTTTGCGCACAGATCGGCGACGGCCCGGGTCTCGCCGGCGTCCAGGATGCCGACGTCACGGCGGCCGAGGATCAGGGCCGCCACGGCGGCGGCCTGCTCGATGCCCTGAACGGTGGGGCGGGCGATGTCGGGCATGACCAGGGTGCGGGCACTGGTGCGCAGGTACGTGCGGTCCGTGGGCCGCCTGACCAGGTGTGCACCTTCGGCGCGGCTCTCCTCCAGCAGGAGCGCGGCCTCGACGGCACGGGGGTTCGCTCCGGCAGGCTCCGTCCAGATGGAGTGGGCCGCGTGCGCGGCCTCGTGGACGAACACCCCCCAGGCGGCGGGATACCGCTCCTCGTCGCCCACGATCCGTGGATGGATCTCGCGGGGCTTCAGCGGGGCGAAGAGTCGGGCGTCGAACTCGACCTCGCCCAGCATGGGGAAGTAAGCGGCCGGTGCGCCGCTGCGCGTGCCGGGGCGGCAGGTGACGACGAGGTCCTGGCGGCCGGAGAGGGCGACTAGTCGGTCGCCGAGTTCGGCTCCCACGCGCAGCCACGCGGCCGGGGAGGAACGGGGTTGCGCGGGCGGGGCGCCGTCGTCGTCCCAGCGCGCGAGGTCGGCGTCGTCGTCCGGCGCGGTGACGGGGGACTGGACGTGGTGGTGGGCGCTCATCGCGAGCGGCCCCGGTGTGCAGAGCCGGTGATGCCCAGGGGCTGCCGGACGGCCGAGGCCGAGGCGGAGAGCTGCTTCCCGAGCGTGAGAGGTGCGATCTTCTTGACGCCGACAGTCTTGATGACGGCGGCGGCGACGGCGTCGCGGTCCTCTTCAGGGGCGATGCCGACGAGGTTCGCGAGCGCGGCGTTGGTGCCGAGGACAGCCTCGGTCCGCTGGTAACTGAGCAGTTCCCGCAGTTGAGGGGCCCAACCCAGCTCGCCGAGTTCGACTTGGCGAGCAAGGTGCCGGGCGACCCGGACCACTCGGGCGTCGATCTTCAGCGCCAGGGCGAGGTCGTAGTCCGTGCCGATCTGGATCTGCACGCTGAACCGGGACGACAGCGCCTCCGTCAACACCGCCCCGTGGACGCCGGGATTGTGGCCCGCCACCACGTAGAAGCCCTCCTCAGCCTTGATCGTCTCGCCCTTGTGGGCCTTGACCTGGATCTGCCTGCGCCCGTCCATCGCGGGATACAGCGCCGCCAGCACCATCGGCGAGATCAGGGTCGCATCGTCGATCAGCAGGGCGCGGCCTTCGGTCATCGCGGTGACCAGCGGCCCGTACTGGAAGACGTAGCCTCCGCTGTCGGCCTGTGTGTACTCGCCGATCAGGTCGCCGACCGTGGTGTCGCCGTCACCGGCGACGGTGAGCAGGTCCGGGAACGCGGCCTCGACCAGACTCGTCTTGCCGGTGCCCGGAGGGCCGTAGAGCAGCACCGGCACGTCGGCGTCCCGCAAGCGGTTCAGCGCCTCGACGTCGGGCAGGTCGGCCAGCTCCCGGGGGTGGTAAAGCTGGCCTCCCGCGCGGCGGATCGGGCCGGTCTGCCGGGGCTGGGTCGCTGCGGGAATGGTCGTGCGGGCCTTGGCCGCCTGGGCACGGGGAGCGTGGGTGCCCGGCGGGCTGATCACAGCGGTCTGCGCGGCTGTGGCGGTCTTCGCGTTCGCACGGAACTCCGGTTGTCCAGATCCGTCTTGGTCGGCCTCGCCGCGTCGCACCAGGGTGTGGGCCGCGTTGCGGACGGCACCGTGGGAGTGGCCCAGCTGCCTGGCCATGTCCCCGATGGTGAGCGCGTCCGCCGGCCGGTCGGCCAGCAAGCGAGCGACCTTGGCCCGTAGTTCGCCGCCCTTGGTGCGCGCTGGATTTGCAGGCGTTGCGGGTGTGGGCAAAAACGAGGCCCCTTCAACAGGTTTGGGTGTGGGCGGGGTTGGTGACGCGCTGGAGAGACCGGCCGTTCTCGGAGCGGGTCACGGACTGTGCCGACATCGGCGACCGGGCCAACCGGGGCGTACCGTCGGCGCTCACCGGCCGACCGAAAGCCCGGTCCAGGTGCACGGGATGCCCGGCGACGAGCAGCTCGGTGGCTGCCGAGCAGGCCCGTGCGTCCGCTCCGCCCCGGGTTCCGTCGCTCGGCAGGCGCAGCCCGGCGTCTCGTCGAAGCCCGACTGGAGCAGGATCCGCCGGGCGGCGGCGTTGTAGCCGGTGGTGGTGATCTCGCCAGTGATGGTGTGCCGGATCGTCATGAACGGCTCTGCTGGTTCGGGCAAGACGGATCTCCTATCGGTGGTGGCGGGAAATCGGTGGTGTGTTGCCGACATGCTCCAGGGCAGGGTCAGCGCGCGTGGTGCGTCGTGCCCGTACCCAGAGCAAGGGATTCGCCGAGGTAGGTCAGCACCGCGTTCGGAGGGCGGTAGGTACGGGATCGGGCCTGGTCGCCATCGGCATCGTTGACGGGGTGCTGGTCCAGGGCGAGCAGGGCCGGGCCGGTGTGGGCGATCTGGAGCTCGACCATCCGAATCTCGTGGCCGAGGCGGCATAGCCGCTCGGCGAATGGGGCTGCCTGAGGGTCCTGCAAGTCGACGAGGCGGAAAGCGGCGGCCTCCAGGAGATCGGCGAGCGGATCGAGCACGCTCGCGTGATCGCCGACCAGGCCGGAGAGGGCGTGGCCCAACTCCTGCTGGTTCATGACACCGATGTCTTCCGCCCAGCCGGACATGTTGTCGGAGACGGTCTGCGCGGAGACGACCTGGTGAGTGGAGGTGGGGTTGGCCGAGTCGATCGAGATATCGAGGATGACGTCGTACCCGGCGTCGCGCAGGAGTCCGGCCACCTGGGTGGTGCGGGTCCTCTGGTCCTCGGGGTCGAGGTCGCTGGGCAGGATGGCGCTGTGAGGGCCGTGCAGGGCGAAGCCCGCCTCGGTGAGCAGGTGCTGGGCGAGCTCGGTGAGGTCACCGAATGCTGTGATGCCGCTGGTGGGACGGCGGAGGAGGGTCACGTGGGGCATGGGTTCCTAAAGGGACTGGGCGAGAACTAGAGGCAGGCGGTTCGGAGGGGGGTGGTGCGCCGATGGCGTCCGCGGCGACGGGAGGCTCCGGGTACTGCCACGGAGCGGCGGGAGCCGAGGAGGACAACGAGCGTGGCTGTCGCGCCCAGCGCCGGGAGAAACCCACCGAGGACGCCTTGTTGGGCCACGTTCCCGGCGACGGCGGTGCCGGCGGCCTGTCCCACGCCCACGGCGGCGATCAGCCAGGCGTATGCCTCGGTGAGGCTTCCGGCGTGTGCGAGCCCATCCACCGTCAGAAAGGCATTGGTGATCGTCGCGGTGAGGAACAGGCCGGGCAGTACGGTGAGAGCGACTGCAGCGGTGGGGCTGGCAGCCCAGGCCAACGGTGCCCAGCCAAGAGCGAAGGCCGTGGCCGCACAAAGAAGTTGGGCGGTGACGGACCCAGGCCAGGCGCGTCGTCCGTAGATGATGCCGCCCAGCAGGCTGCCCACAGACAGGGCGGCCGGGATCACTCCCGACAGCACGTCGATGCGGTAGTCGGCAGCCTGGGAGACGGCCCAGACGTTGAGCGTCCCCAGCGCCCATCCGGTGCCTGCCATGGCCACGAACAGGCGGCGCAGTCCCTGGTGGCGGAGTGGGCCGAGAAGCCCTGTGCGGGTGGCAGGTACGGGCTTCCACTGGCGTGAGGGGCGAGCGGTCACGACCAGGGCGGCGCCGAGGAGGCCGAGACCGGCGCTGGCGGCGACCGCGGTCTCCGGGCCGGTGGTGGCGCACAACACGGCGACGAGCGGTGGCCCGGCGACAAAGATCATCCCCTGGGAGCCGGTGTCCAGGGCGAGGGCTGCCCGCCGCTGTGCCGGGTCGGGGAGCACGACGGGCCACAGGGCACGAAGGTTGGCCTCCAGCGGCGGCGTACTCAAACCGGCAACCGCGACAGTGGCCACCGTCAGTACGGACGAGGTGGTGGCTGGGGCCAGGGGCAGAGTCAGTAGGCATCCCGTCGTCACCAGAACGGACAGGGTGGTGACGAGGCCCTGCCCGTGCCGGTCAACGAGCCGGCCGAGCAAGGGCTGGCCGATTGCCGAGGTGAGCCCGTACAGGGCGCACAGCATGCCGCCCTGGGCGAGAGTGCCGCCCCGTCCCGTGATCAGCAGCATGATGGCGACCGGCACCATGCCGGTGGGCAGCCGACCTATCAGGGTTCCGGCCAGCAGCCGGGCAACGTGCCGCTGGGCCAGCACCGGGCGGCGGCTGGGGGCTGGCGAGGGCAGGGAAGACGACACGAGAGGGGATCTTTCGAGACGGGGCGGCGCGCAGTGGGAGCTGTGAGGGGCAGGTGCTGGAGCCGGGTGGACGGGGCTGGGCTAGCGGTGTTGAGCGGGTGCTGAAGTACGGGGCGGAGCTGTGGCCGGAGGGGCGGTCGCGGCCGGGCGCTCGCGAGTCCGAGGCCGGGGGATGCGGTGTGGTGGCAGGACCGCGACGGTTCCTCCCAGGTCTTCGGCCGCCTCCTGGACCTCCTGGGTGAGGAAGTCGATCTGACGGCCGAGTGCGGTGAGCCTCCCGCCGATCTGCTGGCCCTGCACCGTCTCCAGCGCTGATGCGAACTTGCCTGCTGAGTCCAGCAGTTCACGGAGTCGAATCATGGGACCGGCGTCGTAGCCGCGATGGGTGGCATGGAGCAGGGCCTCGGAGACGTCGCCTGCGGCTCGGGCCTCGTACACGTCACGCAGCAGCTCCTGCAGCGCAATCTCGGGCGCTGGTTCCGGCCGGTTGAATCGAGAGGCATTCGGGTGGAACACGCCGGGTGGGACCGGCGGAGGCAGATCCTGCCCGGCGGCGTAGGCGTCTGTGTAGTGTCCGAGCACGTACCAGCCAGGGGCGTCCGGATCACCGGACAGGGCGACCACCGTCGAGTCATCGCCTTCGGCGAGATAGGCCAGGGTGATCGACCGGCCGTCGGCGGCGTACCACGATTCGATGAGGTCCAACTCGCCGCGCTGCTGGGCAGTCTGTGCTCTGTCCGTCCAGTCCAGGCGTTCATCGCCCGACAGTGGGATCCCCGGTCGGCGGTGTTGCGCGGCGAGGTCTGCCGCTATGTATCCGTGGTCCGCCCAAGCGGTGAGGTGAGGCCACAGCTCCTGGTGCCGCTCGTGTTCGGCGGTGGGTCCGGGGATGACGGGCAGGTCGAGGACCTGGCGGATCGCGGCGGCTGAGGAGGCGAGGTGGGCGAGCACCGCCCGCCAACCGGCGGCGAGCCGGGCGGGTGTCCGCTCGGTGATCGCCAGGTGCGCGGCGCCCAGCAACTCCTCGGCATACGGGGCGAGGTGTACGGCATAAGCCTCGACGGCCTCGGTCGTTCGACAGGCGTGGGCTGCTGCGGCGGCAGTCGGGTGCACGGTGCGCCCGTAGCGGTCGCGGGCGGCATCCAGCGCGGCTTCGGCCCGGCGATCGATGATCGCCATTTGCAACCGGAAGTCGCGTGCTGCGTCGGCGAGACCGGACGCTGTCCGTGCGCGGGTGCCGGGGATCTGGATCATGCCGGCATCGGAGTCGGCATCGTCGCTCATCGGGACCGTCCGGTTCCCGCAGCGGTGAGGTGAACGGTCGGTGCGTACGACGGCTTCGGCGGGATCGGCCGGACCGCGGTCGTGGCTGTTGTCCCGAGGGGGCGGTTGTGTTGGGGAGAGCGGACGGCAGCCGCACGGGCCGTACGTTGTCGCTCGTACGGCTGGCCGGCAGGGCCGAGGTGGGCTTCGAGGGCCAGGTCGGCCTGCACGGTCAGGCCCTGGCCGCGCAGATCGCGGATGGCCTGGCGGGCGCGGCGTGCGCCGTCCTGCGCGGGACTGGTGAGCCGGTAGAGGCCGGGTTCGTCCGGTACGGCCTCGAACCCCTCATTGCTCAGGTACCACTGGGCAAGGTGTGCAGAGATGCGGTGGGTGTGGGAGGCGACGTACCCGTGGCTGGGATGGCTGCCAAAGTGAAAGTGGGAGAGGGAAGGGCCGGACAGAGGGGAAAACCTTTCTGCCCATTCAAGGGCGGGTAGCGGGTGGGAGTGCCCCCGCCCGTGTCAGGGTCGGCGGGCTTGGCACGGGCGGGGGTGGGAACTCAGGCGCGGCGCGCTGGTGCCCGGCTGGGGGAGGGCGCGGCAGTGGCGGCGGCTGTCGCTGTGAGCGAGGTTGCGCGCGGAGGAGCTATGGCCGGCGGCGGGCCCTCGGGTGACCACAGCTGTGGCACGTCGATGATGCGAGAACGGGGATCGGTGTTCCAGTCCACCACCGGTCCGCGCTCGTACTCGGAGAGGGCGATCACTTCGAGGCCATGCGGGTGCAGCACATACGCCCACTCCAGCCCGCCTGCCGTCTGCTCCGTGAGCAGCTCGGGCTCTACAGGGGTGCCGTCGGAGTTGCGCAGGTAGTCGAACTGCCGACTGGGGTGCGGGTCGTCTCCGACCATCTCCTTACGCAAGGACTCGGGGGCACCGTCGAGGAGGTCGGTGCCCAGGGCGGACCAACCGAACGGAGCGTCGTCGACCAGATGCTTGGCGAGGGCATTGTGGTCTCGGTGGTAGGTGTGCTGGAAGGCGGCCAGAAGCAGTCGGGCGTGGTGGGAGGGGTAGCCGTCGAAGTGGACGTACACCCCGGCGAATCCGGTGTCGGTGGGGCGGGCGATGACAGAACGTGTGGACAGGGAGGTCCTCCGGTGGTTGAGGGGGTGGTGCGGGGTCACCGGGAACGGCCGTGCGTGGTTGCCGCCGGCGGGAGCGGCAGCACCTTCCCGGGTCGCTGAGGGCCGGTTGTTCGGGGAGGGGTATGGGGGCCGAGTCCGCGCATTCTTGCGGCGGCGGTATGTAGCTCTTCGTTGATCTCCCGGAGGGACACGGCGGCGGCTTCGAAGTCGGCGCCGAGGTCGAAGCCCTCGTCGTGCTCGGAGGCTTGGGCCTGCTCGCCTGCGGCTTCGAAGAAGTCGGCGAGCCGTTCCAGCAGGCCATCCGTGGGCTCGGTGACCTGGTCGGTGAGCACGGCGGCTTCTTCGTAGGAGGTACTGCCACGAAGGAGGTCGGCGAGAAGGAGGATCTGGCGGCCGTAGGCGTACCGTCCGGCGGGGTCGCTCGGGGTCAGGGGTGCGGCCTGCGGGCGGGAAGTCATCGTGGGCGGTTCTTCGCGGTGATGACCGGTGACTGGGGGACGTGGGCCGGCGTTGGCGTGGGGGAGACCGAAGGTGTCGTTGCGGCGCCGCGCCGGTGGTAGTTGTCTTGCAGGTGGGTGCGGGCTTGGTGGTAGAGGCGCCCGTCCAGGGAGAGCAGGGTTTGCGCGGCCTGCCGGTAGGTGTCTGCCGCGCCCTGGTCGCCGCGCGAGGCGCACCAGGCAGCGGAGGCGTCAAGGATTTCGGCGAGTTCGGAGAGCGTGCCCTGTTCGTACGGGCCGCCGAAGGTGCCTTCGAGGACAGAGAGGAACTGCGCCACGTCCTCGGCCTCCGTGAGGCGTTCGCGCCACGCGGCGAGGCTGGCGGCGGGACGGTCGAGATGGGTGGCGTCGCGGAACGCCTGTGCGTCACGGCGAGCGCAGCGCCACAGATCGTCCTCGGTCGTGCTGTTGGTCTTGTGGGCGTAGATCTGTTCGCCGCTGCGGCCGACGTTGTTGTAGAGCTCGAAGTCGGGGTGGGTGATGGGGTCCTCGAAGCCGTGGGGGAGGGGGTGGTCAGGGGCTAGGCACGGTGCGGGATGCTGCAAGGGGGCGCGGCGGCAGAGATCGGGCGGCGGTCGGGCGCGGGCGCGAAATGGCAGCAGCATCGACCTGACGGATGATTACGGGTTCAGCCACGGGGCAGGGCAGCTTGGCTCTGGAGTACGGAGCGCAGGCTGATCCCGTACTGCCAGGCATGCTCACGAGCCGCCCTTTCTAGCTGGTCGTACGTGGGCTCCCGCGTGAGCTGTCCTTGGTGCTTGCGGTATCGGTAGACCGGCACCGGCAGCAGGATGCCGGGGGCGAGACAGGTGACGGCGGTGGCCATGTAGTCCTCGCCCTGGACGAGGCCGCCCATCGGGGCTGCCCGGACGAGATCGGTGCGCGCGAGGATTGTGGTGGGCCCGATCGGGATGGTGTCGGTGGGCTTCGTCCAGTACGTCCACACGTTGCCGGCCTCGTGCCGACCGGGCGGCGTGGGACAGCGCCACAGGGTGGTCGAGCCGTCCGGGTGCAGGTCCTCGCTCCACCCCGCGCACCAGCCGACCCCGGTCAACTCCAGGGTGCTGAGCCGCAGGGACATGGCCTCGGGGGCGAACTCGTCGTCATCGTCGGCCCAGTTGACGAACTCGGTGCGTACCTCGTTCAAGCCGAGATTCCTGGCGCAGGCGGCGCCGACCGGGCGGGGCAGTGCGAGGACACGTACCCGCGGATCGCTGGCGAGCGGGGCGGGCAGGAGGGCGGGGTCGGCGCCGTCCAGGGCGATCACGATCTCGCAGGGAACGGACTGCTGGGTGAGGCTGGCGTGCATGGCGGTCAGGTAGTCGAGCCGGTCCTCGCGGAGGCGGGTGGCGATGACGACCGTGATCGGGGGCGTGCTGTGGAGAGACAGGGGGGCTCCGGAGAGTGGGCAGGGGACCTAGCGGCGGGTGGTGGACCGGGAGGGTTTCGCCTTCGCTGCGGGCGGTGTGGGGGACGTCTGCTGCGGGTTGGTGGGGGCGGGCGTGCTGGCGTGGGGGGTGAGGAGTGTGTGCCTGGGGTCGGGGGAGTCCGGGGGATTGAGCTGGCTGTAGGCGTGGATCAGGGATTCGAGGTGTTCGACGGCGTCGCCGTGGCGGGCGGCCAGGATGTCGATCTGCGTGCCCTGGTTCTGCAGAATGCCGAGGGAATTGATCGGTGCCTTGCTGGTGACGGCACGGGAGAGGCTGGTGGCCGCCTCCTGGGCATCCGAGACGAGCCGTTTGTGGATGAAGTCCAGGTTGCGTGCGGCGTTTACCACGAGTCGGGCGAGCAGGTCCTCGGCGCTGCTGGCGGGGTGCCGGAAGTAGATTTCCCGGGTGGGGACGCCGAGGAGATCCAACACCCTTTGGGATACGACCGCGTGGGGCGGAGGCGGGCTGGCGGAGGAGGTCATCGGGCACTTACAGAGGGCTGGGGAATCTGGGACCTTCCGGGATCAAGGACGGGGGCTGGGCTGCCTGTTCGTGTGCGGGATCTGCGGTGTGCACTGGACGGAGTAGCGGTGAGCGATCGGCCCCAGCGGGTCAGCGCAAGACACGGCTGGAAGCGGCGGTGGCGCTCATAGGTGAGCCGGTCAGGCGGGCGGCAGAAGGTGTGGCAGCGTGAGGTGTTGGGGTACGGGGAGCAAGCGTGGAGGATTGCGGTGCCGGCCAGGTGGCCAGGTAGGGACGTACCCAGGGAGTGATGTCACGGTGGTCGCGGACCAGCGGGGTGGGGGCGGTGACGGCACTGTGGAAGGCGTCCACCAGGACGTGCGGCACGGTGGCGCCGAAGGACGCGACCCAGCGCTCCCGGCCGGTCGGCTCGCCGGCCGTGAAGAACCAGCCTGGCGTGGACGCCGTCGGCTGTTCCGTCTGGTGCGATGCGGGGGCGGCGTAGTAGGCCAAGGCATCGGGGGAGAGTGCGGATGCGATGCCGGTGGCACGCCACCCGGGAGGGGCGGGGAGGTTGTTCACCGGGAACGGTCTGTCCGTAGAGGGGAACAGGCAGTCCGGCTTCTTCGCCAGGGTGCGCGCCAGCGTGGTGGTGAGCGAGGTCAGGAACTCGGTGGGGATTTGGCTGTGCAGTGCGACGCGCCATCGTGCCGGGGCAAGGGGATGCGAGCGGGCCGCGATCTGGATGCACTCCTCGGTGGGAGCGGCTTCGGGGAGCCAGCCGACCTGAACACGTAGACAGGGACTGGTGAAGAGGGTGATGTCGTATCCGTCGTCGGCCACGGTCCAGCCGTGGTCGGTCAACGGCGCCGTGAAGGCCCCGAAGTGGTCGTCGATCGTTCCGGCCAGGTAGCCAGGTGCGACCAGGACGTCGGGATTGGCAGGGGCGTCTATTCGGATCTCCATGGGGCCAGGAGGCCACTGTGTCTGGCCTGCGTGGGACCGGGTGTGGCCTGGGGGAGCACTTCATCACGCAGGCGGTGGCGCGGGGGTCAGTGGCGGCGTGAGGGTGCTGTCGTGGCCGGTGGCGCGGCGGGCACGAGCAGGCGTGCGGCGGCGGGTGGGAGCAGCCCGAGTTCGGTGAGCCGTTGGTCGAGGGCTGCGACCATGCGCCAGGCGATGCCGCCATTCCTTTCCTCGGGGCGCCAGGGTTCGTGGGGGTCCGCCGGGGGAGACGAGTCGTACAGCAGCTCGTACAGTTCGTGGTCGTCGTCGTGGAGGCGCGTGACGACCCACCCCTCCGGGTCCCCGATCACACGCTCGTCTTCCGGGGGCGTCTCCGACGGCGCGATGAACAGGTGGCTGCCATCGGGGAGCGAGACGCGCACGACGTATTCACTCAGCCCGAATTGGACGTTGCACACCAGGCCGCGCTGGCGCAGTGGCGTAGTGATGTGCGCGTGCCGACGCCACAGCTCCTGCCACCCCGGGTCGTGAACGTAGCGGTGGTCGGGGAGCGGTGCGAGGGGCAGCGGGGAAGTAGACGCAAGGGGCTCCCCGACCTTCTTCGGTGAGGGGGTTACCGCGGAGGTCAACGGCTGTGGGCGCGTGAGGGCGCGGTACGTTGCGGGTCTGGCGGTGGGGTGTGCTGTGGGGCGTGCTGCGCTGCCAGGCTTAGAGGCGTGGCCGAAGCGATGCCCCTGGCGAGGCCGAGGCCGGCGGCATGTTCGTTGAGGAAGCCGTCGAGTGCGTCGAAGACGCCGTCGACCTTGACGTATCCCCGGACGCCGAAGCCGTTGTTGTGGCGGGGAGAGCCGTTCGGGGCGAACTCGCCGTCGATGTACCAGCGGTACTCGCCAATGAGCCGGGACATGTGGTGCACGGTGGGTCGGTCGCCCGGCTGGGCGCGGGTTTCCAGGCGGGCGTACAGGCCTTCGCGGGTGTCGCCGAACAGCCCGGGGTCTTGGCGGTACTGCATGTCGTGGACGGATGCGAAGAGGGTGAAGGTCCACGTGCCTTCGTGTATTTCGATCTTGGCGGGTGTGGTGTCGGTCATGGGTCCTTGGGGTGGAGAGGGACGGCCTACGCCTCGTCGAAGGAGAGGTCGTCGAGCGTTCCCTGCTGGTAGTGGAAGACCACCTCTTCGAGCTGGGAGAGCCGCGCGCAGGAGGGGTTCTCGCGGAAGGCGTCGGTGCGGTCGAGGGCGTACTGCTGCTTGTCGGCTTCGGCGCTGATGACGCGGACGGTGTTCCGCGATGAGACGAGGGCCCACTGGGTTGTATCCGTTGGTGTGGCGTCCTTCATCCACACCCAGATCCCCTTGCCCAGCTTGAGCATGCTTCGGGGGTGGTAGAGCCCGCCGGTCTTGTGGTGACGGCGTGGGCTGCGGCGCTCGCCGAAGTCCCGGATCATGGCCTGGGCCGCCTTGTAGTTGGCGGCTTCGCGGAGGTCCTCGTCATGACGGAGGCGGTCGCAGACCGCGATACGCAGATCTGCCGTGTTGATGCGCCCGATGTCGGAGGTAACTTCCTCGGCGGCTTCGAGGACGATCTTCCGCAGTTCAGGATCAAAGGAGTTGCTCACGGAAGGTCGCGCTCCTTCCAGGCCACTGCCATTTCGGACAGTGCCGTTGTGGCGTGCTCGATGACCTCTCGCGTCACGGCACGGCCGGGCGGGGCGATGTCGGGGTCGTACTGGTCGAAGGTGCGGCTGCCCCGGATTTGGGCGAGCGATGGCAGGATCTCGCAGAGGAGCTGGGTGGCCACCCTGCGCTGGCGTAGGTCCTCCTCGACTCGGGCCTTCCGCTCGGCCCAGGCGCCCCGCAGGGTTAGTTCCCCTTCGATGACGCGGTCGGCGAGCTGGGGATCTTCTTCGCGCAGCCGGGTGAGCTGGACTTCTGCGGAATTGGCCTTGGCTTTGTTCTCCTTGGCCGTCTCGTAAGCCTCTTTGAGTCCCATGGCACCGCTGATGACCGGGTCGACCAGGTCGGGTGCGTGCTGTAGGACGGTGCTCGCGCGGCCCATCACGGCCAGGGCTACTCCGAGCTGTTCCCCGAGGGAACGCGCGGTGTGTTCCTCGGGGGAACAGCCTCCTTGTTCCCCGAGGGAACGGGCCTTGACGGTGATCATTGCGGCCTGGCCTTTGGTCAGGCTGCGTCGGCGGAGGTTGACGGATAGGACGTAGACGTCGGAAGCGGCACCTTCGTAGGTGACGAAGACGGGTTCGATGGCGGCGCGTTCGCATGCGCTGAGCCTGCCGCGGCCGTCGAGGATGCGGCCTTGCCGATCGAGAACGATGGGCTGCAGGAGCCCGTTCTCCTGTATGTCGCAAGTGAGGGCGTCCAGTTCCTCCTCGTCGAGCAGTGGGAGGAGCAGCGCTGTGGGATGGGATTCGATGGGTGGCTCCGGGGACGATTAGTGGGTGGCGGCCACTGATGTGGGGCGTTCGATGGTTAATGCATGCGGGCATCCGTGTCGAACAGCAGTGCCTCTTGCGAATGGAGGGTGTGCTGGACGATGAAAGAGCGACCCGCGACTTTCCACAGCCCTCTGCCGCGGTTGAGGTGGGAGATGGCCGAGGCTTCGACGCTGGTCAGGCCCAGGAGCGTTGACGCTGCGGTCAACTGGTCGGTCTCCTGGCGGTAGATGATGCGAGTGGAGCAGTCCGCGAGGAGACCTTCGGCGAGGGCCCGACTCCGGGACCCTTCGTCGCCTGCGGCGAGCAGGTCCGACAGGCGGTGGATCACCATCAGGTTCGCGATGCCCAGCCCGCGGCTCAGTTTCCATTGGGACTGCATGCGCTGAAGCAGTCCCGGGTGGCGCATGAGCCTCCATGCTTCGTCATAGATGATCCAGCGCCGCCCGCCGGCAGGGTCGGTGAGGGCCGACTCCATCCAGGCCGAGGCACAGGTCATGGCGAGGACCAGGCCCATGTCGTCGCCGGACCCGCCGAGGCGGGAGAGGTCGATGGTGAGCATCGGGGCGTGCGGGTCGAATGCGGCGGTGCTGGGGGCGTCGAACATTCCGGCGAGGTCCCCGTGGACAAGGCGGCGCAGGGCGTGGGCGAGGTCGCGCGCGGCGTCGCTGAGGAGTCCGGACATCGCACCGCCGGCGACGTTGAGCTGGTCCGGGTTGTTGAGGGTGGCGGCCACGTCGCCGAGCAGCGGGGGGCGGGCGGTGGCTGCGGCCCGGGTAACGGCCGCGTCCAGGGCGACGTCCAGGGCGGTGTGTTCCATCGGCAGCAGGTCCCGTCCGAGGACGGTGCGGGCCAGGGAGCCGAGCAAGAGCAAGCGACGCTTGCGGATCTCGCCCGCCCAGGCGTCTTCGGAGGCTGAGGCGGGACGGGGGGCGGCATCCAGGGGGTTCAGCCTTCCCGGCAGGCCGGGGCCCAGGGCGATGGAGGTACCGCCGAGGGCGGCGGCGACCGGAGTCCACTCGCCCTTGGGGTCGCACGGGACGTAGACGCGGTAATTGAAGGCCACCGACCGCAGCGCGAAGGACTTGGCCAACGCCGACTTGCCCTGCCCGATCACCCCGGCCAGCAGGACGTTCGGATTGGTGAAGCCTTCGATCTTTCCGTACAGCTCGAACGGGTCGAAGCAGAAGGACGCTTCGGCGTGGACGTCGCGGCCGATGTAGATGCCCTCGGCGCCGAGGCCACCCTCGGCGAGGAAGGGGTACGCGCCGGAAGCGGTGGCGGTGGTCATGCGGTGCGCGGGAAATTTGATCTTGTTGCCGCGTGCGGAGGCAGGTCCGGGGCGACCGGCCAGTGGGTATGCGGGGCGGGGCATTTCCGCTTCGGCCGCGTGGCCCTCCGCGTGGGAAGAGGTCGCTTCGGCGTGGGCCTTGGCGGTGGCCTCGGCGAGCTGTCGGCGGGCGGCCCGGCGGGACTCGCGGTCGGCACCGTGCGGGGTGAAAAGCGGGCTGGCGGACGCGCGGCGGGCGCGGCGGTTGGGTCGGCGGGTCATTGTGGGGGCTCGTTTCGGCGGTGTGTTCCTCTCACCGCGTGCAGCTGGTGGGGTGCCCGCCGTGGGGCGCGGAGTTCAGATCCGCGGGGGTGGTCTTGCGGCGGATGCTGTGGACGGCGGCGAGGTGGCGCTGGCAGATCGTCAGCATCGGTGGGCCCTCGGGGAGCCGCTCGGGGTGACAGTCCGAGTCGGCGGTCTGGGGCGAGGGGAGGCTGTGGAACGCGCTGTGTACGGCCTCGGCCGCCTGCCACGTCCGCATGTGCGCGGTGGCCAGCTGCCGTTCGGCGGCAGGATGCAGGGCCCTCGTCGTGTCCGCGAGCTGGTCGAGCAGCCGGTGCAGTCCCGTGAGGTGGGTGTGGAGGGTGTCGAGGTGGATGCGGTCGACGGTCCGGGGAGCGAGCGGTGCGCCGGCGGTGACAGCGGTGGTGTGGTGGCGCAGTCCTGCGGTGGCGGCGCGCAGGTAGGGGTACGCCTCGTCGGCGGGGGAAGGCGTGGGCAACGGGGCGGGAGTCCTTTCTGCCCTGGGGCAGACGGTGGGGTGGCCACGGGTCAGTGAGCGCGCCGGGGCGCGTTCGTGGAGGGAACTGCAGGGGGAATGCCGGGACTGGTGCGTGCTGGGGGCGGAGCGGGGGAGGAGCGGGCCTGCTCGTCGCGTAGGTCCCGGTACGTGCCGGGGGCTCGTGTGCCAGGGTGGCTCGTCCGCAGGTCCACGTACGGTTCGCGGTCGGACCCGTTCTCGCCGAACCGCTCGTCTCGCAACCATTGCCGGTACGAGGGAAGGGACACGAGGGTACGAACGGCGTCGTCGAGGCTGGTCGCATTGACGACGAACAGGTTCCAGTCGTCCACTTCGTCGTGCGCCGACCCCGCAACCATGAGGGTGTGGGCGCGGAGCGGGGGATCGGCGACGAGCTGCTCCAGCCGCTGTACCAGGGTGTCCAGTGCATCGCTGGCTTCGACAGCGGTTTCGCGGCGGGTCTCCTCGAAGTCCGCCATCTGTTCCCAGATCGGTTCGCCGTCGGCGTCGCGGTACTGATTGAGCCGACTGCGGTGGCTGCCCTGCATCTCCCGGAGGGGCGGGAGGAGCGCCAGCACTTCGTCGAAGAGCCGCGGGACGGCGGAGAGGGGCGGGTTGGGGGTCACAGGGCGGTCCTTGCGAGGGGCAGGGCGGCGAGGCCGAAGGCTTCGGCCTGCTGGTAGGTGAGGCGGCGCAGGTCGACCTGGGCGGTGCCGGCGGCGGTCTCGATCTGCGCGCACGCGGTGTCCAGGAGGGTGTCGGTCCCGGCGGAGACGGTGAGTAGGCCGGTCAGCGCGACGTCGGAGTGCCCGGAGATCAGCTGTCGCTCGCGGAGCTTGACGTCCGCGTACTCGACGCTGTCGGCCTCGGAGTCCACCTGTCCACGCCGGGCGCGCTCGCTGGCGTCGGCGATGATCGACGCCTTCTGCCGCTGCACGTCGCGCAGTGCCGCCTCGATGCCCTGGGGAACATAGATAAGGGAGAGGGAGCGTCTGACGCCCGGGGTGAACATCAGCCCGTGCAGGAACCCTGGGCTCGTTTCGGTGCGCGGCCAGTTCTCGATCCAGTAAGTGGCGTGCCGGGCGGAGTCGGTGACCACCCGGTCCGTCTCTTCGATCTGGACCACCGGGCCTGCGGCAGCAGGGTCGGCTTCCGCCCGTCCGTTCTGCGACCACTGCTGGAGATTGCCCAGGGCCTTGGGATCGTAGGCGGTGCGGATGACGGCGGCGATCTCGCGGGTGGTGAGCCAGCCAGTCACGGTCAGCCCGGCGCTGCGGGCGGCCTGGGTGACGGACGTCGTGGTCTGAGCCATGACGGTGAAGGCTCCGGGGAGGCCGCCGCCGGCCTGCTGGATGAGGCGCTTCGCTGCCTTCAGGTCCAGGGCAATGGCCAGGTAGGTCTCGTGGGGTGCGGCAGCCGGACCGGCGGAGGCGACGAGTTCGGTATAGATCTGTCCGGCGACCGGGGTCTCGGGCCGGCCGTGCTGGGCCCAGTGGCGGGCGAGGGTGTCGCCGTTGTCGGGGACGGTGCGCTCCAGGACCTGGACGGTGGCGACATGGCCGGTGCGGGCGATGCCCGCCAGGGCACGCCCCCACCCCGCGACGTTCTGGTTCTGGGTGTGCGGGTCGAGCAGGGCATACGCGCGGGCGGAGACGCGGGCGATGGCGGTCAGGGTCTGATTGTGCGGATCGTGGACGGCGGCGGCCACCGATCCGGCGGGGACGACGGCCCGCAGCGAGGCGGTGCTGCCCGGCAGGTGCAGCAGTCCGTCCTGGCGGGGGCGGGAGACGGGCCGGGCCAGCCACCGGGTCTGTCCGGTGCGGCGCCGGTGGGAGTGGCGCAGGGCGATGGGCGCCCAGTCGATCAGTGAGCGGCCCTGGCGGCGGATGGCCACGAGGGCGGCGACCGCCGCCCACAGCGGGGTCAGGAGGAGTGCGCCGAGGAGGCCGGTGCTGACGACCGTGGCCAGGAGAAGTGCCAGCGCGCCGGAGACAAGGAGGAGTTGGGGGAGGGAGAGGCCGAGGAGGATGCCGCGCCGTGAGCGGTGCGGGAATTTGACGGTGAGGGGGGCGACGGAGAGTTGGGACAAGGAACCGTTCCGGGGAGTGCGGGGCGGCGGGCGGGGCGGGGCACACCGGCGGGTACGTGGGGGTGTGCCCCGCCCCGGGGGAGGGGTGGATCAGTTGCCGGTCGGAGACGGCGGCTGCGTGGCGGGGCCGCTGGCATTGGCTGTGGGCTGGCCGGGCGGTGCACCCTGGGGCGGAGGAGTGGCGGTGTCGGCGGAGGACAGCCACTCGCTTCCCTGATCGGCGGAGCCGGTGGTGCCGCCGGGCTGGCCGCTGGTGTCCTGGCCGGTCTCGGTGGGCGGGGGCTGGACGGCCTGTTCGACTCCGTCCTTGCCCAGGGAGGGGAAGTTGCTGCCCTGGGGCGAGATGTCGCCGGGCAGACCGCCCTGTACCGAGTCGGTGCCTTCCATTGCGGCGCCTGCGGCAGGTGCTCCGGCGCCGCCGCTTCCGGCGGTCATCGCGGCGGAGGCGGCCTTGCGGGCGGCGGTTTCCGCGTGCTGCTTGACGATCTGTGCGCCCGCGCCACCGGCACGGTGCAGGGACTCACCGTCGGAGGACTCGCTAGCCCAGTGCACGAACTTGAACGCGGCGAAGGGACACAGCAACACCATCACCATGATCACGACACCGGCGAGGACGTCGGACAGGGCGCCGACTCCGTCCTTCACCTGGGTGTTGCTCAGGGCGGAGAGGCCGAGCACGAGGACGACGGTCATCAGGAGCTTGCTGGCCACCAGGACGGCAGTGGCTTCGATCCAGCCGCGCCGCCAGCGGCGGGTGGCTTCCCAGCCTCCGCCCGCCGCGGCGAAGATCGCGAGGGTGACGAGGATGACGATGCCGACCTTGCGCACCATCATCACGCACCAGTACAGGACGCCGCCGATGGTGGCTCCGAGGGCGGCGAGTACGGGGACCATCCAGCCGAGGGGGGCGAGGGCGCCGATCGCCCCGACCTTGATCATGCGGCGTACGGCGTCTTCGATGTTGGTTCCCGCGGCCTTGAACAAGCCTTCCGACAGTGCGTCGACGACTTCGACCGCGACGGTGGTCAGGGCGATGGCCGAGAACGCGAACAGGACGCCGGAGACGGTGCCGGTAAGGGCCTGGGAGAGTGCCTGGCCATCTCGGCGGATCGCGGCGCGGACCAACTGCGCGCAGAAGCTCGCGACGAGCAGGGTCAGTCCGATGGGCAGGAGCAGGTTGTAATTCTGGACGAACCAACCGGCGTTGAGGTCGACCTGGGTGGTCTTGTTGACCGCTTCGGCGGCGAGGTCGGCTGCCGCGGCGGCCAGTTCGCCGCACGACTTCACGATCCAGTTGCCGATGCCCTCGATGATCGTACCGCCGGGGTCCGTGGCGAAGTTGATGGCGTCGGCGGCGTCGCAGATCTGGCCCGCGACGGGGATGTCACAGAAGCCCACTGAAGGGGTACCTCCCTATCTGTTGTTCAGGGGCCGGATCACGGCGCGACACGGGGAGCGAGGGCGGCCAGGGTGCAGTCCTGGGAGGGCCGGCATTGCACGGCGAGGGTGACCGAGCGGTCTTCCGCCCCGCCTCCGCCGTTCGCCCAGGTGATTTCCTGCTTGCCGGTGACGGTGACGGCGTAGATGTACGCCTTGGTCAGCGCGGCCGGGTTGTCGGCCAGGGCGGTCTTGAACGCCGACGGGAAGTGCGACTCGGTGATCTTCGCGGTGGCGTGCTGCTGGTTGTCGGCGAGGCGCCCCCACAGCAGTGGGTCGGGGACCTGGGAGGAGACCGACGGCCAGTCGGCGTACTGGGCTTCCTTGGTCATCCACGCCTGCATCGCGGCGAGTTGCTGGTCGCGGGTGGTGCGGCGGGAGTCGTAGGACCACAACATCCCGGCGGCGGCCTTCGCGTAGGTGAGGGGGTCGGAGATCTGTGGCGGCGGGGCTACCGATCCGGCGCCCGGGGAGGGCTTCGGGGCGATCTGGGACGGAGCGGCACTGGCCGTGGCAGTGGGGGAAGCAGGGCTCCGGTCCTGTTCGCTTCGGCCGGTGAAGACGGCGGCCAGCGCCGCGAGTGCTACGAGGGCGGCCACGGTAAGCGCGACGACGAGGATGCGCCGGTTGGCCGACCAGTCGGCGCCGAAGCGGGATGGCTTCCTGCGGGAACGATTCATCAGGTCAGGTCACCTGGGTTCCCAGGTTGGAGAAGAACGCGACAATTCCATTCGCCGCGCCCAGGCCGAGCGCGGCGCCGGCGCTGACCATGAAGCCCTTCTTGCCGTTGGCCTCGGCCTGGTGGCCGCCACTGTGGTGGCCCCAGGCCCA
Organism: Streptomyces sp. NPDC032721; assembly: GCF_055579625.1. Taxonomy (NCBI): domain Bacteria; kingdom Bacillati; phylum Actinomycetota; class Actinomycetes; order Kitasatosporales; family Streptomycetaceae; genus Streptomyces; species Streptomyces sp. NPDC032721. The sequence continues at coordinate 1,184,743 of NZ_JBVIMX010000001.1, read as the reverse complement.
GACACCGAGGGAGACGGCCATCGCGCCGACCACGGCCACGATGCCGAACAGATTGATGCTGTTGACGACCTTGGTCAGGACGCCCAGGCCGGGCAGGCCGCCCTCGGCAGGCTTGACCTGCGGGTCGTACGCGAGAACGGACAGGGGGATGAGTGACAGCAGGGGTATGGCGGAACTCCTAGCAGCCGCAGCCCGGTTGGGGTGCTGCGGAAGGAAGAGGGGAATCCGGGCGGTGTCCGGGGAGGGGAGCGGACGTGCCGGTAGAGGAAAGTGGCGTCAGAGGACGCGGCGGACGGCGAGAATGCGCCAGTCCTTGACCTGCTCGATGCGGGTGGGGCGCCCAGTGCGCGGCGAGTTGATCACCAGGCCGGCCCCCATGTAGAGGCCGACGTGTTCGGGCCGGGAGGCGGTGCCGCGGGAGAACAACAGGTCGCCGGGCTGGAGGTGCGCCGGGGAGACGGCCTTGCCCTCGTTGACCTGTGTGTACGTGGTGCGGGTGAGGGGGATTCCGGCGTGCGCGTATGCCTGCTGGACCAGCGAGGAGCAGTCGCAGCGGCCCATCGGGTCCGGGCCGCGCGGGTTGGTGCAGTGACCACCCCACTGGTACATGGTGCCGAGCTGGCCCATGGCCCACCGCAGCGCCGTACGAGCCGCCGCCGGGGCATCCGGGGGGATCTTGTACCCGGCCGGGACGGCTCCGTCGGGGATCTTCCCGGCGAACGTGCCGGCCTTCTTGCCGACCTTCCCCGTCGTGCCGGGCGCGCAGTCCGCGCCGTCAGCCGTGGTGTCGGACAGTGCGAGGGCCTTCTGCAGGGCCCTGGCCAGCGGCTCCCAGCGTGCGTACGCCGAGGGGTAGGCGGACTTCTGGACCGCCTGGGCGGCCTGGGCGACGGTGAGCTGTTCCCAGCCGGGCACCTTGAGGAGCGCGGCATAGAACCGCTTCGCTGCGTGGGCGGGGTCGCGGACCTGCTCGGCGGTGCCCCAGCCCTGGCTGGGGCGCTGCTGGAACAGGCCGAGCGAGTCCAGGTGCCCGGAGCCGAGGTTGCGCAGGCCGGACTCCTGCAATGCGGTGGCCAGTGCGACGGCTTGACCGCGGGCCGGGACCTTCATGGTGTTGCCGGTGGTGACGATGGTGCGGGCGTGCGGCAGCTGCTCGGCGGGCCGCTCCAGACCCGGCACGAGCCCGTCCGTAGCGGAGCGGCCGAGGGCCTTGGCGACCTGCGCGGTGAGGGCCTCGGAGTCGAGGTCACCCGGTGCGCAGGTCGCGGACGGGCCGCCCGAGGAGGAGACGCTGGCTGCAGCCATCACGGGGAGGCCGACGAGCAGGGCGAGGAACAGGCAGAGGACGCCGACGACTGCGGCGGCAACGGCCTTCACCCGCTATGGCCTCCCGGGCGGTGAAGCGGCGTCGGAGGCCGGGGCAGGGCTGGCGAAAGGTGCATGGGAGGTCCTTCGAAGTGCGTTCCGGCCGCGCGGTGCAGGGTGCGAAGGCTGCGGTGGCCGGTGGTGGGTGTGTGAATGCCGGGGAGCGAAAGACGGGTTGCCGCCCGTCTCCGTCCAGGGGGCAGGTGTGTCAGGACAGAGCGAACCTCCAGAGAGGCAAGGGGGAGGGATGAACCGTCGGCGAGGAGTGCCGTGCGGTTCCCAAACGGTAGGGCACGATCCCCGGTTGGCGAAATAGTTGGCTGCAGCCCAGTAATCCCAAGGGATTTGCTGGCTATGCGGGCCAACCGGGGATCGTGCCCTACAGTTTTGCCTTCCCCTCGCACACCTTTGGCCGTGCCGCCACCGGCTTTGCCCTGCCCGCATTCGGCCAGGTGTCTTTTCACCGTGTACGAGGCGGAGCGCAACCCACTCCCATTCCCGACCCGATCTGGGGACCCCTTTTGCCGTTTTCCCTCCACCAGGGCGACGCCCTGACCGTGCTGTCCGGACTGCCGGACAACTGCGTCGACACCGTCATCACCGACCCGCCGTACAACTCTGGCGGGCGGACCGCGAAGGAACGCACCAGCCGCAGCGCCAAGCAGAAATACACCTCCGCCGACGCCAACACCAAGAATGTTCTGCCGGACTTCACGGGCGAGAACATGGACCAGCGGTCGTACGGGTTCTGGCTGACACAGATCATGACCGAAGCCCACCGGGCCACGAAGACCGGCGGCATGGCGCTGCTGTTCACCGACTGGCGTCAGTTGCCTGTTACCTCGGATGCGATCCAGGCGGCCGGCTGGCTCTGGCGCGGCGTGCTCGCCTGGCACAAGCCGCAGGCCAGGCCGCAGAAGGGCCGGTTCACCCAGAACTGCGAGTTCATTGTCTGGGCCTCCAACGGGCCGATCGACGCCGCCCGCAACCCGGTCTATCTGCCGGGTCTTTACACCGCCTCGCAGCCCAGCGGCAAGGACCGCAAGCACATCACGCAGAAGCCCCTGTCGGTGATGCGGGAGCTGGTGCAGATCGCACCGCCGGGCGGCACTGTGCTCGACTTCTGCACCGGCAGCGGCAGTACCGGAGTTGCGGCGCTGCTGGAAGGCCGCGACTTCATCGGCATCGAGAAGACACCGGAGTACACGGAAGTCGCCGCCGACCGGCTTGCCGAAGCCCAGCAGCAGGTTCTCACTCAGGCGGACTTCACTCTGTCCGCCTGAACCCGCCTGCACACCGGATCGAACGAGCCGCTGCCATGAGCGGCCGTTGTGCGGTGCGCGGGTCTTTATAGCCGACGATCCCCGGTTCGCCAAACCGGGGATCGTACGGATTGTTGTCGTCGCATTCCTCATTCACTGTCTGCGGCTACAAGGAGACCTGCATGCCCGATCCCGCAAACCCCTATGACGAGGGCGAATTGGACCCAGTCCGTGTTCCGGATGCCGGATTGGAAAGTGTCGAGGCGACCGTCCGGAAGCTCCTCGACCGCTCCAAGGAACAGGCCCGTCAGCTCGACCACCTCTCCGCCCTGCCCGCAGCGCCGCTGTCTCCGTTCGCCGGCTTCCCGATGGCGGGACCGCCGCAGCCCGCTCCGCCGGAGCCGCGGCCCATCCTGGAACTGGAGGGCCAGGAGTACGAGTCCGAGCTGGATTCGCTTTCCGACTGGGTGGACGACTTCCTCATGGCGGTCTACGGCGCCGAGGTGACGACAGCGGCACCGTGGTGCGAGCAGTGGCAGGAGCACGACGATGTCGTGGCCTGGCTGCACGCCCTGTGGATGGCCTACCAGCAGCACAAAGACCCCGAAGCCGGGCTGTCGGGTCTGCTCGTGTGGCATCGCGACTGCTTGACCCACGCCATGGCCGCCGTGCGCGGACCGGGCGGCCCGTTGGCCGCGTGCATGACCGACCCGGACCGTCCCGCGCACCGCCTGCTGCCCGGCCCCAGGGGATCCACCCGTTCGACCTCCGCCGCGCCGTCGCCAACCGGCGCCGCCGGTGAACCAGAGGCGGCGGAGTGAGCGACATGCCGGCCTTCGGCCTCGCCTTCGACCCCAGGGCCCTCACCGATCTCCTCCAGGCCCCCTCCGACATCCGCGACCTGGCCCTCGCCCAACTCCAGGACGTCGTCCGCGCGGACCTCTCCGGCAGCAAGCTCACCGGCGACCTGACCGGGTTCCGCAAGCTCTACGTCGACCATCGCGCCGAATGGCGCACCGTCTACGCCCGGCGCCCGGCCCCGCCGACCTCCGTCCGCCCCGCCGAGATCTACGTGGTGGCGATGCGCCCGAAGGCCCGCAACGACGTCTACGAGACCGCCATGGCCCGGCTCGGCATGGCAACCCGTCCGGTCAGCGTCCGCACCCATGCCGCCCGCGCCGTCTCACCGCAACTGGCCGCACAGCGGCCCGTCCCGAGACCGGCACCGCCTGCCATCCGCTACGGCCTGCCCACTCCCGCCTCCCTTACCATCCCGCTGAAGGACCGTTCCCGATGACGATGTTCCCCACCTTCCTCGACCGCCTCGCCGCTGTGCTGCTGACCACCACGCCACAGCAGGAGAACCCCCGCCACCGGGCGCTGCTCGACACGTACATCAGCGTGCAGCTCCTCGACCAGGAGCTTCTCGGCCTGGCCGACCCCGGCCGGGCCCCGACAGACCCGGTGGACCACCTCGACGCCCTCATCGACCTGATTGAGGAGCGACTTGCCGCAGGCGGCGAACTGGCCCGGCTCCTGTCGACCGAGTGCTGCTGCGCGGAGGAAGTCGCCCAGGAACTGGACGAAGAAGAGGACCAGGAGGACTGCCGGTCCTGCCCCGGTGCGTACGCGGCGCCGACCACGATTGTCGACGCCGTGCTGGAAGCGTTCGCCGAGCGCGGCGACCCAGACGCCATGTCCTCCGCGGACCTCGTGGCGGCGCTGCGCGAACTGCCGGGAGTGGCCGAAGGGCGCTGGCGCTACAGCGATCTCACCCAGGCCCGCCTTGCCCAGCTCCTGGCCCCGTACGAGATCACCACCCGCGACACCACGCTCCCCGACGGTCGCCGCCGCAAGTCCTACCGCCGTGCCGCAGTGCACGCCACCCTCCAGGGCCGAGGCTGCTGAACTCCTCCTTCACGGACTGCACCCCGCGGTCAGGCGTCCTCCACTTCCTGCCCCCGCGCCCGCATCGCCCCGCCCAGGCCGACCGAGCCGCTGGCGCTAGCCCCCGCACCCCCACCTTCAGGAGCCTTCCCCATCCCTCCGATCAACGTTTCCCGGCTCGCTCTCCCGGCCGCCGTCGCCAGCCTGTGCGCAGTCCTCTCTGCCTGCGGCACCAACGCCCCCGAACCGGCCCCTAACCCGGCCCCCTCCAAGCCCGCGGCCCCGGTCATCCAGGAGCCGCCGGCCCTCAGCCCGGAACAGGCACGAAGCATCGTCGCCCGCCACACCGAGACCTCGCGCAAGGCGTACATGTCGCTCGACAAGGCCCTGGTCGACACCGTTGAGGACGGCCCGCTCCGCACGCAGTCGCTCGCGCGGATCAAGGGGAACCAGGGGGTGCCCGCGCTGGAACGCCCCCCGCATCCAATGCCGGTCAGCCCACCCGCCGCCCAGCTCTACATCCCGCGCATCGCCCCGCACACGGAATTCGCCACGAACGGCACGCCGCGCTGGTTCGCCGCCGCGACCACCGTAGGCACGGACGTGTGGTTCACGGTCTACGCAGAGCGGCCCGCGCAGCAGCAGTGGAAGGCTGTCAGCACCGTCCTGCTCGGCAACCAGCCACTGCCGACGATCGCCCTGGACGGGGACGGCTTCGTTACGGCTGTCAACGCAAATGGTTTGCCCACCAAGCCGGACACCCTGAAGGCCGCTGTGATCGACAACTACGCCACGGGCGGGCAGCAGAGCGCGAAGAAGGTCTTCTCTCCGACTGCCGCGAGCCAGCGCCAGGCCAAGATCCACGCGACTGCGGGCAAGGGCTACGGCGACAAGGCCCGCACCACCTTCGCGGGAGTCGCGTCCACCGATCCGACGTACGCGCTGCGCACCGCTGACGGCGGCACCCTCGTCCTCTTCTCCCACACCCATGCCCAGACCGACACGGTCACCCAGCCGGGGCTGGGGCTCATCCCCAAGAAGCGCGATTACCCGTGGATCGGGACCGCACCGCGTCCCGCTATCCAGTACACCTTCCTGTGCGCCGACGCGGCCACCGTGCCGCGCGGAAGCGGACCGGCCCAGCTCCTTGACACCAGCTGTGCCCGGACCGACGTATCCGGGCCCGGCACCCGGGTCTGAGCACCAGACCGAAATCCCAGCAGCAAGGAGCAGCACCCCTGCCCACACCGTCCTTCCTCGCCCGCCCCACCGGCACGTGGCGGGTGACCGAAGCCGACGGGCACCTCCTTCAGGCGCTGCACCGAGCATGTTCGCCCGCTGGCCTGCACCGCCGCTGGGGACGTACCCACGTCGCCTCCCGCGACGTCGCACAGCTGCTGGCGCACACGGACTGCTGGATCACCCGGGACACCGCCGACGGCACCCCCACCGCCCTCCTCTGCCTCGGGCCCGTCACTCGGGAGCCCGGCGTCGTCGATCTGGGACTCCAGGTCGCCGACGCCCGGCAGAGGCAAGGGATCGGGACCGCCCTCGTCCACTACGCCGCGGCCCGTGCCCACGCGCACGGCGCACACACCCTCACCGCTTACACCGAGGCATCGAACCGGCCGATGCTCCGCCTCCTGGCGAGCATCGGCCCCGCCCAGCACACCCGCCACGGCACCCACCTCGACGTCCGCGTCCCTCTCGGCGCCCCGGCCGCCAGGGGAGGAACGCCGCCCGCATAAGGAGCTCGTACTTGCCGCCCACCACTGAGCCGTCCCGCACAGCGCTGACCGGGCTCGATCACCGCATCGAGGCAGCCGCGAACCGTACCGTCGACCAGCTGTGGACCTACCGCGACAACGGGCTGCTCGATGAGGATCAGGCCCAACTGGTCGATGCCCACCGCCGTCTCGCCCAGGCTGAAAAGGAAGTGACCTTCTTCCGGACCCGGCTGCACACCCTTGCCTCCGGCGCCTACCCCGTGGACGAGGCCCTGTTCGCGGGGATCGGCCGCACGCTCACGGCGCTGGCGGAAGCCGCCGGTATCCGCGACGACCGCGTGGCTGAGGTGGTGGCACTGCTGGAACCAGTCGAGGCACATGCCCACGCCCGAACACCTCGTGGCGAGCCGGATCTGGACGCTCCGGACCTGGCCGTGCTCCTGGAGGTCAGCCGCGGGGCCAAGTTGTACGAGCACCTGCTCACCCAGCAGTTGTCCGTCGTGACCGGCTCGACCCGCATTCCCTACAGCAAGTTCCAGCGCCTTGAGGAGGCCGGGCTGCTTACCCGCGACACCTCCCACCCCGTCCACGCCGGGCAGCGGGTCACTGTCACAGACGCCGGCCGCAGGGCCTTGGCAGGCACTCGCAGCGACAGCCCCGCTGTCCCTCTGCCTGCCGCACGGCCGGGTGCCTGGCCCGGATCACCTCCCTCGCGGCGCTGACACCACACCCCCCGACTACCTGTCCACACGACTGAAAGCACCGATGCCCCGACACGAGGAAGTGAATTTCCGGCTCGACGGATACGAGGCCGTCACGCCGCAGATCGAAGACAGCTTCTGGACGCACATCGGCATTGAGCAGCCCGAGCTCACGATGCTGGCCGAACATCACACTGAGGACAACCGGCACAGCTACTACGTCCTCCACAACGAGGCGGTGACCTGGGGAATCCCAGGGCAGCCCCAGATCGTGGCGCTGCATCTGGAACGCGATGGTGTGGCAGGGACGTTCCGGTTCACGCACAAGGAATTGCCGCTGCCCGCCATGGCCCAGGCGTGGGTGATCGCCCGCGGCTGCCCGTCGGACGCCATCCGGTTGCGTCCCGACATGGGCACCGTCCCCGCCGACGAGGCGACCCGGTCTCTGGAACAGCGCCTGCTGTTCGACGCCAACCACTTCACGGTGCTGAACAGCTACACCCACGACGGTCTCGATCAGCCGCTGACTGTCGTGCTCCTGCGGGCGAAGGCCGCGCAGGTGTCCTTGCCTTTCCGGGTCCTGGTGGAGAACGTCGACATGTCCGCAGGGACGTACACGCTGCGGGAAGGCGGCTTCGACACCTGGGAAGCAGCCGCTGACTGGATGGACGAGCGTCTCGAAGGCGGCGACACGGTGCTGCCCCACTCGCCTCCGGTGGTCCGTCCCCCGGCCTCGCCGGTCGAACCGGCGCGCCCCGCCGGGAGTAAGCCCCCGGGCATCCGGCGGCGCTGAACTCCCTTTTAGAGGCCGCTGTATCGCCCGTGCGGCACGCCTCAAGGCGGCGGGCGGGGCGGGAATATAGCAGCCGATTCCCGGTTCGCGAAAAAGGGAAATCTCCGGAGTCTGGGAATCAGGCCGAACGCCCCCTGGGCGGGCTCTCCTTTGCATCCCCGCATTGCTGTTCCGGAGGACAACACCCGTGTACACCTCGCGTCTTGCCGCGTTTGCCGCGCTCCTGGCCACCCTGATCGCACCGGTCGTTCCAGCAGCTCAGCCGAGTTCGCTGCCCACTGCCACGGCAGCTCCGGCCCGGATCGCAGTTCCGGACCGCGAATGAGACCCCTTCGAGCGGCTCCTGCGGGGAGTGCAACCAGAACCCGGCACATGCGGCACAGCCGCCCCTCCCCGAATACATCGGCTGGAATCCAGCGGAAAGGAATTCCGACATGCCTGACGACGACATCGTGGGCGTCCTGACCCAACAGGTCGAGGCGCGGTTCGAGATGAGCATCGACGACCTGAGCCACGCCGTACAGGCGGCACCCCAGGCGCACCCCGAAGCCGAAGAGGTGGTCCGCTGGCACGGCCTTCTCGTCGCATCCCAGAAGGACTTGGAGACGGGCGAGGACGCCCTCATCGCAGTCCTTGGCCAGAGCCCTGGCGAGCTCGACGACCCGGCCATGCACCTCGCTCATCAGGTGAACGCATTGGTCGCCTCCCGGGACGGCAGGGCCCTGGTGCTGAAGTTCCTTCTTGACTCCGACGCGCCCGGAAAGGGTGCCCCGGGTGTCTGGCGCGGCGCCACTCCGCAGGCCCGGCGCTCCGTATCCGCCCAGTCCGGGCCGCTCACGCTGCCGAGCCTCCCGGCTGCGGCGGCCCGGGGGGCGGCCCGACAGTGAGGGCAGGTCAGAGCAGTTCGCGTGACCGGCAGATCGAAGTGGCCTTCGGCGCACCACTGCACACGCTGCACCAACGAGTCTGCCGGCTGCAGGTACCCGAGGGCCTGCCCCAGGCCCTGGAAGCCCGGCAGTTCCTGGCTTTCGTCGAGGAGCGCATCACCCTGGTGCGCGATCGGCTCCACCGGGCGACCGCGCCCGAGGCCGCCATCGGCGACCTCTCGTACGACGCCATGAGGTTCGACACCAGCCTCCTGGAAGCGCTGCTTGAGGCCCACGCGAAGGCGCTCTCCTCGCTCGACGAGCACCTGCCCCGCGCGCCTGGGCGCCCCGAAACGCCGGTAAGCCGGGTGCGGTTCTCCCAACCCCGGGCCATCGCCCGCTCCCCCCAGGAGGCGCCACCACGGACACGCTGACGACCCGAGGAACCTGATTGACCACCCCTGTGACCTCCCAGGAACTGGGCAACCGAATCGTCGACCTGTACGGGCAGCCGCTGCCCGTCCTCACCTCACACGCCGCCGCAGTCCCGCACAACACCATGCTGGGCGCCCTGCTCGCCGGACATGCGGAACTGCAACTCGCCGAGCGCAACATCGACTTCCAGCGTGACGCATTTCGCCGGCACACCGACCCGGAGCGCAGCACCGAAGCCGTTGACGCCCGCCACCTCTTCGACTGCGCCAGGCGCATCGGCGAATCCGTGGCCGTCCGCGACACCCTCTGCACCCTCCTGAGCGCCGTTCTGCAGAGCCTGCACCGCACACCTGCACCCGACGTTCCGACGGCGGCTCCCGCTCTGTCGTCCCTACCGGCTGCCCCGGCCCCGCCCGCTGCCCGTACGCGCTGAATCCCGCTTCCCCCCTCGTTATCCCTGTTGAGGAGACATCCCCTTGGCCACCACCGGTCCGACCAGCACCACCGATCTGTCCCGCGTCTGCGAGAGCCTCGACATGATCAAGGCCCGCTGGAGCGTGTGGGTCCTGATGACGCTCGCAGCCCAGCCGCTGCGCTACACGGAGATCAAGCCGCGCCTGCCGTGGCTGAACGACGGAACCCTCCACCCCCGCCTGCGCCACCTCACCGAGGACGGTCTCGTCGAGCGCACCTCCTACGGGCGCCGTCACGTCACCTACGGGCTCACCACGCGCGGCAGGGAGCTGATGCCGGTCCTGAAGATGATCGCCGCCTGGGGTGACACGCATCTGGAGAAGGACTTCGTCCGTTCCCCGGCCACCGGACTGGACGAACCGGTACCCATGGCACCGGCGCAGAACATCGAGGACACCCTGCTCCTGATCACGCCGCGCCACGCCACTCCCCTCCTGTGGGCGCTGCGCGAACGGGGGGCCTCCAGCGCCAAGTCCCTGGCTGCCGTGGCCATGCCGGGCCTGACCTGGCACAACGTCTACCCGCTGCTGGACCGCCTGCGCAACGACGGCCTCGTCACGGCCCAGGGCTCCGAGTTCACCCTGTCCACCAGCGGCAGTTCGTTGGCCCCGGCGTACCGGGCGCTGTCGGCCTGGGCGAACGCCCGCCCGCCCGCGGAAGCCGCCACCCACCGCGTCTGGGGAGAAGCACAGGCACTCCCCCCGTCGCAGGCGGAGCCCGGCACCTGGCTCACCAACCCGACCAAGGCGGCACCCACCCCCCTCACGCCCCAGGACCACGCCCAGTCGGCCCAATGGCGGGGATCGGAGATCTTCTCGCACCAGATACCGGCCCGCCCGCTCGCCGCCCCTGCAGCAGGGCCCCGCCGATGAACACCCCCCTTGCCACAGGCCAGTTCGTCCGCACCGTCACCACGCTTTCCCACGCCGGACTGATCCGCCTGGTCAGCGAAATCGACGACAACGGACCGCTGCCCCGACGCGGTCTCACTCGTACCTTCCCCGATCTCGCCCGGCATCTGACAGGGCACGCCGTACGCACCGCCCACCGCCAGCACCTGGTGGAAGACGCAGTCCACGACGAGCGCCCCAGCCACCAGCTCACCGCCGCAGGGGCCGAACTGGCGGACCTCTACGACGCCGCCGCCCGCTGGGCACGCACCCACCACTATCCCCAGCGCGGCAGTTCTTTCGTGCTGCGTGTCCAGGCGGCCCTCGCGCTCCTGGCCCAGCAGCAGGTGCGCGACGTCCTGGCCTCGGCCTCCCACGGCCCTGACGCCGCGGCCCAACGCTTGGTGGACCTCGGGATCCTGCCGAACCGCGCCGCGCTCGCCCAGCTGTCGGAACCATGGACCCTGCTCTCCCGGTGGCTTCGCACCTACACCGATGCGCTCGCCGCGAGGACACGATCCGGCACGGCAAGCCGGTCCACAGGTAAGGAGGCGCGGGCGGCGTGAGATCCCGCACCGGGCCTCTGCATGCCCGACGCCCGGCTCTGAGCCCGCTGCGCGGGGTTTACCTCCCCCGTACTGCGGACGCAGTCGCTTTCTCGCTCACCACGTACGGCATCCCGCTGTTGGTGCTCGCCCTCACCCGCTCCGCCAGCCTGACCGGGCTCGCGTTCGTTTTGGAGTGGGTACCGCGGCTGTGTGCGTTCGGGGCTGCGGGTGCCATGGTCGACCGCTACGGGGCCAACCGTGTGTTCCGCTGGGCGTCGGTCGCGCGAGCGGTGGTCACCCTGGCCGCTGCAGGGGTCCTGCCCAGCCTGCCGGACGGCCCGACCATGACCGTCGCGGTCATGATCCTCGCCGCCAGCACGGGCATGCTGACCGAGTTCAGCTTCATCGCGGCCGAGACGGCGGGAGCCACAGTCAGCCGCTCTGTCGGCGGCACAGCCCACCGGGTGCAGTCGGTGCTGCTCGGCATCGACCAGACAGCCACCCTGGCCGGCCCTGCTCTGGGCGGGCTGCTCCTCGAAGGGGTGGGCCCGTCCGGAATGCTGGCCGCCATCGCCTTCTTCTCGCTGCTCGGCGCCGCCATCGCACCGTGGCACCGCGAGTATCTCGGCACGGAGAAGCCGGTACCGGCCCTGCAGAGCCTGCGTGTTGGCTGGGCCACCGTGCGCGCCCTGCCGACCCTGTCCTGGCTGGTGGCCGGCCTCGCGGTCAGCAACCTCGCGATCGGCACCCTCCAGGCGGCCACCCCCGTCATCGTCGTGCAGACCCTGGGCCACTCCAGTGCCTCGGTAGGACTCATCTGGTCGGTCGCCGCCGCGGCCTCCCTGCTCGCCGTTGCCGTCTGCCGCCTCGCGATCGACAGGTTCGGCATGTGGCCAGTTGGTGCCGTCGCCGCGACCGTCGCCTGCGCGGCCTGCCTAGCCGTCGCCGGAGCCGACACCTACTCCACCTACCTCACGCTCGTCGCCGTACTGCTGGCGGGCGAGGGCGGCTTGACGGTCGTGTTGCGCACCCTGCGCTCCCAGCTCATCCCCGCAGGTGTCTTAGGCAGCACTCTTTCCCTGACCATCCTGCTGCTCCTCCTGCCCTTCCCAGCGGCCGGAGCCGTGGTGGCCCTCACTCCACCGGAATCCCTCGGCCACGTCCTGCTCGGACTCGCAGTCCTTCAGGCCCTGGCTCTGGCTACGACCTTCAGCAAGATCCGCAGCCACCCCCTCGTACGCCGTACCTCCGAGGCAGCCGTCGCCTGACGCGCCGCTCACCTCTGTTTCGTCCTCATTCCCCCCTTCTAGGAGTTCTGTTGTCCGCACGCCGTGTCGTTCTGGTCATCTCGCCGTCCGAGGAGGGCGTTGAGGGATACAGGTCGTATTGCATGGCCCACGTCGCCGACGCCTACGACGTCGTTCTGATCACTGGTGAACAGCCCACCTGGGAGCAGGAGTTCATCTCCGACTTCGAAATCGCGGACCCTCTCGACGAGCAGGCCCTCGCCGTGGCCGGGCAGGCGCTTGCCGCACGCCACCAGGTCGCAGGAGTGATCACCTGGACCGAGGACTACCTCGTCCAGACCGCCCGCCTCGCTGCCGTACTCGGCCTGCCGACCAGCAGGCCGGAGTCGATGCTTGCCGCCCGTGACAAGGCCACTGCCCGCCGCCTGTTCGCGCGCCACCAGGTGCCCTCGGCCGATTTCGCGGCGGCTACCTCTCTGGTGGAAGCCGCAGTCGCCGCCGAGACGATCGGCTACCCAGTCGTTCTCAAGCCCGCGGCGGGCATGGCCAGCATCGGAGTGATCCGCGTCAACGCGGCGGAGGAACTCCCCAGCGCCTTCGAGACCGCTTTCGCCGAGGCCGGCCACGCCGTCGAGAGCACCAAGGTCTTGATCGAGGCGTACTTGGACGGGCCGGAAGTCTCGGTCGAGTGCGTCACCCACCACGGCCGCACCACCGTGATTGCCGTGACCCGCAAGGAACTGGGGGCCGAGCCGCACTTCGAGGAGGTGGCGCACTCCGTCGATGCCGGTGACCCGCTGCTCGCCACGGTGGCGCCGGTGGCCACGGCGGCGGTCAAGGCCCTGGGCATTGACGAGGGAATCCAGCATGTGGAGATGCGGCTGGTCAACGGTCGACCGCACCTGATCGAGGTCAACGGCCGGGTCGGCGGCGACATGATCGGCCACCTGGTGCACCTGGCCACCGGCGTTTCCCTGCCCCGCGCCGCCGCGGACATCGCCTGCGGATTCGCCCCTGAGCTCACCGCTACCCGCGCCGAGGCCGCCGCGATCCGCCTGCTCTACCCGGACACCAGTGGCACCCTCAGCATCCGCGAGCTTCCTGGTCGGCCGACCGACCGCGCTCCCTGGCTCGACCGCCTCCACTGGCAGCGCCAGGTCGGCGACCAGATGCTGCTCCCGCAGGACGGGGGCACGCTGGACACCGCCCGCATCGGCTTCGTGATCGCTATCGGCTCCACCGGAGCTCAGGCCCAGGCCCGCGCGAGCGAGGCACAGCGCAGCCTCGCCATCCACGTCACCCCCGCGCCCGACCACTCGGCGTCCGTCACCACGGCCTCTTCGTCCTAGCCCTAGGCATGTCCCGTTCCTTGATCCTTTTCCCCATCATGGAGCCCGCATGACCGACGCCCCATCCACAATGAACGCGGACACGAACGTCTACGTCTCCCCCCGCTATCTCGCGGGCGAAGGTGACCCCGCTTCGGCTCTCCGCAACGCCTGGCAGCCCCTGCTCGACGCCGAGTGGGCTTTCTACGAGAAGCCCGACGGGCCTCAGCGGCTGTGCTCCAGCCCGTGCCAGCGTGTCCGTACCGGCCACCAGTACCCGGCGACCGGCCCATGGTTCACCACCGTGCAAAGCGATCCTTTCGCTCCTTCCCTCTGGACCGCACGCTGGAGCACAGGCACCCCTCAAGAACTGCTCCACGCCTTCCATCAGGCACTCCTGACCTCTTACGGCGCGGACAGCTTCCTCTTTCCCGCCAAGCCGGCCGACTGGTCAAAGGAGATTTACCTTCCCCTCCTGAACAGCGGCTGGGCACACGATGCCAAGTGGTGGGAGCAGAAGTTCACCTCCCCCGACGGCGAGGCCGTGTTGAGGAATGGGACCGGCAACCTGACGCAGTGGGAGCTGAATGTCGGTCCGTCACGCTCCGGATGGTCGGCCGTCTTCGACCGCACTCCCGTGCACCTCATCGCGGCGTTCACCACCGCCGTCGCCGATACCGCCCCGCTGCTGCGTACTGCAGGCCAGGTGCCGGGGCAGTACCACCCGCACGTCACCGCAACACTCGCCTCGGCAGCCTCACACCCCACACCGAGCCGACCCGCCTTGCCGCCGTCCACCCCTCGGCCGGGTGTGAGCCGCTCACGTTGACCTCACCCCAGGAAGTCCCCCTGTCTATGACAGAACCCGACACGATCGACGGCGACGTCTACGTTTCCCCGCGCCACCTGGCCGGAACCACCGGCACCGGCGACCCGGCTCTCGTCCCCCTCCGCGCCCTGGGCTGGGAACTGACCCGCGACGAGGCCGCCAACGTCTACCTCGCCTCCCCCGACAACAAGGTCCGCGTGGGCTACCTCCCCGAGGGTGACGACGACGGCCTCTGGCGCATCAACGCCTACGAGGATGCGTTCGCCGAGCCGGTCTGGGGCGTCTGCTTTAACGACCAGGCGCCCACAGAGTTCGTCACGGCCTTCACCACCGCCCTCGCCCAGGCGTACACCGACGGCCCCGGCGCCTACCTCTACCGTCGGCACCAGCCGGCGCGTACCGCACTGACGCCGCTACGTGACCAGGGGTGGACGGAGGAGCGTGGCTGGTCGGAGTCATTCGACTCCACCGGCTTCGTCTTCACCTCGCCCGACGGCAGAGCACGGCTGGACCACCCCGTCGGCTACCTGAGCCACCATCACGAGCTGACCACCCTCGACGCCCGCTGGTGCCTGACAGGCGGCGCCGGGTATGCCCGTTGGTACGCCACCGCATCCACCAACACCCCCATCCCCCTGGTCACCGCCATCACGGAAGCCGTCGCCGACCCTGCACCCCTGCCCCGATGGCGGGAGAGCATGTCGCCCTACCTGCGCGCCGCCGCTCACCTCACCCCCGTAACCCCGCCGGCCCCCACCCCGCTCGACCTACGCCGACTCACCGCCCGCAGACCTCCGTCGCTCGCCGCACGCAGCATCCCCCGCTGGAGCACCAGCAGCCTTCCACGCCCTGCAGCCGCCGTCCCGGCCGGGCCACGCAGGTAACTCAACCACCCCCTCGATTCCGGAGCCGCCGTGCCGTTGCACGCCCAGCAGTTCTTCACCGACCACCTCACGCTCCCCTTCGAGACCACCGTCGTCGGTGACACCTGCTACGCCGTCCCCGAGCCCGCCTCGCCCCTGCGTCTGCGCATCGACTTCGCCCCCTCCATCCGCCAGAACGAGTACGACGGGCTGCGCCTCCGGGTCATCCACCCCGACCAAGGCACCCTCGATACCGCCCTGCTGCCCTTCGCCGAACACGGCACCTTCACCCGCCGCGACGCGGCCCGCGAGCTCCGACCTGGCCAGGACGGATACGCCCGCATCCGAGACTGGCATCCCCAGAGGGCCGAACCGCCGTGGCAGGGAGCCGAGGTCAGCGGGCTACGTCGCTCCGTCGAGCAGTACGCCCGCATCTGGTTCCCCAGCCCGAACGCCACGGCCGCACCGCCGCTCACCGCTCGTCAAGCCGCAGCGGTGTACGCCAACGGCGCACGCCTCCGCACCCGCTGACCTCGTACCAAGCCCAGCGGGAGCCCTGATCGTGCAGGCCGCCGGCCTCCCGTCCTACGACTAAGCCCTCTGCCAGGGCGTGGCCACCATTGGCCCAATGCCCCTCGACACCCAGGCACGCCACCTACGGGTGGCTGTCTGCCGTGATGCCGCAACCGTCCCGCCCCGCCCTTCACGAACCCGGCGCTCGAAGACCGCGGTGCCGTCATCCCGGTCGGCGCCACGGCGTAGTCGGTGATCCCGCTCTTCCACTTATCGCTCACCTTCCCGGCACGACCGCCCCGTTCAGTTGCTCCAGGAGTTCTCATTTCTCTGTGTCCCCGCCCGGCCCGTCGTACGTCGACGACCGCCTTGACCGTCCTTGCCGCAGTCACCGGCGCCCTGGCCTGGGCGCCTGCGGCCTCGGCCAGTGCGCCGGACCCCGTGACCCCCACTCCCGCCCCGCCGGCCCTGCGCACGATGCCGGAGTCCGGCAGCCTGAAGATCCTCAAGAAGGACCCGAGCGGGGCCACCCTCGCCGGAGCGTCCTTCAGTGTGCTCGACATGAACGGGAAGCTGATCGCGTCCGGCAGGACCGGTGCGGACGGCTACCTACTCTTCCCAGATCTGTCTGCCGGTATCTACCGGCTGAAGGAAATCGCCAGCGGCAGCACGGTGCACGACGTCGTCGCCGACCAGGACGTGGTTATCACCTCAGCCAAGGAACTACCCCTGACGATCGTCGACCCCTTCAAGCCGGGCGAGGTCATCGTGAAGAAGACCGACAAACGCACCGGCGCACCACTGGCCGGAGCCGTCATCAACCTCGTGCCGAAGAACGGTAAGGGCAACCCGCTCACCCTGACCACCGGCAAGGACGGCACGGCCAAGGCCCAGCTCCCCGTTGCCGCCCGCACCGGCAACACATACACCGCCACCGAGACCAAGGCGCCCGCCGGCTACGAACGCGACGCTAAGCCGGTCACACTCACCGTCAAGCCAGGCGTGTCCGTCACGGCCACCTTCGCCAACACGGCCACGGAGAAGCCAACGCCCACACCGGAGCCGACAAAGCCCGGCACAACCACACCGATCAAGCCCCCGGTGCAGCCCACCGAAACCCCGGACACTCATCCGCCGGCCACGCCTGCGCCGACCACGAAGAAGACCGTGCCGGACAAGCCCGCCCCGGCGCCGGAGGGTGCCCTCGCACATACCGGCGCGGATGCAACCGTGTGGATCGCCGGTGGGGCCGGACTCCTGCTCGCCGCAGGTGGCGGAGCGGTGATCGCCGCACGCCGTCGCACCACCGGCGCAACCGAGCCCGACCAGACCGAAGCGAACTAACCCCCGCCCGCCCCCATCGACCCCCAAGCCCCCGAACTCCCCACGGAGTTCGGGGGCTTCTTGCGTTCATAGCCTGAGATCGCGCGGCCGGGCCCTCCTGGCGGTGCGTACAAAACGGCGAGAAGGCGTCACCTTTCCGCCAGTTCGCCCGGGGCAGACAGGAAAGATCCCCAAAGGACTGGCCAAGGGGGGCGAGAGCATGTCAACGTAAACGCCTTCCCGGAAAACACCAGGTCAGAGAGGTGATGCCTGTGACCGTGGAGGTCGCTCCCTACGGATTCGCTACAACCACCGAGGCGCGCGAGGCGCATACATGGCAGCTCGGCAGCGGTGAACCCACCCACGTCACCGACCTGTTCAGCGCCAAGTTGTTCCACATGATCGTGGACGACCGCCGAGACGTGCACATCAGCTCCCACGACGGCCGGCTCTACGTCGGCTACTACCCGCACGGCCGCTACGGAGCACACAACGAAGGCTGGAAAATCGTGGTCACCGGCACCGTGCACTTGCAGGGCTACAGCATCACCTTCGGCACCGCGACCCCCGCATCGGTCGTCGCAGCAGCCGTGACTGCAGTGCTCGACGGCGCGCGGCCCGCGTGAACGCCTGCCCATCGAAACACCACGGCGCCTCCCGCCCGTGAGTAGTCGCCCCGACGCAAGGAGAACCTCATGGATGATCCGCTTCTCTCGGAGATGACCGTCGGTGACGCGCTCGACCAGCTCTCCGTTTACGACCGCGATGCCCCGTTTCGGATGGCCATCAACCCGTTCTTTCCCATGGCCCACCGCCCTGCCGAAGTTGTCGCCGCACCGGACGAGACGGGGCGGCTGGTGGTCTTCCTGGCGGAGGCTGCCGACGGGGAGCAGCTTGGATATCTGCCTCCCAGTGTTGCCGTCCAGCTCACGTGGCAGCGTCCGGTCGAACCGCCCACGCCTCCGCGCACCCGCCGACGTGCAACCTAGGCCCACCCGCACAAGCACCCCCACCACGCCAACGGAGGCGACCTGAACTTCCACCACTCCTTCGAACCTCCCGCCCCCAACTCCCGGCCGTCCGCATTTCCTGTGGTGCCACGGCACTTGGCCGGTGACGACGGCACTTCCGCCGACCAGGTCGCCGACAGGCTCTCCTCGGTCGGCTGGATGAACTGGACGATCGCCCGCGGAACCGAGGGCGCCGCCCGCAGCTCCGTGATCTACATCAGCGCCAGCGCACTGTGCGCAGCGGAGTGGGTCCTGGCCGACGCCCCTTTGGGGCTGGGTGAACTGCCGGTAGCCTGGCAGGTATCGGCCCGTTCCGACGTCTTCAGTTCGGCACCCGAGTGGACCGCCTACTTCACCACGGGTGTGCCGTACGAGGCGGTCGCGGACTTCCTTCTCGCGCTCGATGCCCGGCCCGATCCCGTGACCGGCTTCGACGACCCGGAGGCAGTGCTCACCGCGCTGACCGGAAACGGCTGGATACGCGACATCGACCAGCCACGTACGAGTGCCACTGATACGTCGTTCGTCGCCCGGTTCGCCCTGGCCCCACTGCCGGACCTTCTCCAGGGCACCGACCCCGAGCCGGGGCAGCCGGGGTGGCAGGCGTGGGCGGAGCCGGTGCTCGGCGCCCCGTACGTATGGTGCGCGGCCTTCACTACCGCCACACCGCACGACTTGGTCGCCGCCTTCGCATCCGCTCTCGCCTCGCCGGCCCCGGTCTGGCGGCGAGCGCTCCCCGAGGGGGTCGAGGGCTGGCTCACCCTGGGGCCGCCGCGTTGATGTCCGCGCGTCCGGCTGCGGGACACAGCGCCGAGCACCTGCCGACTGCCCTGTTCGACTTCCCTGTTGCCCCTGGCCCCTCACCGAGTCCTGGTGGCCGGACTGGACCGGCAGCCTCGTCCAGCGACCCGGGACGACCCATCGATGACGACATCGACCGCTGGACATACCTGGGCACCCACCAGCCGAGCTGGCTGGCGCGGGACGAATTCGCCCAACAGTGTGTCCCGCTCTGTGTCTCGCATCGCCGGCTCGTCACCCGCAGGACCCTGCCGCGCGCCCGGACCCCATGGATGCTCGACTCCGGGGCATTCACCGAATTGAACCTGTACGGGCAGTGGACGGTCGCACCACAGGCGTACGCGATGGCCGTGCGCCGGTACCACGACGAGATCGGGCTGATGGATGTCGCAGCGATCCAGGACTGGATGTGCGAGGACGAGATCTTGCGCAGCACTGGCCTGACCGTCCGCGACCACCAGGTCAAGACCGTCGCGAGCTTCCTGAATCTCCTGCATCTCGACGCGGACCTGCCATGGATGCCGGTCCTCCAGGGCCACACGCTCGACGACTACCAGCGTTGCGCGGACCTTTACGCTGACGTGGGCGTCGACCTCACGCTGGAAAAGGTGGTCGGCCTCGGCTCGGTGTGCCGCCGCCAGCGCACCGCCGAGGTGGTACGCATCGTCGAAGCCCTGTCGGCCAGGGGCATTCGACTCCACGGGTTCGGGGTCAAGACGACCGGGCTGCGCCAGATCGGCCACCGGCTCTACAGCTCCGACTCCCTCGCCTGGTCCCTCAACGCAACCAAGCAACCACCCATGCCCGGGTGCACCACCCACCAGACCTGCAGCAACTGCCCACGCTTCGCACTGTCATGGCGTCACCGGATGCTCAACTCCCTTCGGGACTGGCAGCAGCTGCTCGTCCCCGCCGGGGTGACGGATATCCGGCATGAGCCTGTCTGACTCCATGGCCGGACTCCCGCCGAGTACGTAGAAGGCCCCGCCCCCATCCGCTTGTATGCGGGTGGGGGCGGGGCCTTCGTGCGTGGAAGCGGGGTGTCCTCAGTGCCCGACGCGCTTGAGGCTTTCGGAGAGGGTGGCATCACGGTGGATCATGGGTCCGGAGTGCCGGTTGAACCACGCGGTATCCAGTTCGGGTTGCACGGCTTCGTGGCCTGCCGGGCAGCGAAGCCACACCGCATCGCGGTAGTGCATGACGACCCAGCCTCGGTACGAGCCGCACTGGGCGCACGCGTGGACGTCGCCGTCGAGGACGAGCGGCCCCTTCCAGGCGAACAGCATCCCCGCGATCTTGGTGCGGGAGGGGGCAATCAGGTCGGGAGGAAGGAAGTCGTCGACCACCGGTGCCGTCGGCAGCTCGGCCGGAACCGGCGCAGCCTGGGCGGGCAGGAAATCGGGCAGGGGCGGCGCCTGGTTCCGCAGCTCCTGGACCTGTGCCGCCCAACCGTCCTGGAGGCGCTGGTCTTCGCGGGCCTGTCTGCGTGCACGTATCGGGTGGAACACGTTCGTCTCCCTCTCCTTGGCCTTGGGTGCCACCATGACAGTGCCGCAACCGGTTGACCAGCGGCAACTTGCGAACTTCAGAGTGCCTTTGGCGTCTGGTGCCGCCCGTGCGGCCGGTCGGGCGAGGCCGCAGAACGGGCGTTTGGACGAATGGCGGTGAGCGGTTCGGCGGGTGCGTCCGCGGGCAGATCGGCGAGGCGGCGCAGCCGCCATACCAGGACGTCGCTGACTGAATCCGCGCTCGCCAACTCCCGCCGGCCGACAGCTTCGGCCAGCAGGGCGGCGGGTTCGAGCCCGGCGGCCTCGACTTCGGCGAGCGTGGCGGCCAGAGCTGCCCAGCCGGACTCGCGCAGGATTGCCTCGGCCAACTCCGGGACCGCGTTGCGAAGATGGGCGGCCTGGCGTTGGCGCAGTGGTGCGGGCAGACGGCGGCCTCGATGGGCGAGCGCGGCCAGCGTGGGTCCAGCTGCCTCCCGGTAGGCGGCACGCAGGTGTTCGGCGGCCTGCTGGGCGGCAGCGGCTTGCTGGGCGTGTCCCTTGCGGGCGTGCCAATGGCCAGCGGCGACAACTAGGAAGATCGCCATGTCAATCAGCATGGCGGTGCTGGCCGCGTCTTCCCCCCGGCCCAGGGCGAGGCCGCCCCGGACGAGGTCGCGGGCAGCCCGGCGCAGGCCCCAGTCGTGCCCGCGTACGGCCCTGACGTGGGAACGGGAGGCCCGTTCGTACGCGGCGGCGGCCTCGCGCAGGGCGGTGCGGGTGTGGGCGGCGGACGTCTTGGCGAGGGCGTCGAGTACTTCCCCGGTCGCCGCGATCTGGCCGGCGATTACCGCGTCGTCGCCCTGGTCGAGGACGAGGATGGCCTGCCATGTCGTTCCGGAGGCTCGGCGTCGCGCCGTTGCCGGGTCTGGCCGTGAACGTGTCGGGCGCTCGCCCGTAGGGGAGTTGACGGTCTCGGCGAGAGGAGAGTCGGGGTTGGCCCAGCGGTGTTGCAGCCGGGGTAGGGAGAGATCCGGGGAAAGTTTGGAGCCGGGGTAGTAGATGGGCTGGCCGTCTTTGTTGCGGTCGTCGGTGAGGGCGACCTTGTAACCGAGGAGGTCACCGGAAGGGGCGACGCGCTTCTGCACGAGGAGTCCGGCGGCGTCGAGCTTGGCGAAGAACTCGGTCTCGCCAAGGGTCCCGGCGGCTGCGCGGCGTACGGTCTCGCGCAGTTCCTCGCGAGCGGTGCGGTGGCGCCCCTGGCGTTGGGCCTTGTGCCGTTCGGCACTGGTGGGTCTCGTCGCGGCGGTGCCATCCCCGGGGTTGACTCGCTGCAGGTTGTATTCGACTTCGAGGAGACGGGCCTCGGCCTGGGCGCGTTTACCGGAGCGGTGGTGGTTGGGGCGGCGGCCGTCTTCGCGGACCAGGGTGGCCACGATGTGGATGTGGTCATCGGCATGGCGCACGGCCGCCCAGCGGCAGCCCGCTCCGTCGCCGGGATCGATGCCGGTCGCGGCCACCATGCGGCGAGCGATCTTTCCCCATTCCTCGTCGGTCAGGATGCGGTCCGCGGCGGCATTGCGTACGGACAGATGCCATACGTGCGTCTCAGGACGTTGTGCGGCGGGGAGCAGGTGCAGGGGCTGGTCGAGAAGTTGCTGGAGATCTCGCTCTGTGGCTTCGGGGTCACGGCCGGGGTCGGGGGCCATACCGTCGAATGAGGCGACGAGGTGCGGGTCGACGTGTTCCTCGTGGGTGCCCTTGCCGTAGAGGTATTTGATCAAGCCGAGGGTGTCACTGCCCTGCTTGTGGACCTGGGGGATCAAGCGGGATCTTGCTCCTGTGGGTTGGCGACTCGGTCGGCTGCTCGTCTCACCGCTTCGGCCGCGCGTTTGATGTCGGCGACGACAGACGTCAGATAGGGCACTTCACCACCGGAGTTGAGGGCCTTGGCAGCCTGGTTGAGGTTGCTGCCCGCCCAGCCGAGCTGGCGGCGAATGGCGAACAGCTCAGTGAGCACGTCGCGTTCGGTGGCGATGGCCACGGCGGTACGGGACTGGTCGCGGGCCATGGCCAGGCCGGCGTACGCGAGAAATCCCGCCGTGCTCATGCCCACGGCATCGGCACCGGCTTGGATGAGCGCGTACTCGGGTCCGTTGAGACGGACGCTGTGGGCGCGACGTTGCTTCTTGTCGCGCGGGCGTGATCTTCCCTTGGGCCGCCCGGACCGGGAGGTTCCTGGCTGCGATCCGCCCTCGGTCGCAGCCTCCCCGACCAGCGCCCCCTGGCGCTGGTCGGGCCCCGTCACCCCTGGGACGGGGCCTGGTTCGGACACTCCCCCAGCGGGGGAGTGTCCGAACCTCCATCTTGCTCCCGTACCCACCGACGAGGCGTCACCACCCTCCGGCTGGTGGGGGGCGGGTTCATGGACGCGCGTCATCGGATGCGGGCCCCTTCCGTGCGGGCGGTGCGCTGGATTTCGGCAGCGAGAGCGAGCAGGTCTGCCGGCCCAGTGAGCACGCCGACGGGGGAGCCGGGGGAGTGCTGGACGAGCCACTGGCCGGTCGGGGTGCGAAGGGCGGTGTGCAGGAGACGTCGGCGGACCAGTACTTCGGCCCAGGCGTCGGCCTCGGCGGCGGACACCGCGCGGGTACGGGGGTGGTGGGGCACGGGGGAGGACTCCGGTCGAAGGGGCGGCGGTCCGGCCGTGTGCCGGGCCGCCGCGTCGGTTACGTGCAGGAGGCGGACAAGTGAGCTGCGCTTACGGATGGTTCATCCGCATTCGCGGCATCTTTCGTAGTGCCGGGCGAGGGACTTCGCCATCCGCTGCTTGGCGCCGAGCGCGATCCGGGCGGATGCCTTCGCGGCGGGGGTGTCCTGGTGCGCCTGGGCGTGGGTGCCCAGGTAGCGGATCTCTTGTTCGAAGCCGGATTTGATGAGGCCGAATCGGTGGCAGGTGGTCATCGTGCGGTGCTCCTCTTGGGGGTGCGGTTGCTGGTCTCGTTGCGCAGGCGGCCGAGGATCGGTGTGAGCCGTTCGTTGCGGAGGGCGATGTCCTGGTCCCGCAGGATTTCTCGCAGTTGTGTGCGGGTGATGGATTCGTTGCGGTCCCGGGTCAGCAGAGCGGGGACGTGGGGACGGACCCGGGCGAGGATCTGGTTGTCCGAGAGCCGTGGTGCCGTCCCCTTCCCCTGGCGGGTGGGGGACCGCCGCGTGGCCTGCGGAGGCTTCGGGACGCTGGGGTGCCGGGGACCGGTAGTGCTCTGCGCCTCAGCGGCGTTCGGCTCGGTTCGGTCCCCGTTCCCGTTCAGGGGCTCGCCGCCGGGGACCGGGCGGGGGCGGGCCGGTTGGGGACCGGTCCCCGGGGCGGTCCGGGCGTGTTCGTCAGCGGCGTTGGCCCCGGGGACCGTGCCTCCCCCGTCCCAGGGACCGGGTGTGGGGACCGGTCCCGGCGCGGGGCGGGGCGCTTTTCCCGGGCTGGGGACCGTCCCCGGGGGATCTTGCGGGGACGGGACGGTGCGGGACCGGTCCCCACCGTGGCCAGTGGTGTCGTCGGGGACCGAGCGGCGGTCCCCAGTTCGCGCAGTCGAAGCGTGGTCCCTGCCTGCTGGCGACGGTGCCGTCCCGGCGGGACGGTCCCCGGTCCCCGATCCGATTCGGTCCCCGTCTCGTTTGGGGACCGGTCCCCGGTCGCCGGTGGCAGGGACGGTGGGGACGGTCCCCCGCACCGGCCGTCCCCCGTCCCCGGTCCCCGCCTGCTGGGCGGGACCGGTCCCCGGGTCGGGGACCGTGCTCAAGTCCGGGACCGGGTGAAGCCAGCGCGTACGCCGGTCCCCGGTGTCCTGCGGGGTACTCCGGGGGACCGCTCCGTGGTCCCCGCTTGCGATGTCCCGTTCGGTCCCGGTCCCCGGAGTGACGGGCGGGTGGTGGCGGGTGATGATGATGTACAGGTGGACGGCGCCGGCCAGAGCGAGCGGAGCCAGGGTGGAGAGGACGGCTACGACTGTGTCCCCGAGCTGGAGCCCGTCGTGTTCTCGCTGCTGGTTGAGACGGACCGCGTGCAGGGAGTTGGCCCAGATGCTCGCCACGGTGGCGGTCCCGAAGAGCGTCCAGACGTAGATCCGGGCGCGGATGGGGGCGTGGGACAGGACCAGGAGCGCGCGTACTCCGTAGGCGATGAACCCGTCGATCACGAAGGGGAACAAGTAGGTCAGGGGGCCTCGGACGTGGATGGCTTCTGCCATCTGCTGCAGGGCGTCGTACGACAGGGCGCAGCCTGCGATGCCGAGCACGATGATGGCGGCACGGTCCCAGCCGGTGACGACGCGGGCGCCGGTGGGTGATGCGGGGGCGGGGGTTTCCGTCATGCAGCCTCTCCGAGTTCGGCGATCAGCTTCGTGGTGTGCACGTGGCCGGGAACGGGCGTATGCGCTGCCTTCTTCGTCTTCTTGGCGGTGTTCGTGTTCCGGTTCCGGCCGTCGTTCTTGCTGCCCTTGGCCGGGGTGGCGGCATTGGCCTGCTCGTAGAGGTCCCAGTACCGGTCGCGGTCCGTAATGTCCTTGGCGGCTTCGCGCAGTTGGTCACGGGCGTAGTCGAGATCGAGCCGCAGCGTGTAGGCGATGCGCTCGGCGCTCCAGCCGCGGGCGGCGGCGTGCCGGATGGCGGTGTCCTTCTCCGGTTTGGTCAGGTGGACGTCGCGGCCGGTGAAGACCGCGCGTACCCGGTTGTAGTCGAGGCGCTGGTCGCGCCTCTTCTGCCAGGGCTTGCGTTCGGCGTAGGTCAGCCCGCCCCAGATGCCGGCCTTGATGTCGTGGTCGAGGGCATAGTCGAAGCACGCCTGGCGGACCGGGCACCGCCCGCAGATCGACTTCGCTTCGGCCTTTTCCGCGTGGTCGCGGGGCAGGGGGTGGAACAGGGCGTCCGCCTCGTCGGGCCCCAGACCGGCGCACATGCCGCGTGCCTGCCAGCTGTGGTCGGCGATACCCCGCAGCGTCGGCGTCGGGGTCGTGTTGGTGGTGATCAAGCGCATGAGTGGTCTCCGGGTACGCCTCGGCGGCCGGTCGGCGGGCAGCACGGCACCAGGGCAGGCTGGCGGGCGCGGGCGGCGACGGCGGGGAGGCGGAGCGAGGGCGGCAGCGGGCTGCGGCAAAAGGGGAGCTGCAGGGGCTGGGGCGCGGTCAGCGGCGCTGGAAGCGCCTGTCCGGGCCGGTGAATTCGACGACCGAGCACATGCCTGACAGCCGGGACAGGATCCGGTCGCCGACCTGCTCGCGGAGCACCTTGCGGCGCGGGTCCATCTCCTGGGTGCGCAGTGGCGGAAGGTTGCTGGTGATCAGCGTCGGCAGGCGGTGCTCGTCGCGCCAGGCCAGCAGGCGGAAGACCAGGTCCTCACGCCACTCCGAGGCTTTCCCGGCTCCCAGGTCGTCCAGCAGAAGCAGCGGGATCCTCATGAGGTCGCGCAGCAGCCATTCCACGTCGATGCCGGGGCGCGGGCTCATCTGCGCGTAGAGGTCGATCACCTTGATGGCCTGCCAGCGCACTGCGCACCCGGCTGCGGTCAGCGAGCGGATCGCCCCGTACGCCTGGTGGGTCTTGCCGACCCCGGTGTCGCCCCAGAGCAGCAGCGAGGGCCCGTGCGCGAGGACCCGGCGCCCGCCGCTTCCGTGGTGCGGCTGGAGAGCGTTGGTGTGCGGGAGCTCGGCACTGGCGGCGATGGTCCGCACCCACTGGGCGACGTCGGGGTGGGAGGCGACGGCCTCGTGGTAACTGGCTGGGATGCGCCGCTGGGCGGCTTCCAGGGCGGGGATCGGCTCCGGGGTGTCCGGCAGCGGTGCGCTGGTGGGGTCGATCCCCAGCGAGGCAATCTTCGCGGCGAGCCGGGCCTGCAGCCGGTCGGAGACGGCGGGCAGCGGATCGGCGAGGCGGGTGCGGGTCACAGTCGGCCTCCGAAGGTGCCCGTGGGCTCGGTCGGGTTGAAGTACGGGGTGTACGCAGGGCGGGCGCCGGTGGCCCAGGGCGCCGCGCCGGGGGCGGAGGACGGCGGCGAGGCGTTCACGACCTCGTTCACCAGGCTCGGCAGCACACTCGGGTGCAGGCCCTTGTCCCGCAGCCTGCCCATCGCGGTACGGATGTGCTCTGTCTCGAAGCCCTCGTCGAGCAGCGTTTTGATCTTGCGCCCCAGGAGGCCGAGCGTGTCACTCGGCGGGCGGCGGCGGCAGCCGCTGGCGTACTCGGCGACCAGGTCCTTCGCAGAGACCGATCCAGGCAGGGGCTCAGGTCCGGGCGTCTCGCGCCCCGTAGGTACTGATCCAGGATCCAAGATCCTAGATCCAGGACCGGAGTCCTCCCGGAGTCCTCCCGGAGTGTTCCCGGAGCGGACCAGTACAAGCCTCTGACCTGCGAGTTTGCCTGGCTCGGCGGAAGCAGGTCCTGCGTCGCTCCCGGACGCGGCATTCCCGGCGGCGTGGCTCCCCGCCGTCTCGGGCTTGGGGGGCGAATCGGCTGAAAGTGGAGGTTGGAGGGGTCCCGGAGCATTCCCGGAGTCCTCCCGGCGTGCCGGTTCGGGGACTTCCGCGGCGGGGTGCGCGGCCGTGCGCGCGATGCTGGCGCAGGTCGTCGACTGGCACTTGCCGCACAGCTTCGGGCCGTGGTGGCGCGGGCATTTGGGCAGCCGCGAATCCGTGGCCTTGTTGATCTTCTGGTGCTGCTGCCAGGTCGTCACGTGCAGGTACGTGCGCCCGTCGCAGCCGTCGTACCGGCAGATCAGCTTGGCGGCAGCCAGTTCGTCCAGGTCGTGGGCGACATGTGCGGGCGTGTGCTCGGGCCGTAGCGCCCACAGCCGTCCGGCGATGATTGCGGGATGGTCGCGGTGGCGGCCTTCGTCGTCGGCCTGGGTCAGCAGCCCGAAGAACGTTCTCTCTGCCGTCACCGAGCACTCCGCCAAGGACTCCGACTCGAATGCCTCCGGCTTGATGGTGCGAATGCGGGCCATCAGGCAGTACCCCCGCTCCAGCGGAGGTGTCCTCGCGTTGCCGGCACGACCGGCGCGCAACCGGGGGCCGTCGCGCGGGCCGGTTCGTCCGACCTTTCGCGCAGGGGGGTTGACATGCAACACTCTCCTTTGAAGTGCGCCGCGCCGGTGTGCCCGTGCGAAGGGTCGGTGCGGCAGTAGGTGGGTTCCGTGCCCTTGCCGGGGCAGGTCTCCATTCGGTGGCTGGCGTCCGAGAGTTTCCGCTCTCGGACGCCGCTGCTTTTCCGGGCGTCACTCCGCCTGTCGAGGCTTCTTGCCGTGATGCCCATCACTCGCAGGGTCTGCCCTACGAGCGACGATGAACATATGCAGAAGCGCCGGGACAGTCCATACATAGCTCAAGGACTTCTGACAAGACGTCAACTGCTAAGGCGCAACTGATGCGTGAGGACTCTAATCCCACAAAAGCCGACGAGGCGACAGGTATCTGATTCCTGCGCAGTGGCACCTTGAGGGGAATCCAGTTGCGCTGAATTTCGATGCGCGGATTGCCTGGAACATCCTGCTGGCGATGACACTTCCGGACCTTCCGATGGCCGACGAATGGGGCGACGTGATGTATGTCGCTTTGGAAACGTGTCCTGCATCACGCAGCCATATCGCGTCCCCCCTGTAAATACAGGGATGGCGCCTGTGGCCGAAGGGGTGACTCGTGTCGATCTTCGGTGACAGGGAGAACTTTCCACACCAGGGGCAGTGCGTCAACAGGTGTTAGATAACGAAATCCATGGCGTAAAGTGACGTTTATCGAGCGTACGGGAAAAGGATCATGGAAGAAACTGAGGAAGAGGTGCCGGGGTGGGATGCGGATGTGTTCCGCGAGCGCCTCTCGCACCTTCACTACACGGTGCACCCGCCTGGTCGCGGCCCCTATAGCGACAAAGAAGTGGTCGCCCGCATGGCGGAGCGCGGACTGCTGTCGATGAGCCACACGCATTTCTTCAACCTCCGCAAGGGCAAGGCCACCGACCCAAGGATGAGTGAACTTGTGGCTCTGGCAGCGTTCTTCGGGGTTCCCTTGCTGTACTGGTTCAGCGACCAGGTTGCGGAGCGGTCCAACAGGACTCTGGAGGACGTGGGGTTGATGAGGGATGAAGGGATCGAGAGCATCATGCTCCGTCTCTCGGATGTCTCCGAGGATGGCCAGGCAGCGGTCACGGGCCTGCTGGACATGTATCGGAAAAAAGAGGGCCTTCCGGCCGTCAAATAGCCCTAGCGCGGCTGCACTTCATCAAGAATGATCAAGCAGGGGAACTGTAGAATGTGGCCTGCCCGTCGGCGCCAGAAAGACATATTGGCCGAGCTGGACCTGCCGGACGTCCTCAATATTCGCGAACTTGTTGACGAGGTGTCACGTCGCACTGGCCGCACAGTAGTTCTGAAGCCGCGCGAACAGGAAATGGTCGCGGCCTGCGTCGTGCGCAAGAACGTCATCGACGTCTACTTCGACCCACGGGTCGATCCAGAGCTCCTGGACCATGGCCTCGCGCACGAATTTGCGCACCTTCTTCTCAAGCATCACGAGTCCCGGCCAGCATCGGCATTGGGCCCCAAGCACTTCCCGGGCCTGGACCTGGCCACGGTCCAGCTGATGCTGGGTCGGACCGACTACGAGGAGGAAGCGGAGCGCGACGCCGAGCGCCTCGCCTATCTTCTGCAGCGCCGGATCATCGATTACCGGCTGCGCAGCGACGA
The DNA here is from genome assembly GCF_055579625.1 of Streptomyces sp. NPDC032721. NCBI lineage: Bacteria > Bacillati > Actinomycetota > Actinomycetes > Kitasatosporales > Streptomycetaceae > Streptomyces > Streptomyces sp. NPDC032721. The sequence goes on along the minus strand of NZ_JBVIMX010000001.1, from coordinate 1,155,672 downwards.
GTCCTCCGGTGATGAGGTTCAGGACCGGGTCACTCGTACGCTGCTGCGCCGGCGGGAGACCCGAGGATGAAGAACATCGCGCACATCGTCTGCCTGTGCGTGGCGGCGGCGGGTTACCTCTGTCTGCTGCGCGATCTTCCGGTCCGCCGCAAGGACCCAGCCTCCCGCGCGCTGGCGAGCGTTTTCCTGCTCTCGGGGCTGTCGTTCTTCTTCGCCCTCGTCTGGACAGGCCGGGTCGTCGACCAGGCGCTGGGGACCGCGAATGTCACGGTCCCGATGTCCCAGGGGTGTGTACTCGCCCTGCTCGCCTGCCAGCAGGTGGTGCTGACCCACTGGGGCTCGCCGCCGGAGGTCGCCCGGCGGGTGGCACGGCGCTGGATCATCACGGGCGGCGCCGTGGTCGTTGTCCTGTGGCTGGTGTTCCTGCTGTTCTCGCCGACGGTGCAGAGGCTGCGGGATTTCACTCTCTACTATTCGCCCGACGGGGGGCACGCCGTATACCTCACGGTGTACTGCACGGCCTACTCCCTCGGAGAGCTGGCTCTTGCGCACGCGTGCTGGCGCCTGGCCCGCCGAAGTGCCCGCGCATCGGTCCGCAATGGCCTGCGCTTCGTGACCGTCGGCGCTCTCGTCACGCTCGGCTCCAGCGCCGTGCGGCTCGGCAACGTGATCGCCAGCCAGTTCGGCGGCAGCTTCGAGGCGTGGGAGACGCTCGCGTGGATCTGCGGCGACGGCGGTGCCCTGCTCACCTTGGCGGGCTGGCTGATCCCCACAGGCGCCGACCACGCCCAGCATCTGCGCCGCTGGATCCGCCAGCACCGCGTCCATCACGGCCTGCGTCCGCTGTGGCTCGCGTACTACAGCGAGGCCCCGAAGGCCGTGCTGCCGATCGAACAGTCCGACCGCCGGCTTTTCTCCGGCATCGCCATCAAGCTCTACCGGCGCACCATCGAGATCCGCGACGGCCATTACCGGATCCTCCCTTACCTCGATGCACAGGTCAGGGAAGAGAGCGAAGCCCGGCATCGCAAGGCCGGCCTGACCGGCGACGAACTGCTTGCTGCCGTCACCGCCGATCAGATCAGGGCCGGGATCGCTTCCCGTACACGTGGCCTACACCCGGCCCGGACTGTGGGCCTGGCCGACGCCGAGCGACAGTCCAGCCGCCCGCGGGACGACAACGACGCCCTTCTGTCCGTCGCCCGGCACTTCCGCTCCACTGCGGCGCGTGCCGATGTTGTTCGGATTGCCGCATGACAGTGCGAAACGGACACTGGAGGCGTCCGGACCAGCCACCACCCTGGAGTGACCGAGAGGCAAGAGCCGTGCCCCATCAGCACCCGCAGATTCCCGTCACCCTCGACCCCCGGGACCGGATCAGCGACCACAGCCGACGGCAGCTCGGACTGGTACTCGGCGCCGCTGGCGATGGGTGCACGGCATGCGCGGAGAGCCTCCTCGACGGCCTGACCGAGCCGGCGGCCGTCGGGCTTCTGGTGGCGATGGCACGGCGGACTGCAGCTGTGCTGCACGACGGGGCCCTGCCGGACGACCTGACTGGCGGGACGGACGGCCCCGGCCGCGAGTTCCGCTCCTTGGTCCGCGCGATCACCGAGACGGCTGACCCGGCGGCCGTAGCAGTGCAGATGACCGTGGCACAGCGCTGCGAGGCATCACGGACGGCGGCCCACGTCATTGCCGCGTACACCGGCGACGCCTATCAGTCCGCCCGCGACCGGGCCAGAGCCAGCGCGCAGACCCTGCCCGAGGCGTGCCTGGCTCAAGCTGGGCTGATGCACGCCTGGTGGCAGACCCATGACCCCCAGCAAGCGGCCGACGTGCGCGACGGATGGCGGCAAGCGTGCGACCACACAGGCATCCGAGCCGACGCGCTGGACGGGAGGAGCGCTGCCGTGTACGTCCTCGGTGCGGTGCTCCACTCGCTTGCCCGGGAGGCGGGCACCCGCGCTGAGATGATCCACACCCTCCCGTACACCCGCGCCTTGCCCCTTATCCGGGACCGCGAGGCGGTGGTGCGAATCGTGACGGACTTCGTCTCCCCGCCCGCACTGGAAGGCGTGGGCTTCTACGTGAAGCGCCTTGCCATCTACGCACCGGACGCACCGATGTTCGTCGTACTGCGACTCTGGTCGGACCTCATCTGCGCCGCGCACGCAGCGGACTGTACGCGTCAGCGCCCCGGACACGAGTGCACGCTGGCAGACCGTGCGGCGCTCCTTGTCCCCTTTGCCGACGCTGCCTGACCGATCGGCTACCGGGGCACGGGCACGGAACTGGCTACGCCGGTGAGATTCTCAGAGGCTTGGAGGTTGCACCCGCCACGTGACCGTCCCCGAAAGGCGGTCGGCCAGCGCCTCGGCATCGGAGAGGCCGAGGTGGTGCAGCAGTCAGGTCACGAATCGATCGGTGACGATGGGGCGCTGGCTTTGCGTGGCCCGCCCGCCGGCCTCCGTTCTTCGGCAGGTGTCCACCGTGCGCTCGGCGCAGGGTGGGGACGCATGCGGTGGGCTGGCTGGTCAGCCATTCAGCAGCGGTGGGATGCCAGGATCTGCTGGGACTGTGCGTCGGCCGGCGTCAAGGCGTGGGTTCCGCCTCGGACGGCATGGTCCAGGCGCAGAGGCGGCGCTGTCTCTTTCGCTGGCGTGATGATCATCCGGCCAGGCAGCAAGGGGTCGAAGACGATTTGTGCGGCTTGCGGAAACTGATCTTCGCTGGCGTAGGGGCTGTGGTGCAGGCATTGCCCCGGGCCGCCCAGCTCACGATCGAAGCGTGCCATGGGATCCGGGAAAGATCGCTCAGCCACGGGGGCTGCGGAGACGGTGATGCCGGCGAGCACGGCCGTTGCGGCAATCGCGTGCTGCCAGCGAGCCGGGCGGCGGGCGAAGGCGACCTTTGCCGCGGCGAAGACCACGGCCGACGTGACCAGAGGCACGATCAAGATCACGGCGTACGCCGTTGCATGCTCTTCGTGCAGCAGCTGAGAGCGCACGACGAACGCGCTCGTTGCAGCCAGCGCCGCAACGGCTGCCCCTAGGGCGAAGAAGGTCGCAGCGAACGACCCCTCCGCCCGGCGCTCGCCGACCGTGCGTGACGTGGGCATTCGTCGCACTGGCCCCCTTTCCCTCCCACCCAACGGTATTGCATCGACCGGCGCGGGCACGACGAGTCGAACGGTCGGGCGTCCGGATGCGGATCTGCCAGGCCCGGGGCACGGTGGATGCATGCCCAGCCCGCGAATAGTCCGTGGGCAGTGTGCCAGGGGAAGCCGACCGCGAGCGCGTCGCATATGGCGGGGAACGTCTACCAGTGGCCCGGGTGTTGGGCGTCGAGGACTTCCAGGAGGCATTCGGCCCAGGCGCCGTGCCATCGGTGGCTGAGCGTGCCGTCGAGGTCCCACAGCACAGTCCCGCTCACCACAGGTCCAGGGCTTCCAGGAGCACGGGTGCGCTGGGCAGCGGGGCGGTTGCCATTGCGGTGAGAAGGTTCTCGGGAACGTCCGCCTTCGTGGCCAGGGTGATCATCTCGCGCCAGCGGCGGACCTGCTTCCACTGTGCTGCCCAGGCCGGGCGCAGGTCGTCGGCGGGAATGTTCTCCAGTCGGCGCCCGCCGGCCAGGAGACGGGCGGCGGTCTTGGGGCCGACGCCGCGCACCCCGGCGATGCCGTCCGAGGGGTCGCCGGTCAACGCTCTGAAGTCCGGCCATTGCTCGGCGCGTACCCCGTAGCGGGGCTCGATGTGCTCGCCCGAGGTGTAGCGGAGGTCCTCGCGCATCCCAGTGTTCAGCAGACGGACGTACGGGTCGGCGAGGAGCTGGATGAAGTCCTTGTCGGCGCTCATGATGTCCACCCGCCGCCCGGTGGCGCGGGCGCGGGCGGCGAGGGTGGCGACGACGTCGTCGGCCTCACAGCTGTCGTGCTCAATCCACCGCACCCCGCTGTCGTCGAGACCGGCTTTCACGTAGGCGACGGATTCCATCATCCCCGGGTCGGGCGCCGGGCGATGGGCCTTGTAGGTGCTGTCCTGCGATGTGCGTTTGTCGGTACCGGTCTCGGAGTCGAAGGCGACGAAGATCTCGTAGCCGGTCGCGTGCTGGGCCTGGGCCTTGCGTAGCAGGGCGGCGAACCCGAAGACCCCCGTACGGTCCAGAGTCTTGTCCCGGGTGAGGACGCGCGCGGCGAATCCGAACCAGGCCCGGTGCAGCAGGTTGTGTCCGTCGACGAGGAGCAGGGGCACGGTCATGGGGCGGCCTCCAGAGAGTGTGCGTGCTGGTGGGCACCTGTGACCGCGGCGGACGGGCATCCGTGATCGGATGGTCGACGAGTGTAGCCAGCGGCGTCGCGGTCTGCGAGCACCCGCTGGCACACCGCGACGCACGCATGCGGGTCCGCTGTCTCGGTGTGCGCCTGCACCCTGCGGGGACCTGGGAGACCATCAGCGGCGGTCGAGGAGTGCCTAGTGCCGCCCGCGGTCTCCTTGGCGGTGCGGGAACCCAGTCGTCGCCGGAGACAACGGCGCCGTGGCCGTTCGGCCTGTTCCCGCTTTGAGGTGGTTCAGGCTTGGCCGCCTGCCGAGCCAGAAGACGGCGACGGAGGGGTGGTCGAGTCCGGCGGTCGAGCCGTCGTGAGGGAGGAACTCCGTCAGAGCGATCGTGTTTTGTCATGCCGAGACGCACCGCGAATCGACTCCTGTTCAGACCTCCACAGCCAATTGAGGAGCGGGCAGCCCCGGGTGCTCGCGGTATGCACCAGCAGGGGGGGGGCACTGAATCGAGCATCGAGACCCCCGTTGGAGATCGATGCGCCTGTCTCCGAGGACGCCGCCTTGGTGCGCGGGAATTCCGCTTCGGTTGGGCGCTCACCTACCGGCAGGCCCATAGTGAGGTGGGTACGCCGCTGAAGAAGACAGCGAGTACCGACGTTGTCTTGCGTTCCAACCCGTGAAGGCCGCAAGAATGATGGTGGACGGAACTCTGTTGATCCTGCACGGCCTTGGGGAGGGTGTCGGTGGTCAGGTCTGACGCGTGGGAATCGGCCGACCCCCTGGTCGCCCTGTATCCCGGTGCCCGGGTGGGGGCGGCACGCGTGGACGCTCACGTGGAGGACGGCCGCCGCGAGGGCGAGGGCCTGTCGGTACATATCACGCGGTACCCGGCGCACTACCCGGAATCGGCAATCTCCCTCGTCCCGCCGATGGCGCCCGGGGTGCACGAGGCCATCCCCCCGGGGCAACTCCCTGCGAGCCTCGACCTGTTTCGGACAGTGTTGGTGCCCCCGCCGGCGGGGGTTTGGCGAGAGGCCATTCCACCGTCGTGGAGCCCAGCGATGCGTGACCGGTACGAGTCGAGCATCCGCGCGCGCGAGCAATGGGCCCATGGGGCTGAGTCTCTTGTGGGGATGGCATTGCCGGATTACCCCGAAGAGCTGGCGCTGGACGACCTGATGACCCGCCACCACGAGGTGGTGGTGGCCGCCGTGCTGTCTGAAGACCCCGGACGGTGCCTGGTCGGAATCCGTCTGCGCGACAACCGGGCCGCACCCAGCGGCTCAGGGGGGTGCAACGGGTACATGTTCACCATGACGTCGACGGACAAAGGGGCGCCGACGGCTCTGTTCGGCCCAGCTGTGCTGGGCTGGGCGTACTGGTGGATGCTGAGCGCTACCGATCTACGGGATGACAGGGTGCTGTGGGCGGAACTCCCTTTGCCACCCGCCGAGATGACGGTTGTGGAGGCATGGGTGCCGTACCGGGTAGAGATCCGAAACGTGGAGCACACACGTTGGCCGCCGGGCCCCTCCCGCCCGGCAGTCGATTGGGACGGCCTTACGTAGCCGGTCAGGGATCACGTACCGTCCCGCCCATGGACATCGGGGAGGACATGCGTCGCGCGACCGATGCCCGCCTGGGCGCAGACGGTCCAGCGCGCGCGCATTCTGCGCTCGTGGTACAGCGCTCCCATGGACCGTGGGCGATGCCACTCCCAGGGAAGGGACACTCGTGACCGCGATGGCCAGGGCAGTGAAGGAAGGGCTGATGGATGGCTGGCGTGTGCCCTTGTCCCGCGTCGTGTACGGTCCGGCGCCGGAGGCCGCCGTTGGCCGGGTTCCGTGCGTATACGTCATGAGCTACCCCTGGTCGGAATGCCACGAGCCCGCGGCCCCGGACGGGTGCGGCGTGTTCTTGGCGGCCTCGGCGTTGCCGCCGCGCGAGGTGGTGCTGGCGCATACGAGGAACTGGCTTCCGGCTGAGAAGGCGCGGCTGTGGGGCGCGTACGAACGACAGGACCGATGGGTACGCACGGGGATGATCGACGACTTGATCGTGCTGCGCAACCCTGCGATGTCCGTGACCGCCCAGCTGGCCAGTGTGCGGGCGGGTGCGCCCTTCTGCGGGGCCATCACACTCGTGGACGGCCGGGGGAGGCCCGAAGCCATCGCCCTGTACCCGTGGGGGGAAATACCATCCTGCCAGGAAATGGTGGTGCGGGTGAACGAGCTGGGAGAGCGCGGGGAGCACCTGCCGCCCGAGGTGTCCACGGCAGCCCTGCAGGCGTGGTACTACGCCTGGGACACCGACGCAGAAGGCCGGCGCAGGATTCGCGAAGGCCCAGGGCCGCACCAGGCCGTGCCCTGGCCGGAGGCGCTGGACATCGTGGGCGAAGGAAAGCCCCGGGTCCGGCTGCGGGTACGGGCGGATGGCCACGCGCCGGAGTCGCTTTGGGAGTTCGCGGCCTCCGCAGCCGATCAGCTTCTGCGGTGGCACGCCTATGGATCTGCCGACCGGATGGAAGAGCCCCGCCACACCCGAGCGGTGGTCCTGCTGGCTGCCGCGATCACCGAGCAGGCGAAGGTGGCGAGCGCTGACAGCGCCCCGGCTACGGCCGTCCGTGCTGTTGTACTCAGCGCAGCGGACCGGCTGGTCGAGCACCACGGAGCGTCGGTGCTGCAGGGGTGCCCGGCAGTGCCGGGCACCGGTCAGGTGGAGCGCGACGACCTGCTGGCGGTCTATGGCAGCAGCGAGTACACCGCCGTCCAGGTCCACGTACGCGAAGCACTGGCAGCCCATGTGGCTGACGCCGACGGGTCAGAGGTCACCATCGAGGGTCGCCGCGGCGCGTTGGTCGCCCGCTCGGATTGAGGCCGAGCCCGAGAAGTCGGGCGGGAAGCGTCGGGCGAAAGATCCAACAGCGCGCCCGAGTTAGTTGCTGCACACGTTGTGTCCCCGCAGGTCGTGTCGCTTTCCAAGCGTGCGCCGAAGGGGTGCGTGTCGCCTCCGCCAAGGTGGCGGGGTGTCGCATCGGATGTCCTCCAAGTTCCACCTATGCGACCAGCGTCACACATGACTGCCGGGGCTAACGGGCTCGGCCGATACGGTCAAGAGGAATGGGCGGGGGCGCCGAGGCGCCTGCGAGAAGAGCGGAAGCGGCTGTAGCGACTTCAGCCCAGATGTCGGCCTCGGTGATCACGTGGAGGGACACGGTTTCGGTGTAGCCGTTGTAGGCCAGCCCGCCATCTGTGACCGTCGTCCAGCCGCGCTCACGCCAGGACCTGACGATGGCCTGCTCCAACTTGCGCGCGTCCCGCCCGAGAGGAAACTGCATCACCTTGCACAGGGTCCAGCCGGTACGGCCGTGCTCGTACAGCCGCTGGTTCTTCGGGCTGTCCTCGCATATGCCGATCTTGGCGGCATCCAGGCGGGGGCTGATCACGAGGTAGAGCAGGGCCGGCCGATTGGGCTTGAATCCGTAGTCGGCACACGAAGCGCACGGCCCGCTCTGGAACCGCATGTTCAGGTTGGGCGTGCAGAAATGGCCCTGGGCAAGGCATAGGCCGGGCCACTTCGTGGTGTCGTTCTCGTAGGCGATCTCGGGCAGCGGATCGTAGCCCCAGGCCCTGGCAATCCGCCGTGCCTCCCGCTCAGTGAACCGCCTCTTCCCGCCGCAGTGTTCGCAGCCACCCTGACCGGAGCGGATATTGTCCAGGCGGGGCTTGTCGACGACGTTCCAACATCGCATGCACCACCCTCGGACCGGCTGCTTGACGTCGTGGATGACCTCCAGGGGGAGGATACGGCCACAGCTGATCATCTCGGCTCGGCGCTCGTTCGCCCGGCGTCGGGCGCGGCAGTGCTGGCAGGCTGAGTCGCCGCGCAGTGCGCGCATCTGGCTCAGGTAGGTGTGGAACGGCCTGCGGCCCGGACACGTTTCGATGAGGCAGCGGACGAGGAACGGGATAGACGTCCGTCCCGGATACTGTTCGACCGGCTCGCAGCCGGCTAAGGCGAGTTCTGTCGTTGCTCCGGCGTGATCGGTCTTCGCCCGCTTGGGTGGTCGGGCGGCGTGGTGCGGCTCAAGGGCATCCAGCGTCACGTAGTCGCTCCGGAGTCCCCGAGGAGGGGAACCGTGGCCAGGGTGTCCCACGTGATCGTCTTCTTCTCCGAGTTGGCGGTGACGTCGACCAGCTCGATGGAGTCGATGCGTAGCGGGGCGTGGCTCGGGCGGACGCGGCGCAGGCGCCGGTGAATCTGGTGGAAGTGATCCATGGAGACCTCGGCCGTGGCGTACGACTCGGTCAGGTGCAGTACCCCGGTCTCGTACGCCGTCGCGTCGGCACCGTAGACGAGCTCGAAGGCGCGAGTGGCGGCGGTCCGTAGTTCGTTCAGCGGCTCGTCCGGTCCAAGATCAAAAAGAATCCCGGTAGCGTACGCCAGAGGGCTGCCGACCGTGATGGTGAACGGGGCGATGGAGCGCATCTGCGTGGTCAACTCGCTGGCAAGCGACTGCCGTTCTACTTCCAGGACATCGTGGGCGGCTTGTGAACTCAGCTGGTAGAGCGTGATGTGGAACCACTCGTCGTCGACGTGGGTCAGGGGGTCGTCCTGGGTGGCCTCGCGGACGCCGCGGACGAGCTCTCCGAGTTCCGGATTGCGGCCGAGATCGACGGTGCAGTACGCGTGGAGCAAGGATGGCGCGCGACCGGCCTCCCATAACCCCTTGCCCTGCTGAAATGTGAACGGCTTCATGACGAGTCAACGTACCGAGGCGGCCTCCACGTCCGGGCACGAACAACGATGTTGGTACCTCGGCGCTGCTCGGTGATGAACGACTTCGGCCGCTCGGCGCCACCCGAGTCCAACCTGACGGTCAGCGGCTATCGCCCAGTGCCGCCCGGGCGGCGGACGGGCCGGTGAAGTCCCTGGCGAGGGCGTCCATGACGACCTCGCCGCAGACCTCACCGAGCCAGTACCCGGCCTCACGCATCGCCCCGACTGTGCGGAATCCGGCCTTCTCGTAGGCGCGGATGCCGGCGGTGTTCGGGGCGAGGACCTTGAGCCAGACCATCCGCAGGTTGGTGATGTGAAACGCGTAATCGAGGGTGAGCCGGGTCGCCGCGGTTCCCAGTCCGCGACCGCGGGCTTCAGCCGCGAGCATGATCACGTACTCGGCGGTCCGTACGGAGTGGTCCGGCAGGAGGGTGGCGACGCCGGCGGGCGTGGGAGTTCCGGTGCTCAGGTCGTAGATGGTGAAGCGGATGTTCTCGCCGCGGAGCTGGTGGGTCATGCCCTCGGTACGGGCTTCGAGGGACTCGGGGCTCTGGCGGCCGTAGCCGACGAGGAGGGTGGGGTCCTGTTCCCAGCGCCAGTACGTTTCGACCAGGTCGGCGCGGTAGGGACCGAGAGCACAGGTGTCGGTGCTGAGCCACAGGGTCGGCTCAGGGCTGGTGCTGATGATGGCCTCCGATGGCGAGGGCGGGCGTGTAGGCGAGCGTCGAGGAGGGCTCGGCGACGGGGGTGCCGTCCTCAGTCTCTACCCAGGCGTGCAGTCGTACGGGGTCCGGCGCGACGCCGTGGCGCCAGGTTACGGACAGCCGCCGCGCCGCGAGGAGGACGACGGTGGCGGCGGACTCTTCCAGGCAGGCAGTTCGGGCTGGGGAATACCAGCAGGCGTGGCGCACGGCGAGGACGGCGGCCGTTGCCTGAGCGGAGGTAGCCGGGCGACAGCACCTTGACGCGGTGGCGTTCACCGCGGTGGTGATGCGCTGCATCGTGTACCGGGCGGGGCCCAAGGTCTTGATCGCAAGGATGGAGGCCAGAGCGGCGGCTGCGGCGGCGCCGTGACGGCGGGGACCTTGAGGGCGGCTGGCCCCGGCGGGGTGCTCGGCTCCTCCCCAGCTCGGCGGCGCGGGTGGGGCCACGACGGGGGCTGACCAGGGTGTCGCGGCGGACTTCGGGATGAGGAATCCGGAGGTCAGGAGATGTGCCACGAGGCCGGCGGGCACTGCGTCCAGGCGGCCGGTGCGGGCGGCTGCCGTCCAGTGAGCCGCCGCGGCGGGGAAGAGGGACTGGACCCGGTTGGAGCGGTAGTCGACAAGGACCATGATGTGGCCGAAGTCCAGGGCCCGGACGTAGCGCGGAGCGGTGACGAAACGGGGGAGGTCATGCACGGGGACGCTCCGATGGTTGTGTTGTCCACTGCGGGTCCTGGGCGGCGTAGTAAGCGTGGAGCCACGCCTCGGCGCTCAGGGCTTGCTCGATCGTGGCCAGGGGCATCGGGATGCCGATGGCGGCCTGACGCAGGTGGCGACGGAAGTGGGCCGGTTCGAGGAGCCCCAGGGCGGCGAGGTGGCCGTCGGCCAGGGCCATAAGGGCGGGCAGGTTGGCGCGCATGCCGGCGTAGTGGTCGCTGTTGAAGCTGCCCTTGGTGCTGCGGTGGGCGACGGCCTCGGGAAGGAGGTCCTGCATCGCGCGGCCGAGGACGGGTTTGTAGGCGTGGACCGCTGGGCGGTGCTCGATCGGGGTGCGTAGGACGGCGTCCATGACGCGCGGGTCGAGGAAGGGGTTGTGCAGGGTGGTGCCGCATGCGGCGGCGAGTTCGGCGTCGGCGGACGCGGTGCGGGCGACCTCGCGGATCTCCTCGATGAGGACGCGCACCGATATGTCCAGGCCCGGGAGAGGGTCTTCGGTGTCGATTGCCTCGGCCGCCGCGTCCAGCAGGAGCCGTCGGGCCGCGGGCGTGGCCCAAGGGGGCTGGGGCGGGGTCGTGAACCAGCAGATGTTGCCTCGGCCGTCCTCCCGGCGCGTCGCCCCGGCGAGGTGACGACTCAGGTCCTGGAGTCCGTCGCGGCGGCTGCTCCGTGCCAGGGCCGCGGCGTCGCGCAGGAGCGGGGTGAGGGAGGTGTGCCGAAGCCGTGCCCAGCCGAGGGTTTCGCCCACTGTGCGCCGCCACTCGCGATGACGCACGAGGTCGGCGAGGTGCGCGGGCGGCTGGAACAGGACGCTGTCGCCGCCGTCCCCGGTCAAATGAGTTCGGTTGCCCAGGTGTTGGCGCATCCAGTCGAGCTGCCCGACCAGGCGGGCGCGGGTGAGGGTCGAGGGCGCGGGCTCTCCGGTCGCAGGGACCGCGGTGATCTCGGTGTACGGCAAGTGTTCGGCGGTCAGCGGCAGGAGATGGTGGCGGATCCGGTGGCGGTGTGCGTCGGCGGCCAGGCGCGCGTATCTGAGGTCCGCCCCGCTCTCATCGCCCTGCGGGTGGACCGTGATCGCGTTCAGACGTCGGGGGCCTGGCAGTGATGCTGCGGCCAGGACGGCGATCGTGGTGGAGTCCAGTCCCCCCGACAGGTCGCATGACAGGTCCGGGGCGTCCTTCGCTCGCAGGGCGACCGCCTCCGCCAGAGCGGCACGCAGCCGGCGGTGCGGATTGCCCGGGGTCGGATCGGGCCGCCATTGCACAGTGGTCGTGAAGCGGCTGCCGTCAGCGGGGAGTTCGATCCGGCTCCCCGGAGCCAGCTGCTCGATGCCGGTGAAAAAGGTCTTCGCACCGGCCAGGGCCGGTGCCGACGGGGCAAGTACGGAGCAGGCGAGCCGTTGCACGTCTATGGGCGCCTCGACAAGCCGGGCGAGCAGCCGGGTGGAGGTGGACCAGGCCCACCCGCCCTGCCAAGGCGTCGCATAGACAGGCAGCGTGGCGGCCGGATCGGTGTGCAGCAATGCGCGGTCAGGGTGTTCTTCGACGACCGCGTAGACGCCAGGCCAGCGCCAGGCGATGTCGGCTGGCAGCTCGGCGTCGGACAGGGAAGCCAGTTCAAGGTCGGTGGCCCCGCACGCGCCCAGGACCAGGATCCGCCGGTTCCCGCCCCGCGCCACACAGCGTGCCGGGGCATCTCCGATCCGCCAGGACGACGAAGCGCTGCTGATGTACTCGGCGTTCTCAGGCCGTAGGCGTGCATCGTGCGTGGTGCTGAAGCCTCCGAAGAACACGTTTGCCTCGCGGTGAGTCGCAGGGTGCGTGGTGGGGGGGGGGGGGGGGGGGGGCGCCCCCCCCCCCCCCAAAACCGACCTCCTCGACCTTCTCTCCTTTTTCT
>NZ_JBVIMX010000001.1:1071460-1143286 GCF_055579625.1 Streptomyces sp. NPDC032721 | reverse complement strand
CATGCGCGATCGGTCCTGACGCGGAGCCGCACCAGGCACCCCCCACCCCCCCCCCCCCCCCGCCCCCCCCCCCCCCCCCCCGCCCCCCCCCCCCCCCCCCCCCCCCCCCCCCCCCCACGCCTGGAGGGATCAGCAGTTGTAGGCGCGTCGCTTGTCTTCGCTCTGGCCGCCGCCCTGGCCCTCGGTCAGCTCGGCGGTGCCGCCGACCTCGACCGGCAGCAGTTCCTCGTCGGGGAGCACGGTCTCGGTGCTGCGCAGGCTGTCCATGATCATTCCTCTCGGTGTGCGAATGGAGGGTCGTGCCGTCCGTCGCTGAGTGCTGGCGCCCTCGCTCAGCAACGGCTTCGCGGAGGAGAGCGTTCTGCGGACGGTGCGGACGGCGCAGGTCCAGAACACCGCGACCGGGCCTCAACGGCCAGCCGACTCCCGCCGGGCGCACACCATTTGCGCGTTGCGCACACGGCCTCGACGCCCCGTGGTGGCGCGGCTACCGTGAGTTGGTTAGCGTCTGGTTCGACCGGGGGTTGCGATGCGCGCACACGCACCGAACTGGGGCTCTCCCAGAGCACGGGCACTCGTCGAAGCGGGCGACGTAGGCGGCCTCATCCGCTGGGCTCGAATCGAGCTCGGATGGCGGCAAGGCGACCTCGGCAAGGCGACCGGGTACTCGGCCTCTGCCGTGTCCCGACTGGAGACCGCAGACCGCAGCGCCACCGACCTCGACATGATCCGAAAGTTCGCGCAGGCCCTGTTCATCCCTGCGGGCGCACTTGCCGCAGTTCTGCGCGTAACGCCCCCTCCGCGCACTAAAGTTGCTGCCGACGCTGGAAGGCACACCGAAGCGGAAGAAGACATGAGGCGCCGTTCTCTACTCCAAGCCGTGGGCCTCGCCGTGCCGCTCTCCGTCCTCGACGGACTCGACGAGTCGCTCGCCCTGCTGCCCAGCCCGGCTTCGGCACCGACGCCGTCGAGCCTCATGACCCAGGTCCGCCGGGCACGCGCTCTCTTCGATGTCGGCGACCACAAGAAGCTCGTCCTGGCCCTGCCGGATCTCCTCGCCACCGGCCACGCCTGCGCCGAGGATGGCGAAGCAGGCGATTACGTACGGCTCGCCACCTGCTACGACCTTGCCACCGAGGCCCTGTCTAAGATCGGGCGCTACTCGGCGAGCAGGATCACCGCTGACCGGTCCAACATCTTCTCCGAGCTGTCTGGTTCGCCCCTGGCCGCTGCGGCCTCGGCACGCGCGTTCAGCATCGTCCTGCGCCATGAAGACCGCGGCGCAACCGCGCAACGCGTCACTCTTCATGCCGCGGCGAAGGTGGAGGCCACCGGGCTGAAGACCCCCGCGCAGGCGGCGACGTTCGCGCAGATGCTCTGCACGGTGGCCTACGCGGCGGCGCAGGCCGGGGACCGTGACCGCGCCCTGGAGATGATCGGCGCCGCTGAACGGGCGGCGAAACTGCTTCCTGACCGGAATGAGCGTCCGCAGACATTCAGCGTGACCCCGGCCTCCGTCGCCCTGTACAAGGTCGGAGTCCTCTGGGGCCTCGGTGACGCTGGCGCAGCTGTCCACGCGGGCAAGGATCTCCACCCCGGGCAGTTTCCCACGGCCGAGCGCCGGGGCCGGCTGCACACGGACATGGCGCGGGCCTGGTGGCAGTGGGGCAAGGCGGACGAGACCGCGGTGGCCCTGCTCGCAGCTCACCGGGAAGCACCGGCCGAGGTCCGCGACCGCCCCAGCATGCGCGCCATCGTCACCGAGCTCACCGAACGCCACCCACGTACCGCCAGCGTCCGCCAGCTGACAGCCGCCGTGCAGGCGCGCAGTAGCTGACGAGCCCGCTTCCGCCCTGAAGGACCCGAAGGATCTTCAAGGCCGGAAGGGTGCAACTGCATTGTCCGTACGGTGCCGTGCGGCTCACACGGTGCGGTAGTTGCCGTACCGCGTGAGCCTTAGCGATCTGGCGGCGCAGCCCTTCGATCTCGTCGTGCTGGGCGGCGAGCCGAGAGATGCCGAGGGCATTGTTTCCACGGCTTCCCGCAGAGGGACAACTCCCGTTCCCACCGACACGGACTGGGACAACGAGAAGCCCACAGAAGCGTAGGGGCCGCCTCGGTGAAGTTCTCGCTCTGAGCCCAGCGGGGCGTACCCGAGGCCGGGGCTCACAGCAAGCACTGTGCGGTGAGGGCAGCGGGTCCAGTCCGGGTGCTGAGGTTGGCCCCCGCAGTGCCAGCGTGCGGCGTTCGCTATGGACGGTACGGAGCCTGCTATGGCCCGCCCACAGCAGCGATGCCGTAAAGGCGCTGTCGTCGGACGAGCACTGAGTTCCCCTTCGCCTGTATTCAGGTCAGCTGTACTCGCGAAGGCGCGCGGTGTCGATTGTCTGCATTCCCTTGAGTTCGTGGACGTAGCACATCGGCAGGCCCGGCCGCAGTCCAGTCCAGTGGGGGTTCACCCGATGGGGTTTGAACTTTGACGTTCCGTCGAGATTGCTGACGCTGCGCTGGGAGCGCCACCCCGACCGCGGGCGGTGCCGCCTGTGCGGACACACGGCCAACCTGATGCACGAGGTCTGCCGTCTCTGCCGGCGCCAGGCCCGCCTTATCCAGAAGGACATGCACGGCAACCAACTCGACCTGGAGGGTTCCAACCTCCACGGACAGCAGCTGTTCTTCGGCGACAGCGACCGCCGCGTGCGGCTCTCCGTCCCACAGCCGGCCCGCGAGCAGCACCGACGACAACTCAGACCGCGGCCCGACCGCCGGCTTGTCGTGTCCGACTCTGACGGGTTCCGGTGGCCCCAATATCCGGCCGCCCACCGCCAACTGTTGCTCTTCGACGTCGAACGCGACTACGAGCGCGCCCGCCAGCGAGGCTTTCCCCGCGACGTGCGGGATCCTGAACTCGCCGCCGCCCTGGAGGCGTTCGCTCGGGAGCGCGGCGCACGCCTGGGCTGGACGTACGAACGCGTCTGGAGCGTACAGCGGGCCGTGCGGATCCTCCTGGCCGTCCAGAGCACTCCCGGCGCCGCGATCAGGGCCACCGACGTGATGCCGCTGTGGCGCTGCCGTCTGCCTGTCAACCACACCCTCAACGTCCTGGCCGAAGCGGGATTCCTCGACGACGACCGCCTGCCCACCCTGGAGACCGCGTTCGAGGAGCGGCTCGCCGCCTTGCCGCCCGCCATGCGCGAGGAGATGCGTACCTGGTTCCGGTCGGTCCGCCACGGAAGCCGTACACCGCCGAGGTTCAAGCCCCTGACCGCACCGGCCGTGCGCAGCTACGCGACCGTCGCCGTCCGGCTCGTGCGCATCTTGGCCGAGCAGCACGACTCGCTGCGCGAGGTCGCCCGACAAGACATCGAGGACGCCCTGCCTACCGGCACCCCCAGATCCTTCGCGGTGACCGTCGCACGGAACCTGTTCCGAATCCTCAAAGCGCACAACGTGGTGTTCCAGGACCCGGCCCGGCACATCCCGCACAGGGCGCAGCGCGGGATGCCCAAGACCGTCGACACTGCCGTCCTCCAGGATCAGCTGGCCGACGACGATCCGGCCCGCGCAGCCCTGGGAGCCCTGATCGCCTTCCACGCGCTGACCGTTGCGGACCTGCGGCACCTGATGCTGAGCGACGTCCACGACGGGCGCCTCCACCTGGGCGAGCGCAGCATCCCCTTGGCCCAGGCGGTGCGCACACGCTTAGCCGCCTATCTCGAGGAACGCACCCGCCGCTGGCCGAACACCGCCAACCCGCACCTTTTCACCAACTGGACGACCGCCACCGACCTCGGGCCGACCAGCAACATCTGGGCGACCAAGGTGCTGGGAGTCTCTGCGCAGGCCATCCGTGAGGACCGCATCGTCCACGAACTCCTGGCGACGGGAGACCTGCGGCGCCTGGTCGACCTGTTCGGGCTGAGCATCAGCGGGGCGTACCGCTACCTCGCCGCCCTCGACCCACTACAAGTCCACCCGGAATCCGAATGAGGCCGGGGCGCTGCTCGACGCTGCCCGTCATCTAGCCTCGGGCTTTCACGGGCGGGCTGACCGAGGCGTAGTCAAGTAGTGGGAGGAGCGCCCCTGAACTGCAGCGCTATGGCGTGTTGAGAGTCCTGCCGGCTGCGGAGGAAGAACACTCCCCGGGTGAAGAAGCGCCTCGGATCCTGTCCGAGGCGGCCAGAGTGGCAGGTTCTGCAGGCCGGTAACGGGGCTGGCCGGATGCGGTCCTTGACCAGTTGCTCGGTGTAGCTGCGCGCTCCGGAAGACGGTTGAAACACGGTGCCATCAGCAGCGCATGCGCCAGGGCTATTCCGCCTCGAAGGCAGCGTGCAGGGTGTCACGATGGGCACGCACGTAACGGATGTCCGCCTCGTAGAGGTCACTGTGACCTTCCGCGATGTGTTGCTGGAACGCCTCGTTTCCCTGAGCGGCCTGGTCGCGCATGAAATCGATGAGAGCCTGCAGCCGGTCTGGCACGACGTCGATGACCTCTGCATCTACACCCGCCCCGTAAGCCCGGCAGAAGGCAGCGACCCGGCGCCCCTGCTCCTGGGGCGTGCCGAAGCTCTCTGGATTGTCCGGCCCCTGCAGCGGCGCGAACCGGTAGACGGCGTAGGCGACATCCCAGACGCGTGGACCGGGGTGCGCCGTGTCGAAGTCGATGAAACCGACTGCCACGCCGCTCTTCACCACGCAGTTGTACTGGGCGGCATCGCCATGGCACATGACCTCGGCTGGCTGGCGGGCCGGGAACAGCCAGCGGTCCTCGGGGAGTGGCTGGAACGTGAGGCTCGCGTCGTGAAGTCCCCGCAGCAGTGCGGCTGCGGAGGTGAGGAGCTCGTCCGTACGCAGGTTGGACGTGAGCGCGTCGTGCACCTCGCCGTCGAGGAAGGTGAGCAGTTCATTGCCGTCTGCATCGAAGCCTCGTGGCTCCGGTGCACCGTGGAAGCCCTGGTCGTGGAGATGCCGCAGCAGCCGGTGGATCGCCGATGTTGCTGGGGACGTGGGCCGGTGGACGACGTTCCCGTGGCGGCGCACGATGTTCACGCCGCCACGGAATTCCTGCCATTCAGTCATTCACGGCTCGCTTTCCAAGGACCAGGGGTCGAACTTCGGTCGGCCGTACGTTGAGCGGGGCCGCGGCTCGCGCCGCGAGATCCCGTGCGGTGAGATCTGATGGCAGCGCGCCGTGGTCCGAGGTGTGATCACGAACGTGAGGAACACTCTTGAGCTGCGACGATGCGGCCTGTCGAGAGTCCTGCCGGTTGCGATGGAAGAAGCATTTTCAGGTGACGAAGCGTATCGGGTCCTATCCGCGGGTCCGCATCGAGAGCGGTGGCAGGGTGGTCTCGCAGGCTGGGGGCGTCCTTCTGGTGGAGACAGTCCGCAAGGCCGGACTGGATCAGGCGATATCGCAGACCCTGGCCCCGTGGCGCAAGCCGCGGGCGGTGCACGATCCGGGGAAGATCCTGCTGGATGTGGCCCTGGCGGTCGCGCTCGGCGGTGACTGCCTGGCGGACGTGGGCGTGCTACGGGCCGAGTCGGCCCTCTTCGGTGCGGTGGCCTCCGACCTCACCGTCTCCCGCCTCATCGACACCCTTGCTGCGGCCGGACCCGAAGCCCTCACCGCGATCCGCACCGCACGTGCCTAAGTCCGTGAGCGGGTATGGGCATTGGCCAAGGATGCGGCGCCGGACACCGGCGGCCGGGTGATCGTGGATATCGACGGGGTGCTGGTGCTGGCCCATTCCGATAAGCAGGACGCCGCCGCGACCTGGAAGAAGACGTACGGGCACCACCCGCTGCTGGCCTTCGTCGACCATGGAAGCGGTGGCAGCGGGGAGCCTGTCGCTGCCCTGCTGCGGCCCGGCAACGCGGGATCCAACACCGCCGCCGACCACATCACGACCGCTCAACTGGCGCTGGCCCAGCTGCCGAAGAAGTGCCGGCGCGGACGTCGGTCGCTGATCCGTACCGATTCCGGCGGTGGCACCCACGCCTTCGTGGCCTGGCTCGCGAAACGCGGCCGGTGGCTGTCCTACTCGGTCGGGATGACCATCTCCGACGCCATCCACCAGGCCGTTCTGCACGTTCCCGCCTCTGCCTGGGCGGTGGCCGTCGAGCCGGACGGAGCCATTCGCGACGGAGCCTGGGTCGCCGAGCTCGACGGTGACGTACTCAAGGGCTGGCCGAAGGGGATGCGGCTGATCGTCCGCAAAGAACGGCCCCACCCCGGAGCCCAGTTGCGCTTCACCGACGCCGACGGCCTGCGGCTGACCTGGCACCAACACCACCGGCGAGAAGATCGAGGCCCTGGAGCTGCGGCACCGCCGACGCGCCCGCGCCGAGGACCGCATCCGCGGCGCTCGTGCCACCGGCCTGCGCAACCTGCCGCTGCATGATGCCGCACAGAATCAGATCTGGTTGGAGATCGTCCAGCTTGCCCTCGACCTGCTCGCCTGGATGCCGATGCTCGCCCTGACCGGCGAAGCCCGCAGGTGGGAGCCCCGCCGCCTGCGGCTGCGGCTGTTCTCCGCTGCCGCCCAGCTCGTCACCACCGGCCGCCGACGGCACCTCAGATTCGCCCAGCACTGGCCCTGGACCAACATCATCACCCACGTGATACAGCGGCTCACCACCCTCCCCAACCCTGGCTGATCAGCACATCCACTCGTCCCGCCGAGCCTGAACCACCCCGCCGGAACTGTGGAATCCGGCGCACACCCGACGCGAGAGCCGGGCCTCCGTCACGCCTGAAGAACGTCACCGAACGCAATTCGGCCGCCAGCAAGAGCTGACGACCAATCACGAAAGATCGAGGCTAGTGCTGTGACCGGGAAGGTTTAACGGGTTGCTCGTTATCCTGCTGCGGGCTGCCAGGGGCGCCGCCTGTCCGTGACTTCCTGGCCTGGTCGGCGGTGCTCTACTACTTCGGCTTGTGGCGCCAGGACGGTCTCGACCAGCAGATTCTGGCCGGCGGGCTACCCGCCCGCTCAGCGCGAGCCGTAGGAGCCAGAGCCGTATCGGCCTCCGGGTGCAGCTTCTCCTTCCGCCCAAGGAGCGCTGGCCCCCGCAGGTTTGTCCCCGCCGGCAGGAGCACCATCGCCGTTGCCCGCCACCTGCACAGCCTTCTTCGTCCCGTTCACATCCTCACTCACCGAGAACACGACGGACTCGCCCTCAACAAGGAAACTCCGCCCCATGATGTCGCTGTGGTGCACGTACAGCTTGTCCCCGCCCGAGGAAGGCGCGATATACCCAAACCCCTTCGCCTCGTAGAACTGGCTGCACGTCCCACTCAAACGCTCGCTCACCACAAACCCCTTTCCTTCTTCAACAGGACAATCGCTGCAATACACCCTTCCACCGCCGCACACCCTCATGCAGCTCTTGATCAAAAATGGCCCGAATCGCATACTCCGGCTGCTCGACTGCGGGCGCGGCGACGTGGGCCTGTCCGTGCGGCTGGGGGACGCTACTTGAAGAGTGCTGTGGCACTGACTAGAACGTGTGAACAGCTGCATGGGCCTGCGGCTCCGGGACATGATCATCCACGTTGTGCACGTCACTTCCGAGGAGAGTCCCATGGCAGGTCCGTCCCAAACGCCGGGTGTCTACGTCGAGGAACTGTCCGGCCTCAATCTTTCCGTCGGGTCGTTGCCGACCGAGGTGACGGCGTTCGTCGGTGACTTCGCCGGTGTGCCCGCAGGTGGGGTCCCGGTGAACAGCTGGCTGGACTTCGGCAAGCTGGCCGACGCAGACGCCAACGGGGACATCCGCAAGGCGCTCGGGCCGGTTCTCAAGAGCTACTTCCAGAACGGCGGCGGGCGCTGCTACCTGGTCAGCACCGCCGGCTCAACCCTCGCCAAGGCCCTGGAGGAGCTGACCAGGCTCGGGGACGTGACGGTCCTGGTCGCCCCCGGCCTGTGGGACCAGAACGCGCCGTCGGTCGGCGAGTGGGCCCGGGCACTCACCGGCTGGGCCGCGCAGAACAAGGCCATGGCCATCCTGCACACCGCCCGCGACCACACACCCGAGCAGGCCGATGCGGCGATCGAAGCCTGGGGCCTGAACGCGGACGCACGCCGATACGCGGCCGTGCACCTCCCCTGGCTGCGGCAGAGCGGCGACGACGAGCCGGTCATCCCCAGTGGTGCCGTCGCGGGCGCCTGGGCCACAGTTGACCGCGAGCGCGGCGTGTGGAAGGCCCCGGCCAACATCGCCCTGCGCGGCACCGGCGGCCCCCTCCTCCAGGCCACCAATACCGAACAGGGCGCCCACCGCAGCCTCAACTTCATCCGCACCTTCGCCGGGAACGGCACGGTGATCTGGGGTGCCAGGACCCTCGACGACACCGACGACTGGCGCTACATCCCCATCCGACGCCTCTGCAACATGGTCGAACGCGACGCCCAGAGCATGCTGAACCCCGCGCTGTTCGAGCCGAACACCGCCCCCACCTGGCAGATGGTGCGCGTCGCTCTGGACAACTATCTGAACCGTCGGTGGAAGCAAGGCGCGCTCTATGGCAACACCCCGCAGGAGGGCTACTTCCTGAAGGTCGGCGTGGGCGACACGATGACGGAGGCCGATGTCGCGGCGGGCCGGCTCATCGTCAAGGTCGGCCTCGCCCCCGTGCGGCCCGCCGAATTCACCGTCCTGACCTTTGTTCAGGAACAGCTGGGGGAGCCCAGGCCACCATCCGGATCATCTGAGCTGGTCCGTCCCTGAAGCAGAGGAGCGTTCCAGTCCAGGCTATAGATCGTGATCGCTGGGTAGTGTCTTATGCTGCGGCCGGTCGCTCGGGCCGGGTCATGTCTGCGTGAGGGATACGTGCCTGTCTGAGTTGCCTGGATTGCGGAGGGCTCCGGCGGGCAAGATCGCCAACTAGGCCACAGATCAAGTGATTTGAATGCGAGGAATTGGACAATGTCTTCAGCTGATCCCGCGAAGCTGATCGACCAGGTGCATACCCAGCTCGGCAACGCGGCACGCCGAGGGGATGCCAGTCAAGAGGCCGCACAGAGGACGACTTTCGCTCAGGTGGTCTTGCCTCACGTGAGCGTCGACGCGATGGCGCGTAGGGCTCTTAGTGAAACGGTTTGGATGCAAGCATCAGGTGACCAGCGGAGGTCGTTCACCGACTACTTCACACGCCTACTAGTCCTTCAGTACGCAGGAGTGCTGCCGAAGCTGACTGACAGCGAGTTTGAGTTTAAGGCGCTACCCGCGGAGGTTGAGACGAACGGCGATCAGCGTAAGGCGGAAGTGGACGCCCAGGTCATGCATAAGGGGGAGGCGCAGATGACACTCCGCTTCGATCTTGCATATCGCCTAGGCAGGTGGCTGCTCTACGAATTCCATGTCGATGGCGTCGGGATTATCGACACCTATCGAACCCAGTTTGATGGAGTAATCCAAGCTCGGGGCTTGAATGGTCTTATTGCCGAGCTCGCTCGTAACACGGCTCAGTGAGCCTCTTTCATCCTGTGCTAGTGGGGGAAATGGGCTGGTCAGCGGGGGTTGTGACGAGGAATGGCCCCTCGTCGTTGGCGTGGTGATCTCACTGAGTTTCTTCGATGTGGCCACCGATCGGGTGACGGTCCGTAAAGCGCGACGAGCGAGGCCCCCGAGCTGTTGATCGAGATGTCTGACGTCTCAATCACGCTGCTCGGGGGCCTCGTTGGTGATCCATCCTGCCGCACTCGATCTGCCGCACGCACTCGTGGAGTGAGTCACCATGCTGATCGTCACCCGTGAAGGCGACCGGCGCTGCAAGCTCCGTCCGTCCCAGCGAGCGATGGTGGCACTGGTGTACCTGCGCGAGCACACTACTCTGGCGAAGATCGCCGCCGGGTTCGGGATCAGCGAGTCCACCGCCCACGCCTACACCCGCGCGGTCGTCGACCTGCTCACCGAACGCGCACCAGGTCTGCTGAAGACGCTGCGCGTGCACGATCCGGACTTCGTCCTGCTCGACGGCACTCTCGCCGAATGCGACCGGGTCGGCGACGGCCGAGCCGACTACTCCCACAAGCACTGCCGCCACGGCGTGAACGTGCAGGTCGTCACCGATTCCGACAGCTGGCTGCCGTGGCTCTCGCCCGCCCTGCCGGGCCGCACCCACGACCTGACCGCCGCCCGCACCCACCAGATCATCCGGATCTGCGAGCGTCAGGGCGTTCCCATCGTGGCCGATCTCGCCTACCAGGGCGCCGGTCCGTGGCTGATCACGGGCATCAAGCGAACGCCCCTGAAGGAACTGACCCCCACCGAGAAGACCCGCAACCGTGCCCTGGCCGCCACTCGGGCACCCGTCGAACGTGGAGTCGCCCGCCTGAAATCCTGGCGGATCTTCCGCAGGTCCCGGTGCAGTCCCAACCGCATGACGTTAATCGCCAAAGCCGTCCTCACCCTGGAGTTGCAACGCTGAAGAAGCTCAGTGCCTGACTGCCCGGTGTGACGGGTTGATCGAGCTGACGGACGCGGTGCTGTGCGTCGATGGGCCGGTGGTCACACCGGTGGACCTGACGTTGGTGCCCGAGCATCGTCGTGGCACGGAGCGATGTACGGCGGGCTGAACTGCGGCCGGATTGACGGTCGGCCACACGTAGTTCCGGAACCCACGTGCTCACCGGCCCCGCAACCCTCGTCAGTGCGGCGAGTTCGCGTCGTCGGCCCCTTCGGAACTGGCGAACTCGCGGGAGATGCGGGAGAGATCGAGTGTGCAGAGCGTGCCCAGGTGGTCGCTGTGCCCACCGGGATCGACAGTCCGGTACGAGTGCAGTGCGGGAACCAGTGCGGGCGTCACGTGGGTCTGGTCGGTACGGAGGAGACCGGCCTTGCCGGTCACCTGCCGCAGCGTCGGGTCGCCGTGGAGATCGGCGAGGTGCGCGGCGACATCGGTGAGGTCCGCGTCCCGCAGGACTTCTCCCACCGACCGGTCTCCTACCCACGGCGCGGTTGCACTCGCACGCCGGTGGCAGCGCGACGCCCGGTTGTACGGCGGGACGCGGGACCAGTCGGGCTCTTCATCGCCGACAGGAAGGTGGTTGATGTCGCCGCCGAGCAGTCCGAGGCCGCCGTGTTTGTAGGCGCGGGCGCAGAGCAGCTGGGCCTCCTGGGCGGCGCGTTGCGTGGAGTAGGGGGTCAGGTGGGTGCTGATGATGACGAGCGGGGCGGGCAGGTCCCGGCCCCGGGCTCGGAACCGCGGCGCACAGTAGCCGTGATGCAGGTCGGTCGTGCTGTACTTCGTTTCGACATCGAGCACGTCCAGGACATCGGGGTCCCACCCCACGGCGACAGGGATGTTTCGGCTCGGTGCGACGGCGAGCCGCAGCCCCAGCTCCTCCTCTGCGTCCTTGATGGCCTTCTCGGTGGTCAGCCAGTCCACCTCCTGCAGAAGCAGCACATGGGGGCCGACGGCGCGGATGCCCGCGGCGAGGTGCTCCCAACGGCCCTCGGACGGCGCTTGGAGCTGCACGTTCTGACTCATGACGGTAATCACCAGGGTCTCCTTCGGGGAAGAACGGGGGGAGCGGGAGAGGATCTAGTCGGCGGGCAGGTTCGGTGGAGTCGGCGTTCGCGGAGTGTTGGTTCGGCTGTTCGCCAGGAACCGCCGGGCGCCGCGCAGTTTGGTGTGTAGACGTTGCTGGGTTGCCCGGCTGTCGAGGCGTACGTCAAGGGCTCCGCGAAGGGAGCTCTGTGCCCGCAGCCCCGTGGGCAGGCGGTCGGGGTTGAGGCCGTCGCGCTTGGCGATGAGGACGCCGAGCTCGTGGCGGCTCAAGGCGTCGGGTCCGGCGAGGTGGTGGATGCCTGCTGCGTTGTTCGATGCCAGTTCCAGCAGGGCAGCGGCCAGGTCCGAGAGGTGGACCGGACAGCGGACGTCGTCGGTGAACAGGGCACCTTCGGCCGCGCCGGCCGCGAGCTGGTGTACGAGGCGCTCGTGCTCGGAGTGCCCATCGCCGATGATCAGCGAAGTGCGGGCGACGGCTGCCTGCGGGTCCACGGCCAGAACCCCGGCTTCTGCCGCACCTTTTGCCGCGCCGTACGGGGTGATGGGGTCCGGGCGGCACGACTCGTCGTAGCAGGTGCGGCCGATACCGGAAAACACGGCGTCCGAGGACACGTGCACCAGATGGGTGCCGCGCTTCGCCGCCGCCATCGCGAGGTGGAGGGGGCCTTCCGCCGTGACCGCCCAGTCGGCCCCGCCGCTGGCCGCGTTGATGACGGCGTGCGGGTTCACCTCGGCCAGCACGCTGTCCAGGCTTTCCACGGCCCGCAGATCGAGCTGGCGCCACGAGTTGGGGGAAGCGTCGCCCCGCTTGGTTGCGTATGTCGCGACCGTTCGGTGCCCTGCGGCAGTGGCCTGTCTGATCAGCTCGGCTCCCAGGAATCCGCTGCCGCCGACGATCAGAATCGTCTTGGGCATCACCGTGTTCCCCTCGACACTGTGGGGCGCTTCAGTAAGGGGCCGGCGGGTCGGCGCTCCGGTCGCGGCGTGCTTTCCGGGGGCCCCGTTCACTGGGCGAGCATTCTGATCGCGCCGAAGATCGTATCGAGGTGGTAACCCACGCTCTGCGCCAGCGGGATGGGCGCGGGTTGCAGCGCCTGCTGCGCGGCCGTCAGCCACGTCGTGAGCTGGGCGTCGAGCAGGGAACGTTCGCGGTGGATCAGCGGGTGCCCGGGGACGGCATCGAGCTGGCTGTCGAGGTGCCGCACCAGCATGCCCGAGGCACGCAGCGGTACAAGCAGGGCGACGTCCTGGTCGGCTCCCTCGGCGGGCTCCTCGCGGATGAGGCGGGCCACGTGCCGCATGATCGCTACTGTGTCGGTGACCGCGGGCAGGTAGGGCGTCTCGTGGTGGGTGAGAGGCCGCACTCGGTCGAGCACGCCGGTGAGGTTGGCCGCAGCGTCCTCCAGGTGCCGGGCGCCCTCGTCGGCGGGCAGCGAGACCGGTGCCGTACGCCACATCGGTACCTCCGGGAAGATTCCCAATGCGCCGTGCCGGGCGGCGTAGTGGACGCTGCTCGTCCCGGCGGGTGTCCACCCGCCGTCCTCGGCCGGGCCAGGGGCCGGGGCGGGGTCGGGCAGGACGAAGACGCCGCGTCCGGGAGACCGCCACCCGATGCAGTCGCTCGGCATCGTCTCCCGTGTCAGGTTGTTGCGGGCTGCTGCTGTGGCGAGCACATCAACGAGACCGGCATCGCCGCGCGTTGCCATGACGTAGCAGCCACCGGCGTCGGCGTTGTGGAGGGAAGCGAGGAGGTGGGGCTGGACGTCGTCGATCACCCCCATCAAGGCCCTGGTTTCAGGGAGCTGTCCGGTGAAGCCGGGGGCGGGGAAAGTCCACTCGGGCTGGTGGCGAACGGCGGGCCGGTAGAAGCCTCGGTGGTAGGAGTCCAGCGTCGGCGGCCAGGTGCGCGCCCACCAGTGCTCGTTCAACAGCGCACCATCGGGGTCGGTGCTCGGTATCAGGTACCAGGTGGCGAGCTCTCGGTCCTCCGGGTGCGCCAGGACGTGTTGGGCCAGGGCGATCACCGAACCGAAGCCGACCGGTTCATTGGGGTGGGGGCCGCCGCCGACGATCGTCTTCACGGGGCCGCCGCCGTTGATGACCAGCATCAGCAGGGGTTCGCCGCCGCGCGAGAAGCCGACGGTGGAGAGATGGCACAGGTCCGGGTGGGCGGCGGCCAGGTCTTGGATCTGTTTTTGGAGTTCGCGCCACGTCGGTGGTCTGGGCGGCACGACGTATGCGGGCGCCGTGTCGAGGGTGTGGGCTGGGGCGGGACCGGTGCTGCGGCGCATGCTGTTACCTCGCATGGAGTACGTGGGTTGTCGCGGTGTCCGCAGAGCCGTGGGCGTATGGGGTGAAGGTCGCCGGCGGGCAGTCGATCGGCAGGCCCGGGAGCCAGGCAGCCAGGACTTGGGCGCTGCAGGTGAAGAGCGGGCCCGGAAGGTCTTGCGGGGAGGCCCACTGCCAGGTGCCGATGCTCTCGCCGGGCTGGTCGGCTGGGATGCCGGACCAGGTGGGGACGAGGGCAGCGATCGTGATCCGTACGACGTCCTCGACGTGATCGACGAGCGTGCCCAGCAGCACGATGTCCGCCGCAGTGGCTTCCAGCCCGCTCTCCTCGCGCAGCTCGCGCACGACCGCCTCGGCCAAGTTCTCGCCGGCCTCGACGCTGCCGCCAGGGATTTCAGCGGTACCCATGCGGTGTCGGCCAATCAGGATCTTGCCCTGGGGGCCGGGGACGATGATGCCCACGCCGAGCGCCGCGTGGGCGATGGGCGGACGGGTCGTTCGAGGACGGCTCGCCATCCGCCGAGCTGCGGGCTCGGGCGGCTTGCGGCGGGCCCTGATGAGCTGGTGGACGACACGGCTGCCGGGGTCGGGTGCGCGGAGGAGGTCGACGTGCTCGACGACGAAGCCGTACTGGGTCAGGAGGTCTTCCCAGAGCTGGCTGGACAGCACCCACATCTGCACAGGCAGGGGCGGGTCCGTGCGCAGGCGGATCATCTGCTCGCGGGGTTCAACCGCGGTGGAGGGCCCGTGCCCGTCCAGGTCTGTGTGCAGGACGGAGAAGACCAGCGGGGCACCTGGGTGCAGATGGTCGCGCAGGGCGGGCAGGAGTCGATGCGGGTCGACGAAGCCCATGGAGCCGATGGCATACGCGGCGTCGAATGCCTCGGTGTAGGCGAGGCCGTCGACGACGTCGCCCAGTACGAACTCGACGCCCGGGACATTGGCGTGTGCGTTGACGGCCCGTTGGTGCTGGGTGGGCGATTGTTCGATCGCGGTCACGCGCGCGCCGTGGTCCTGGGCCAGGTGGACGGCGTGGTGACCGGCGCCGGAGCCGATGTCCAGGACGCGACGGCCGGCCAGATCCCCCAGGACTTCGGCCCCGGGGCCGACGTCCTCCCAGGCCCAGTTCAGTTGCTCCGGGACAGGCGGCATGTAGGCATGATCCAGCTGTCGCTGGCCGTACGCGGTCCAGGCGGTGGCGTTGAGGAAGCCCGGGGAGTTGCCTTCGACGTCCGAATCTGGGGCCTCTGAGCTGGGGTTCTGCGGCATGCATGTGCCTCCTGGAGTTCTGCGAGTGGTCTGGAGTCAGGTGGTGGCAGCGGCGTAACCGCGGTCCCATTCGTCTTGTGCGGTGAACATGTGCGGGCACGTCCTTGTCTGAAGGCTGCGGCTCACGTGTGCCGCCTGGCGGGATGCCGCCCGAGAGGACTGGCCAGCGGTCCACCGGGGCGGCGATACGTACGAGGGGGCGGGTCAGTTCCAGCCCATCACGGTGTACGGGGTGCCACGGGAGATGGCGTCAAGTGCCGCGCGGGTGTAGTCCACGGTGGGTTCGGGCAGCGCGTTCAGTGGCCACCACCGCCATTCGGTGCACCGGTCCGGTTCGAGGACGGCGGGCTCGCCGCTCCACTGGGAGGCGGCGAAGAAGAGCTGGATGCGGGGGACCGTGCTGCCGGGGTCCTGGAGGTCGAGGGTGTGCACCAGGGACAAGTGGGCCTCGGCGATGGTGAGTCCGGTCTCCTCCGCGGTCTCCCGAAGCATGCAGGCCAGGGCGGACTCACGTTCTTCTCGGTGTCCCGCTGGCAGGTGCCAGCACTCGGGCGCGAAGGCGCAGCTGGGGTGGCGTTTGCCGAGCAGCACGGCCCCGTCGCGCAGCAGGACGAGGTGTACGCCGATCACGCTGCTGCTGCGCTCGTAGGGCTCGTGGGGTTCGCGCACCTGGGGTGTGGGCAGGGCGACGGGCCCGGTTACGGCGTGCGGGGTGTGGTCGACCTGTGTGGCGGGAGCGGGTGGGATGGCTGGTGAGGTGACGGCGTGGCGTCGTACCAGTTCGCTGGTGGAGGGCGTGATGCGCAGGCGGTGGAGGTCGTCGGGGGCGAACCAGGCGAGCATCACCCCTTCCGTCAGGCGGAGTTCGCGGGGGTCGCCGTTCCACCGGCCGGCGTAGATGGCGATGGGCACGCGCACACCGGCGGCGTCGACCGCCTCCTCGGTGGCGAACGGGGCCAGGTCGGGGAGGACGAGTCCGGCTTCCTCGTCGAGTTCGCGTCGCACGGTGTGCTCCAGGGTGGCGTCCTGGGGCTCTCGGCCGCCGCCCAGCAGGGACCACATGCCCGGCTCCCAGATCCGGCCTGGGAAGTAGTCGCGCAGGTGGAGCAGGTATTCGCCACGGTCGTTGTAGATCAGGGCGGAGGCATTGGCGATCTCCGGCTCGACGGCGGGCGTGAGCGTGAGCAGCTTCTCGCGGACGGAGGGGGAGGTCACCTTGTCCAGGGGCCGCCACTCGACGCCGCCGACTTCGTCTTCCTGCAGCATCACAGGCGCCGTCGCAGTGCGCAGGCGGAAGAGGAAGCGGAGGTCGAAGTGGCGGTGGCCGGGTTCGCCTTTGCCCGGTCTGGCACCGATGTCGTGGATGTCGACATCGAAGGGCGCGGTCTCGTAGCCGGGCCACGGTGTCACGGCCTGGGACGGGATTCCGGTCTCCTCGTGCAGTTCCCGCAGCGCCGTCTCTGCCAGGGACTCGTCGTCGGGCTCGGCGTGTCCACCTGGGATGAGGGTCCTCCCGCTCGCCAGGTGCAGCACGTGCAGGACGCGGCCGAAAGGGTCGACGACGATCGCGGCACAGGTGACGTGTCCGGTGAACGTGGAGCGGCTGGCGATGTCGGCGGGCCGGTCGAGGGCCTGCAGGAGGGCCCCGAGCTTGGGGCGCTCGTGAGGGTGGTGAGCGAGATAGGTCTCGACGGTGGTGCGGATGTGGTGGTGCGACAGCGGCATAGGTGTACCTCAGAGGGTGCGGCGCGGAGCGGTCGAGGTGGTGTGGTCGTCCGTGTCAGCTCAGCCGCATCCCCTCCGCAGGGACTTCCTCGATCGCGGTGCGGGGAGCGACAGGCAGGCCCCAGCGCTCCCGAGCGGTCTCCGCAGCGAGTCCCGCTTGCCGGGCCCCTGGCGGGCCCCAGCCCAGCAGGGCGGCTGCCTGGACGGGAGTGGCGAGCAGGCGTGCGAAGGAGCGGCCGGTGGCGGGGTCGACGGCCGCCCGTCCGATGCCGGTGACACGGGCGGCCAGGCGGAGCCGGGCGTTGGGCCCCACACCGCCGTAGACCTCGCCCGTCGCATCGAGGACCCAGCCCAGCCGCACCGGGTCGGTGAGGGTGAGCTGGGCTTCCTCGGCGGCCTCGCGGTGAAGGGTCTCCTCGGCCGTGGCGTCGGTCTCCTCCACGGTGCCGCCGGGCAGCATGGGCAGGGCGCCCCGGGGGCCGGGGTCGGCAACAAGGACGATCCTGCCGTCGGGCAGAAAGCACCACGCCCAGGCTTGCCGCACGGGGAAGGACTCGGGAACGGGCCCGCGGTCGAAGGGGCTGTTCCACAGGGGGCGGTAGCGGACGTGGACGTCATGGCGGTCTAGCGCGGGGACGCCGAAGAGGTGTCGGCCGTCGGCGAGGTGCGAGGTGGCGGTGTTGCCGAGCCGGGCACGGTAGGCGGCGAGCATGATCTGCCCGTCCACGGGGCGCAGCCGCTGCACCGCGTCCCGGGTTTCCAGGAAGGCGTACTCGGACAGTTCCTCGCGGGGCAGGCGGATCGCCTCCACTTGCTCGGGCGTGAGGGTGCCGCCGTCGAAGACGTACCGGATCTCTCCGGGGAAGGGGGTGCCGGGTCTGATGTCCGGGTGGTGGTGTGAGAGGGAGTGGACGGCGAGCACGCCCGACAGGGGCAGGTCCAGGCCCAGTTCTTCGGTGATCTCGCGCCGGCAGGCGAGGTGCGGGTGTTCGCCGGATTCGACGACGCCGCCGGGCAGCAGCCACCGGTCGTCGTCGCGGTAGGTCGGGCGGACCAGCAGGACGCGGCCGACCAGGTCGGTGATGAGGGCGGCGGAGCCGAGCCACACCGCGTTCCGGGTCGCGGCGCGGGCTGGCGGGACGGGCTGCATGGCAGCTCGGACGGATGGGGGGAGGGAGGAGGACATGTTCTGCCTTACGGGGGAGCGGCTCATGCTGTGTCCACGACGCTGGGCGAAGCTGGCTTCGGGACGTGCGGGGCCGGGTGATACTGCGCCGACTGGGCAGTGAACATGCCGCGATAGACCCCGTCGGGCCGGGCCATGAGCTGCTCGTGGGTGCCTTCTTCCGTCACCCGGCCCGCATCGAGGACGTAGATCCGGTCGGCCCTGGCCGTGGCCGCCAGTCGGTGCGTGACGAGGACGACCGCGTGCCCCTCCTCTGCGAGGGACCAAAGGCGCTCGAACGCAGTGATCTCTGCGTACGGGTCGAGCGCCGATGTGGGTTCATCGACCAGAAGAAATGGGGCACCCCGGTACAAATTTCGTGCGCTGCCGAGCCGCTGCCACTGCCCGCCCGAGAGCTGGACCCCGCGCTCGTAGCCTTTGTAGACGATGGAGTCCCAGCCGTGGGGCAGCCCCTCGATCAGGGGGGCAATGCCGGCGGACTGGGCGGCGGACTTGACCCGGCCCATGTCGCGGACGCGGTCGCCGGCACCGATCGCCACGTTCGCAGCCGCGGTCATCTCCCAGCGCGGAAAGTCCTGTGCCAGCAGACCCACCTGGGCGAAGATCTCGGCACGGCGGGCATCCCGGAGTTCGACCTGGTCGCTGCCGTCGGCGTTCTGCCACCACACGCTCCCCTCGGACGGCAGCAGCAGGCCGGACAGCACCTTGGTCAAGGTCGTCTTGCCGGAGCCGTTCGCCCCCACCAGCGCAGTCACCTGGCCGCGGGGAACCCGCAAGGTGACATCACACAGGGCAGGAGTGTCGGCTCCGGGGTAGGTGTAGGACACGCAGTCCAGCCGGACCTGGTGAACATCCGCCGGCAGGTGCGCCCCTGTTCCGGGGATGGCGTTGTCGCCGGCTACCGCGATGGCGTCCTCGGTGTCGGTTAAGAACAACAACTCCTCGTAGAGCCCGTTGACCTGCTGGACCAGGGACGTCAGACGGGCGGTTGACACCTGGATCGCCACGACCGCGGTGCTCCCGACGGCCAGCGGCAGGACGCCGCCGGAGAGCAGCCACCACAGCACCCCGTAACAGCCCAGAGACGCGACCCCGGCCAACGCACCGGCAATCAGGTCGGTTTCGGCCTGCGCGCGGGCCAGCCGTTGCTGCTCCACCTCGGTCTGCCGGGACATCTCTTCGTAGCTGGCGAGCAGCTTCTCACCGGCGGCGTGCGCACGGATCTCCCCTTGCGCGTGCGGGCGGGTCGCGAACCCGAGGAGGGAGGCGATCGCCCGGCGGTGGTCGATCCAGTGCATCTTGGAGACGTAGTCGCGGCGTGCCGAGCGCACTGCTCCCCACCCCTTCGGCAGGGCGATCACGAGAAGCATCGGCAGAAGTGTCCAGTGCAGCGACGCCAGCACGACCGCAGCCGCCACCATCCCGATCAGGACGTTACCGACGCCTACCGACAGACGCAGCATGCGGCGAGCCGAGTCCGTGCCGAACCGGCCTGCCTCCAGGACCCGTTGGACTTCCGGGCGCTCCGTCGCTTCCAGCTCGACCCTGGTGATGGCCGCGTAGTAGCGCGCCGAGACGGCCCGCTCCACCTGAGGTTCCAGACGGCCGGACATCGCCGTCGACCATGCCCTCAGCAGCGCCACGGACACCGCGGTCAACAGCAGCCCGGCCAGGGCCGGCGCAGCCTCGCGCAGCTTGCCCACCACCGGGCCGTCCGCGAACAGGTCCGTCAGAACGCTGTTGACGGCGACCAGCGCCCACGCCGCGCTCGCCCCCTGGCCGAACTGCGCGGCCACCAGGCCGGCCATCGCCCGCCGGTCGGTCCGCCAGCCGGTGCGGAGCACCAGAGCGACCATGCGCGGCAGAGCGGACGCCATATGCCGGAAGGAGAGTCTGGTCAGCGGGTTCGCGTGGTGCACGAAGGACTGGTCGTAGCGGAGCCTCCCCCCGTACAGCTCACGCTCCGCTTTCGAGAGGGTCTCCTCAGCCGGTGTCTTCTTCGCTTCCTGCGGGGTCTCGCGGTCTGGTCCGGTACGGCTCAACGTCACTCCTTGCTGACGGTCGCGGCGCAGCATCGTCGGGTTCAACGAAGCCGCCGGAACTTCGAACACATGTCTTTCGGCCGAGTCGTGAACCCGGGTAGGGGGCGGCATGGGGAAGGTGTGTGATGCATCGGCCCGTGCGGCGTAAGTGCCGTTCCACGTGCGGGTGTTGGCCGAATCGCCGTAGGTTGCTTGTGCCGGTCTGGTGGCCGTGGTTCCTGATAGGTCCCGACGGGGGACGGGTTCGTCATCGGGCCAGCAGGGCGTCGGGGGCCGGCGGGCGGGCCCATTGCCACGTGCGGGCGGTCCACGGCTTCGGGGCCGGGCCCGCAGCACCGCGCAGGCACGCCAGGCGGTGGTTTGCTTCGGCGCGGCCCTCTGGGCCGGCAGTCGTGTGGCGCAGGGCGAACAGGGTGGTGCACAGGGAGCGGACGTCGCGGATGACCTGGTAGCCGGGCCAGGTGGTGATGTCGTTGCCGTAGACGTAGGCGAAGGCGGTGTAGTCGTCGGGGTGGGCACCGAAGACGTCGCGGTGCCAGGCGGCGGTGGCCTGGTCCCATTCGCGGGGGCCGATCGAGAGCCGCTCCCAGTCGATCAGGAACGCTCCGGTCGTGGTGGACATGGTGTTGCCCGGCCCGGCGTCGCCGTGGATGACGCAGTGAGGAGTGGGCCAGTCCAAGGCGAGCCACCGTTCACGAAGCCGGGCGGCGTAGGCAGTCAGCCAGTCCCTCTCTTCGAAGGTGGTACGGGCGGTGGCGATCTGGGCGGGGAAACGGGCGAAGGGGTTGTGGGTGGGCAGCGTGAAGTCGGTGGGTGCCGGAAGCCGGTGGAGGGAGCGGAGCATCCGGGCGACGTCGGCAGGATTGGCAGGGCCGCCGGCGCCAAGGTCGGTCCAGAAGGTCACGGGACGCCCAGCGGCCACCACGGGTTCGGGTCGGCGGGGCAGCGGGACGGGGACGCCGTTTCCGTAGAGCCAGTAGGCGCCGCGGAGCTCGTTTCGGGCGGTGGCCGTGGTGCCCCGCTGATGGACGCGGGCGACGATGCCGCCGGGCAGGCGCCAGATGCCGTTATCGAGGGCGCGGATCAACTGCGCCTGCCCGGCGTCGAAGCCGGCGAGGAGGCAGGCTCCTCGCAGCGCGGGGAGGGTCTCCTCCCCGCTGTACGTGAGAGTGCTGCTCATCGGTTGTGCCTCTCTGGTCGGGTGGTGGGCGGGGCCGTGGGGCTGCGGTCGGTGTCGCGTCTACGGGCGGGCGGCGTGGACGATTTGACGGGCCGTGCGGAACATCTCGGCGCCGTGGGCGCCGTCGGGGAAGCGCTCGACGACGCGGTGGTGCACGTGCTGCCGGTAGGCCAGTTCGGTCAGGCCGCCGAAGACCTCCATGTCGAGCTGCTGCTGGGAGGCGAAGCAGGCCAGGGCGGCCTGCTTGGCGGCCAGGAGCTCCGGGGTGCCGACGACGTAGAGGTTCGGTTCGAAGTTCCGGCTGTAGGGGGAGCGGAAGTGGATCAAGTCGGCGGTTTCGCGCAGCGCGACGGTGGTGGCCTCCTCGCCGGTGACGGCGTGGTCGAGGTGCTGGTCGTCGGGGTAGTGGGTGTAGACAACATCGGGGCGTTCGGCGGCGAAGGCGTCGAACAGGGCGGCGTTGATGGCACCGCGGTGGTCGGTGAAACGGGTGTCGGGTATCTGGGAGAACGTGTAGCCGCCGATGCCGAGGAGCTTCGCGGCAGCCAGGCACTCCTCGCGGCGGCCCGCGCCGTCGTCTTCGTCGGCGCGCCCTGTACTCAGGCAGTGGACACGGACGCGGTCGCCGGCGAGGACGTGACCGCGGATGCACATGCCCATGGCGAGCTCGGCGTCGTCGGGATGGGCGACGACGACCAGGACGGACCGGGGGGCGGTCAATGAGCCTCCTCGATCGGGGTGATCTGCAGAGCGCTGTGCAGCGGGCGCCCGTCGAGGCCCTGCCAGCGAAAGGGCTCGTGCTCCTGGCGGGGCCAGCGCAGATAGTGGAGGGAGCCGACGGCGTCAACCGGTTCGCGGCCGTGCCGGAAAGCGATCTTGGAGGTCTGTCCGCCGTCGAGGTGGAACACCGCTGCCGGGTCGAGGTCGGCCCGCTCGCACAGCTGGGCGGTCTCCTGGACGGTGACGCCCTGGAAGGCGGGGGCGAGGGGTGCGCCGTCCAGGACGGTCAGGGTCAGGTGCCGGCCGCCGAGGCTGATCAGGGTGCGGGCGTAACGGGCGTCGGGGCGAAACGGGCTCGTCCCCAGGCTCTGGTCCCAGGCGGCGGTGCGTCCGGCGGCGGCGTCGGCGGCGGACGGGCCCAGCGACAAGGCGCTGTCGATGCCGACGGTGTCGAGGGTGTCGATGGCGGTGATGTGGACGGGCGCGCCCGGGGCGAGGTGGGCGGGCCAGGGCCGGTGGGTGCGCAGGACGTAGGGGCCGGTGAACAGGTCGGCGCCGCCGCCGGGGTGCAGCGCGGCGATGCGCGGGCCGGTGGGGGTGGGGGTGACGGTGCAGTCGAGGACGTCCGGGTGGCGGGGGGTGGTGTTAGTGGCCGGGTCGACGTCGCGGCGAAACCCGGTGCGGGGGTCGTCGTGGTAGCGGATGCGGCAGTTTGCGGCGCCGAACACGGTGAGGTGGCCGGGCAGGGCCGGGTCCGGAAGGGGTTCCTTGGATCCGGCCCAGGTGTGCGGGCGACCGGCGACGGTGAGGGTGCCGGTGGCGGCTAGGGTGCGCACGACCGGGTGGCCGTGGTGGATGAGGAGGGCGGGCTTGGTGATGGTGGGCAGGCTGGCGACGTGCTGGTCGCGGACGGCGAGGTCGAGGCAGGGTTCGGCGGGCTGGTAGTCGGGGGCGTCGGAGATGTAGGCGAAGGCGCCGGAGACGCCAGCGACGGCAGGGCCGGTGACGAGGCGGCGCAGGTGGAAGCCGGCCGGGGAGGAGACGGGCAGGCACCGGGCGCGGTCGAGGTCGACGGTGAGGCTGTAGGCGTTGGTGAGGCAGCCGTCGCCGAGGCCGATCGGGCGGGCGGTGAGGGCGACACCCGGCGCCAGGTGGCGGGTCCGCGCCGGGGTGGGGCGGGCGAATGGGCTCTGGTCGCGGGCCAGCGACTGGATGCTGGGCACGTGGATGCCGCGGGCGCTCAGTTCGGCAAGCGGGAGAAGATCCGGATGACGGCCGGACGGGGCGAAGGGGGTCTTCATGCTGTCCCCGGGGCGGCGGTGACGTCGAGCAGATCGGGGACGGTGAACGGCCCGGTATCCAGCAGGCGGCGCAGGCTGCGGCGCAGACGGCCGGCGGTGGCGGGCGGGGCGGTCGGCGGGTAGGGGACGGTGCGGGCTTCCAGCCGGTACAGCAGCACACCGGCGGCCACCGTGGCGAGGAGGTCGTCGGCATGCCAGGGCCGGGCCGGGCCTGGGAGGGTGTGGGCGTTCAGGAACGCGGCACTGAGCGGGGGCAGGCACGCGGGCCGGGCCGCGTGGTGCAGGACCAGGTGGGCGAGGAGGTAGCCGCGATCGAACAGAGGGGCGCCGTGGTGCACATTGTCTAGGTCGACGAACGCGGTGCGCCCCGCCGCGAGGCTGAGGTTCTTCGGGCAGGTGTCGCCGAGGACCAGCTGCCGACCGGGCAGGGCGTCCAGGCGCCGGCACGCCTCGTCAAGGGCGTGGTGACCGCTGGCGCGCAGGCAGTAGCCGTAGGTGTGCTCGGCGCGGAAGAGGTCGTCGCCGAGGCCCTCGCGCAGCGGCGGCAGGTGGGCGGTGGCGCGGTGGATGCGGGCCAGGGCGCTGCCCAGCCGTGTGCATTCCTCGGTTGTGGCGGCGCGTTGGTCGAGGTGCTCGTGCCAGGTGCGGCCGTCGGGGAAGACGTCACTCAGCACCATGGTGTGCGCTGCAGGTAGAAAGGCGAGGACCTTTGGGAACAGGTCGGGCAGCAACCCGTGGTACCGGAGGAGGGCCCGGTGCTCGACGGCGATCAGCGACGGGTCGGTGGCGATGTGCGCGATTCCGGCGAAGTGGTCGCTGCGGACCTTGACGATGGCAGTGCCTGTCTCGCCGTGCACGCGGAAGACGTGGCTGACATTGCCACCGGTGCACGCCCGAGTGTGGAGGGGGCGTCCGGTGTGGGGGCGGCATGCGGCGAGAACCTGCGGCAGGTGCGGTCCGAGGATCGCGACCAGGTCAGGCGTGGTGCGGTCGGCGGCAGGTGCGGCGGTCACGTCGTACCTCCCAGTGCGGCGAGGGTGCGTCCTGCGCGCTCAGCTCGATCGACGGGATGGAAGTCGAGCACGGCGGGGGCGGTTGCCCGCCCGCCGTCGGCCCAGCGGCGGGACATCGACAGGTAGGCGGCGGCCATCAGACGGACCGGACGCCCGTGATCTGCCAGATCCGAGGCCAACTCCGCGCGGGAGATTCGGCCGGTGAGGTAGGAGAGGAACTCGGTAACGGCGCATGTGCGGGCCGACCGCTGGGTCGGCAGGACCACGCTGCCACCGTC
Organism: Streptomyces sp. NPDC032721; assembly: GCF_055579625.1. Classification (NCBI taxonomy): domain Bacteria; kingdom Bacillati; phylum Actinomycetota; class Actinomycetes; order Kitasatosporales; family Streptomycetaceae; genus Streptomyces; species Streptomyces sp. NPDC032721. The sequence continues at coordinate 1,118,765 of NZ_JBVIMX010000001.1, read as the reverse complement.
GCCTCGGACGAGATCGGCGAAGGCGAGCGTGCGGTGCCGCTCCCAGTCCGGGCGCAGCTGGTTGTTGCGGAAGATGTGGAGTTCGATGTGGTCGGCGCCCCCCGCTGCCAGCGGATCGATGCCGGCGTCTTCCCTGTGGAGGGTCTGCAGGACGTGCAGGTGCAGTGCCTGGAAGGGGCCCTGCTGGATGATGTGGGTCTCCTGCCCGATACGGCCGTTGCCCTTGTACAGGCCGTCGTGCACCGGCTGCAGGTTGCCGCGCTGGGAGAAGGTGGTGTGCGCGAGGTTGTGGCTGCCCAGCGTCATCACGCGTCCGCGGCTGCGGTAGGAGACGTTGAGGAACACGTCGACCTCCCCGAAGCCGGAGGAGAGCAGCTCCAGGTCCTGGCCGGTGTACGGGTTGCGGTCGGCGAAGCCCGGCAGTAGCTGTCCGTGGTCGCTGACGGTGAGTTGGGCGAGGAAGTCCGCGGGCCTGGTGCACGCGGCGTGGACCTCGATCTCGTCGATCTGCTTGCCTGGGCGCTCGCCCGCAGCCAGCCACCACGGCACGGTGTCGAAGTGGTGGTAGCCGGAGTGCGCTGCCTTGCCGTAGCCGCGGTCGAAGCCGTGGTAGCTGAGGTTGAGGAGTTCGTCCGGCAGCCGCCACTGGCCGTCGCCGTGGCTGGACTGGATCGAGGTGACCGGGCAGTTCGTGGCCTCGGCGATCTCGGCGACCAGCTCCCGCACCCGGCGGAACGCGGGGTGCCAGCGGCGCTGACTCAGCACACTGACGACCATCTGCGGATCGCGTCGGCAGGCAGCCCGGTAGGCATCCAGCAGAGCGTCGAAGTCGTCGACGAGCCCCTGCGCAGCCGCCGGGTCGGTGGAGGCGCCCGGGCGTACGGTCAGCGGCTTGTCGAGGAGCACCGGAAGTCCCCGCTCCATCGCCCACAGCGCGTACGGCAGGTGTACGGACGGCTCGGTCGCCACGAAGACCGCTCCGATCCGCTCCCGGTCCACCGCTTCATCCAGCGCCCGGCGGACCTCGCCGGGCAGGGCGCGCTGAGAGGCAGGAAACGGTGGGACCACTACGACGGGCATGCGCCGTGGGCGACCGGGCGTGCCGTAGACGACCTCGGCTGCTGTGGCGCTGGGCAGGTCGACGCCGGTGACGGTACCGGCGAGGCCCGCGTCCTGCGCCACAGCCAGCGCGGGCAGGTGGTTGAGACGCGTGTGCGGGCCCACGCCGACGATCAGCACGTTCACAGCGGCGCTCACCGGCCCACCGCCACGCCGCCGATGCCGGCGCCGAGCAGCGGTAGGACGCCCTCGCCGACCTGGTACGCCTCCTCCAGGTGCGGGAACCCGGACAGGATGAACTCCTCGATGCCGAGGTCCGCGTATTCGGTGATCCGGTCGGCGACTTCGCGGAACGAGCCGACCAGGGCGGTGCCCGCGCCGCCGCGAAGTAGCCCCACCCCGGCCCATACGTTCGGCCACACCTCCAGATCGGAGGTGCGTCCGCTGTCCCGGAACGCGGCGTGCAGGTCGCTCTGCAGGGCCTGCCCGGTGGACTGGCTCGTGGCCAAGGTGGCCTGCACCCGGCCGACGTGCTCCGGATCGATGCCCGTGAGCAGGTGCTCGGCGGCGGCCCATGCCTGCTCGCTCGTCTCACGGGCCACGACGTGGAAGCGGATCCCGAACCGCGGGGTCTTGCGCCCGCGTTCGCCAGCCAGGGAACGGACGCGGTCCAGCTTGGCGGCGACAGCGGCGGGCGGTTCGCCCCACGTGAGATACACGTCCGCGTGCCGGGCGGCGACCTGGGCGGCCTCGGCCGAGGAGCCACCGAAGTACACCCCGGGCACCGGATCTGGCGGACAGAAGACCGCAGCACCGCGAACGTCGTACTGCGCTCCGGTGAAGTCGAACGGTTCGGTACCCCAGGCGCCGCGCAGGACGGACAGCCACTCGTCGGTGCGCGCGTAGCGGGCGGCCTTGGCGAGATGGTCGCCGAAGCGGGCCTGCTCAGCAGGATCGCCACCGGTGACGACGTTCAGCAGCAGCCGGCCCCGGGACTGCCGCTGGAACGTTGCCGCCATTTGCGCGGCCAGCGTCGGGGATATGGAGTCCGGACGCTGCGCGACCAGGAACTTCAGACGTTCGGTCACCTGGGCCAGGGCTGCGCAGGTAATCCACGGGTCCTCGCTGAACGTCCCGGCAGGGGTGAGGATGGCGTCGAAGCCCAGGTGCTCGGCAGCCTGCACGATCTGGGTGAGGTAGCGCATGTCGGGAGCGCGGTACCGGTCGGCACCGGGGGCATCGGCCGTGGTGGTGTCGTGGCCGGGGCCATGGGTACCGCGCATCCCGGTGGTCAGGGTGCGGCCATCGCTGCCGGTCGGCAGGAACCAGTGGAACTGCAAGCGGTTCACGGGGGTCTCCTGAGGATCAGTCGGAGGAGAAGTCGCCATCGGCGCGGGCCGACAGGCGAGCGAGGAGCGGGACAGGGACACGGAGGGTGCCACTTGCACGGGCGGCGGCTTCGCGTGCGCGGCCCTGGTCGCCGGGCACGCGCCAGGTGCCGTCGGCCGCCGCGGCGGTTCGCAGCTGGTCGGCGAGGCGAGTGTTCGCGGCAGCCGCACGTTCGCCGGGATCGGCGAAGGCGGGGTCGAGGGCGATCAGGGTGTACCCAGTGGTCCAGGTGGAGTCGACGTCGCTGCCCATGGGGAAACCGAACAGGGAGCCGGTGAGGGCCTGCAGGAGCAGGGACAGGGCGACACCGCGGTGGTCACCGAAGATGATCGCGGAGGAGGCGGCGTCGGGGTCGCGGGTGGTGCGGCCGTGGGCGTCGACGAAGCACTCCTCGGGCAGGGGCTGCCCCGAGCGACGGTGTTCCCACAGCACGCCCATCGGCGCGAGGGTGGTGCCCATGTCCGCGCTCAGGGGCTCGTCGAGGGTGGGCAGGGCGAAGGCGAGAGGGTTGACGCCGAGGACAGGGGTGGCTCCGCCAGCAGGGACCGCTTCCGCGCGGGACGTGTTGGCGGCGATGCCGATCATGCCGTGGGATGCGATGGCCTCGGTGAACGTGGACAGCACGCCATAACGCTGGGTGTTGATGACCCCGACGAGTCCGACACCGAGCCCGCGGGCCCGCTCCATGGCAACGGCGGTCGCGAAATCGGCGCTGAGCGGTCCGATCTCGCGGTGGGCATCGACGACGGCGACCGCACCACGTTCCCGGACGACTTCGGGTGGACCCTGTCGCTCGGGGAAGAACCGGGATTCGAAGGCGAACTTGGCCAGGCCGTGAGACGGCTTGCCGCGCAGTTCCCCGGTCAGGAAGTGGTCGGCCACCTTCAGCCCCGCGTTCTCGGGAACGCCGGCGGCTACGCAGGTGCTGACCATCAGGTCGACGAGTTCGGCGAGCGGCACCTGCACACTCGCTTCAGCGGGTGCGGTGCTGCGGGCGGGGGAGGTGAGGTCCATGGGGTTCCCGTTCTGCGGCATCGGGCGGGGGCGGGGCAAGCGGGCGGTCGGCCGAAGTGGGCGGGAGTGGGGTCAGGTGCGCGTGCGGTAGCGGTGCCAGTTCAGGGCGGAACGCAACTGGCCCTCGCGCTCGGTGCGGCGGTCGGACGGGCAGGCAGCGGCCTGCTCGGCGCGGCGCCGGGTCAGCACGGCGACGAAGGTGTCGGCCGCCTCGGAAGGGGCAGCGGCCCAGTGAGGCAGCGCCCTTCGGGCCCAGGATTCGGCGTGGGCCGCTGGCGTTCCTGCATTGATCAGTTGCGCGAGAAGGAAGCCGGCGCTCAGCCAAGGGGCGCCACGCCCCGGCCTTGCCCAGTCCACCAGGGCAGCGTCGTCGTCGGGCTGGATGAGGATGTTGCCCGCGTTCAGGTCGGTGTGTACGAGCCGGTCTCCGGCTAGGAGTGAGAGGTCTAAGCCCGCGCCGAGGTGGGCCCAGCGGTCCTCGGCGTGCAGCTCGACGGCGGGGGCTGTCAGGTCCGCGAGACGTTGCAGCACGCGGGCAGCGGCATCGCGGTCTGCCGAGCCCGGCGACAGGTCAGCCGTTCGGCCGGGGACGTGCTCGAACAGCAGCCACCGCCAGTCACCTGCGGTTCCGTGGTGCAGCAGCTTAGGCGCCAGCCAGGGAACGGCGGGGGTGAGACGGGCCTCGGTGTCCAGGGTGCGTGCGTGGCGATGAGACGCTGGCGCGGCCTTGAGGAACACCCGGCCGCTGGGGACAGCCAGGATCAGGTGCAACCGTGCGTTCCTGCCCGCAGTGCCCGCCGTGCCCGCAGTGCCCGCAAGGACCGGGCCCGTGACGGCTTCGACGGCGGCACGCAGCGGCAGGGGGGTATCGCTCCAGAGAATGGACGTGGTGAGAGCAGGCGAGCCGGGGGCGAGAGCCATCGGGTACCTCCTGGTTCGGGGCGCTGCGGCAGTGATGAAGGGTGTTGGGGCCCGGGGTGGTGTCCCGGGCCCGGGGGCGGTGCGGTCAGGGTCGACGGGCGGCCATCCGGTCGAGGATGAGGTGGCCGCGCGCCACGAGTTCGTCGCGGCCCTTGATCAGGCCAGTGCGCAGGTAGGACGCACCGAGGCGGACGGTCAGCAGGTGCAGCAGCCGGGCCTCGTCGATCGTCAACGGGCGTTTGTAGCCGGTGAAGTACGCCTCGCGTAGCTCCGGGCGGACGGACCAGACGGCGCCGTACAACCAAACGAACTCGGCAGCGGCGATGCCGTGCGTGGCCGTCGCGAAGTCGATCAGACCGTGCTGTCCGGTGGCCTCGTCGTACAACCAGTTCCGTGTCTCGTAGTCGCCGTGCCGGTAGACCAGCGGTAGTTCCTCGGCGAGTCCGGTGAGTTCCTTCGACGCGGCTTCGACCAGGGCGATCTGGTCGGCGGTCAGGTGCGGGGCGAGGTCCTCCAGGCAATCGGCTGCCTCGCGGGCCTGGCCTTCCACGTCCTCGCGGACCGCAGCGCGGTGCGCGTCGGTGCCGGGCGGTGAGGCGTCGTGCCAACGGCGCAACAACGCCCCCGCAGCCTCGTACAGACGCAGCTCGGTGCCGGTTTCCAGCGGCAGGTCCCGCACCACGCGGCCCGGCAGTGAGGTACTGAGGATCGCGCGCAGGTCTTGGTTGCAGGCCAGCAGCCGGGGTGCATGTGTCGGGCCCAAGTGCGTTGCGGTAAAGGCGTATCCGGCGAGTTCGCGCTGAAAGTCGGGGCCGCTCGGGCTGACCTTCACGTACGCGTCCTGGTCGCTCGCGCTCACGTGCCAGACGAGGGAGGTGCTGCGCGGCCAGGAACGGTCCTCGGCTGCATCCAGGCCGGGCAGGTGCTCGGCGACCCAGTCCCGCAGTTCGGGTGGGAAGGGCTTGACGGTCTTCATGGCGTTAGGTCTCCGAACGGGCTCGGGAGCAAGTTGTTCCGGTGGGCCGACCCACGTGGCGTGGGGCGGTCCGTAGTGCAACGTGCCCCTCTCCTTGCAGTTCCTGCCGGTTCAACGGCCGGATGACGGGCGGGGTGCGAGACGGCGCTGGTCAGAAGTAGTCGGCGAGCCAGGGCTCGCGGTCAGCGGTGGTGGTCAGCAGACGCGTGAGGGCAGCGACGTCGCCGCGCACGCCTGCCATGGCGGCGGCGGCCGGGGTGCGGTAGGCGCCGGCGTACCAGAGCGCGAACTGCCCCCGGGTCAGGGTGACGTCGGCGGTGCGTCGCCCCCGTGCGACGTCGGGGGCGAGGCAGGCGCGGCCTGCACTGATGCTCAGAGTGTGAAGTCTGGGGCCGTTGCCCTCCGGGTCGGGAAGGTCGAGCACGATCTCGTCGTTTATGTGCTCGGCCCACCCGCGCAGCGCGACGGCCCGTACGGGGTCGAGGACACGCAGCGTCCACGGATGCCAGGCTGTGGCCGTCGCCGTGCCGATGCTCGTGAGACGCTGCTGCAGCAGCGGGCCGGGCGGCAGGCCGGTGCGTTCGAACAGCACCGTGGGAATGCGGCCCCGGTGCCCGCCGAGGAAGGCGAGCATGGCGTCCGCTGCCGACATGTCGGCAGCCCAGAAGTCGTGGACGACCAGCTGTCGGCCAACTGGGCTGCGTTCCGTCGCCACCGCCAGGACGCCGCGCAGCTCCCGCCCCCCGGATTCGGTGAACGAGTAGGTTGCCAGCTCAGGATGCCGCTCCTGCTGCCAGGAGCCCCACCACACGGGACGCCGCCAGGGGCCGTTCCACCGCCCGGCCAACTGGTCACGCAGTTCCCCCAGTTGTCCGCTGTCGCCGTGGGTGATCTCCATCGTGTCCGTGACGGACTGCTGGAGGGCGGCGGTAGGCACCGTCCAGGAGAACACCTGCGCAGGGGCTTCCCAGCCCAGCCGTCGCACATAGCCGGTGGAGGCTGTCCACAGCGTGGCGAGCACGGCTCCCTGGTCCTGCACCGCGCGCACCCGCTCTTGCGCGAGGCGGGCCGCGAGGCGGTTGCCGCGTTCCTCCGGGGCGACGCAGCCGCAACCCATGCTCGCGGCAGGCACCGGCCGCCCACCGAACCACTGCGGCACCAGCACCGCCAGGCCCCCGGCGACGACCCGCCCACCGCGCACCGCTACCCGTCGGTCCGCATACGGTCCCAGGCGTGTGATGTCGGGGACCGGCTGGCCGTAGGCGCGGCGGGCCAGGGCGTCGTATTCCTGCCACCGCCCGTCGTCCGCCTCGGTGAATTCCACGTCCATAGTTCGCCCCACCCTTCTCGCTAGTAGCCCGTGGCGTCGCGGACGGCGTCCGGGTCGGCGGGGACGAGGAAGGCCCGGGTACCGGTGACGACGAGATCGCCGCGCTGGTTGAACCCGTCGACCCGGCAGGTGACGATGCCCTGGTCGGGGCGGCTGTCCGAACGGCGAGCGGCCAGAACGGTGCTGCGTGCGCACAACGTGTCGCCCACGTGGACGGGCTTCGTCCACCTGACCTCGTCCAGGGCGAGGTTGCCGGTGGTCATGCCGCTGGTGGAGCGGACCGTCATGCCGAGCACGATGTTGAGCGTGAGCATCCCGCACACCAGGGCCTGCGCATGCCCGGTACGACTGCAGAACTCGATGTCGGAATGGATCGGCGCCTCGTTGCCCATCAAAGCGAGGACCTGCACATGTTCGGCCTCGGTCACCGTGCGGGCCGGCCGGTGCTCGATCACCAAGCCGGGAACGAGGTCGCTCAGGCCCAAGCCGACGACTTCACGGATGACCCGGCCGTCTTCCACCGGCCGGAATCCGGCAGGGACGGACAGGGGTTGTTGGCTCTGCTGCATTATCAACTCGCTTCCGGATCACGGTTGGTAGCGGTGCGGGCGGCGTCGGCCCGGTGGACGATGGCGCGTGCTGTTTCCACGAGAGGGGGCCCGACCATCGCGCCGCCCGCCGTAGTGATGGCGCCTCCGGTTCCAGCGGCGGCGACGAGCACCGCGCGGGCCGCTTCCAGCTCGTCCTGATTCGGAATAAACGCCGCGGAAATGACGGCCAGTTGGCGCGGATGGATGGCTACCTTGCCCGCGAAGCCCAGCTCGACCGCCTCCAGAGCATCCCGGCGTAGCCCATCGGAGTCGTCGAGGGCGAAGTACGGCGAATCCACGGCCGGGATGCCAGCGGCGGCTGCCGCCGTGACGAGCCGCGCACGCGGGTACCACAGTGCCCGGGAGGTGATCTGGCACCCGGACGCCGCGGCGTAGTCGGCAGCACCGAACAGCACCCCCGCCACGCCCTCGGCGCCAAGAATGGCGGGCGAGTCAACGACCCCCCGTGGGGTCTCAATCAGTGCCCAGACCTGAGTCGCAGCGTGCGCCCTGCGCACGGACTGCACCACGGCCTCGATGGCGCATCTTGATTCGACCTTCGGTACCACGACGAGGTCCGGCCACCACCTCCCCACGGTCATCTCAGCGACGTCCCGCAGGCCGTCGGTGCCGTCCACCGTGTTGATCCGTACCCCCAGTACCGGTGATCCGGGGCCGGGCGGACGGGCATGGATGTACGTGAAAACGGCAGCACGAGCGTCGGCCTTGGCCTCGGCCGGCACCGAGTCCTCCAGGTCGAGCAGCACGACGGCTGCACCGGAACCGACAGCTGTGTCGAACCGCGTGGGGGAGGTGCCAGGGGTTACCAGCCAGGTCGGCCCGCGGGGGTTGGCAGGTACGGGCGGTTGGATGGTCGCCCGGTTCAACGGTGGGGACACGTCGATCTCCTCTCGAACAGCCGATTGGTTCGGTCCGTGCTCCAGGGGGCACGGCGGGCAGGAGGCATGGGGGTTGAACAACAGCGCAAGGAGGGGTTGCGCAGGGCGGCGTCGGCGGCGCACCGAATCCCGCCCGGGGCGTGTCTCTGGCTGCACGGCAGAACATGTGGACCGACGTCGTTCGGTTGAACGAGTGTCGGCCAACTCGACTGCGTCATAGAGGGGTTGGCGGGAGTCCCGCGGGAGTCCCGCTGTTCCGAGCGGTACCCTCGGACCGTGCTGGGCTGATTGGATTTCGCCGTGGACGAGGACAAGCGCACACCCCACCCGCTGGCTGCGGCTCGGGCGGCCCTGGGACTCAACCGTGTTGAGTTTGCCGCCGCCATTCGGGTCGAAGCTCACCGGTGCGGACTGCGTTCGGGCGTGGACAAGACCCGGGTGCGGAAGTGGGAAGTGGATGGGGTGACGCCCGATCCTGACTCCCAGAAATACATCGCTCGGGTCCTGGGCATTCGGGCCGAGGACGCGGACCCTGCCCTCTGGCCGACGTGGTTGCCCGCGATCGACCGCGGTGTTGTGCCGCTCGGTCCCACCAGCACCGTGCCCGCCCTCCGAGAGGCTTTGCGCACTATGAACCGCCGCACCCTGTTGAGCACCATCCCTGGAGCCGCGCTCGTCACCCTGGCCGGAAGCTGGGCCGGGACTGATGCCGCTGCTGCCCTCTTCGATGGGCAGCCACGGCCCGGCACCGCCGTGGGCGAGGACATCGTGGCCCTCCTTGAGGAGACCAGCGCCCGCCTCAACGTGCTGGCCACAGAGCAGCGCCAGCACATCGCCCCCCTCTACGACGCGCACCTGGCTCACGTCACCGACCTGATCGATGGACAGCGATACCCTCGCGCCTTGGGCCTTCGCCTGCACAACCTGGCGGGCAGCCTCGCCCAAACCGTCGCCTGGATTCGCTTCGACAACGGCGAACATGGCGCAGCCAGCCGGTACTGGATCGCCGGCCTGCACAGTGCGCATGCCGGACACGACCGGGACATGGGGGCGGCCCTTCTCAGCGACCTCGCCTATCAAGCGTCCTGGCGCAACGACCCGACCACAGCCGCCGGAATCCTGGCGAAGGCCCTCAGCCGCCCCACCCACCCCACGGCCAGCTCGCTTCTCCACCTTCGGCTGGCACGTGCCCAAGCCGCGCTGGGCCAGCGACGCGCCACCCTGCAGTCCCTCGCTGCGGCCGAACGCCTGCTGGAAAGCCGAAACCGCAGCGAAGTACCGCCCTGGTGCGCGTGGATGTCGGCCGCGGATCTGGCTGTCGATTCGGGCCGCTGTCTGCTCGACCTCGGAGATGTCACCCGCGCGCACACCCTCATTGCCGAAGGCCAAGCGCTCCTGCCTCCCAGCCGCGACAAGACCCGCGGGGTGTTCCTCGCCTACCGGGCCGAGGGACATCTCCGCCGCCGCGAGCCCGACGCCGCCGCTGCCGATGCGCTGGAAGCCCTCATGCTGGCCGAGCGCATCGGGGCGCCACGATGCGTCCAGCTCGTCCGCGACCTCACTCCCGCCCTTCACCCCTACCGGAACGTAAAAGGCGTTTCCACGCTGCTCGACGCGGTTGCGTAACGGCCAGCCCGGACCCTGGCGATCGACGCGATCGGATTCCCTGGGCGCGCATGGGGTCGCCGACGGGCGCCGGACAGCAGCGCCCGCGACGAGGGTGAGCTGCACCGGCCGACCGCGGGTCATGCCGATCCCCGGGCGGCGTCCGAGCTGAGGAGCTCCAGGTCGGGGTACAGGCCGGGTCCGCCGGCCTTCTCGTACGCCTCGTTCAGGAGCGCGATGTGCAGCCGGTCGGTGTCGTTGCGGGCCTGGGAGGCGCGGCCGTGGCGGCTCAAGCCCCATGCCTTCAAGGCCAAGCCGTCCTTCATGAAATTGGCGGCGTTGACCCTCAGCAGGCTGGGGGTGTAGACGTCGAGGTTCAGCCCGGTGCGCCACAGCTCCAGCCACGCCTGGCGCATCAGTAGCGGCCCCGACTCGCCGGGCTCGACGTACTTGGGGTAGACGCGCTCCCAGATGGGGTCGAGGTCGGGATGGGCCATGGCAGTTCGCAGAATGCTGACGTGGGCCTGAAATACGCCCAGTTCCAGTTCTCTGCCCTGGTGGCGCTGCTGCTGGTCCAGCATCTGGCGGTGATGACGGCTGCGCTGGCACGTGCGTACGGCGGCAGCCGCACCGATCACCCCGGCCAGGACCAGGGCAGGAGACAGGGAGGTCCTCATGGTGCTCCTCGAAGTCGAGGGCGGCCGAGGTGTGGGCCGCCCTGGGGGGAATGGGGAAGAGCGGGGGCTTGGTGCCGCTCGTCAGGCGTTTGCGAGCAGCACAGCAGGCGCGGGGTCGGCGGAAGGGTCGTCGTCCTTGTCCTGGCGCAGAAGCGCGCCGTATCGCTGGAGCAGTTGGGCGCGGGCAGTTGCGTACGGCGGCAGGCCGGCTGCGGCCCGCCGGGTGTCCAGATTCTTCGGGTCGGCGACGGGCAGTGCGATCAGCTGCCCGTCGACGAGGCGGTTCTGCGTGGCGTGGAGCTGCGGCTGCCCGGCGCCGACGTTGCACCGGTCGTGGAGATGGGCCCACAGAGGCAGCAGCGTGCGGTCCGTGTCGGCGGCCGTGCGCAGGTAGCCCAAGGCGAGGTGCTGGATTTCGGGGGAGTGGTCGCCGTGAAGGGCGATGCGCCAGGCCGCCGCCACGCCCAAGTCGCCGACGAGCACGCGGGTCGGCCACCCGTGGACCTCCAGCACCTGCTGGAGGAATGCGCTGTTGGCCTGCTGCTGGAGGACGCCGACCTCGTACGCTGCCCGGTTGGACTGCCCCTGGACGAGCTGGGTGCGGAACGTGCGGTCCGCTGAGGCGCGTTCGATCAGTTCCGCGGCGAGGTCAGGACGCTCGGGGCTCGTGTTCATGGGCGTGCTCCTCGGAGCAGTGCCTCGGCAAGGAGCTGGGTGGGGGTTACATCGAGGGAGCCCAGCTCGACAACGGGGTCCCCGCAGCCGCGACTGCAGTCGGGGTGGAAGTCGACGCGAAGGGTCCCGCCCTGGGTGGGGGTGCTGACGCCCTTGATGAGCCGTTCGACCAGGGGTCCGGATTCGCTCAGCTCCGCGACGTCCTCGGGAGGGAGGTCGCTCTCGGCAGGCGGGGCGCCCAGGAGCGTGGCCAACTGGTCAGCGGTGGGCAGGGAAACGGAGCCGAGAGCGATCGAGCCCTCCCGGACCCTGGGCGTGGAGAAGCCGCGCAGCCCGCAGACGTTGAACGCTTCCTGCAACTGGGCGGCAGCCGCGTACGCAGGACGCAGTAACTCTTCCAGCATGCGGGTCAGGTCCGCAGCAGTCCTGTCGTCGAACGGGGCGATCTTGAAGTACGGCGTTACGCTGCGGATGAAGGCGACCTCGACGCGGATCAGGTTCAGGCCAGCCGCCGAGCGGAGGACAAGGTCGGCGACGAAGACGAGTGCGGGGTCGCTGAGGTCACGGGGTCCGCCGGGTGGATACGGCAAGAATCCGCCCACGGTGGCGGCGACCATGATCTCGCCGGGCTGGGCGGTGGCCGCCGCCTGGAGAAGCCCCTTGACCCTCTGCGACGGGATGCCGTACTCGCGGGTCTTGAAGGTGCTCACCCCTTGCGCGTAGAGCTCCAAGAGGCGCTGGACACCGGGCGGCAGACCGGCCGGGGACCTCCTGCTCCTCACGATCCCCGGGGTGGACAGCGGCGCCGAGGAGGGGCTGGCCGGCCTCACACGTCCCTCACAGAGGTTCCGGCTTCCTCGGCGTAGACCTCGTCGAGCGCCGCGTGGACACGCAGCACGGACGCGCCGTGCACGCTGCTGGAGTACCAGGTGCGCTCCCACACCCAGAACTGTCGGCCGTTTTCGGTGGCGAACAGGTCCTTCGCCTGCGACCGGATCTCGGCCAGGGACACCGCCTTGATGCGGTAGCCCATGATCCACAGCGACACCCAGGCGTGCAGGTGCGTCCACTGTGCCTGCGTCGCCGGTTCCACCTTCTCGAACGGCGCCCAGTATTGGCGGAGGCTGAGGTTCTCGGCCGTGGTGCCGAGGAGCCGCTGGTGCTGCTCCTCGTAGACACCGATCGCGTACCGGCGGGCCCGGTAGAGGTGCGCGACGATGTGGGCGGCGCCCATGATCGAGGAACCCAGCGCGACGGCGACCAACAAACCGGGCCGTCCAGGCCGGCTCCGCCCGCGGGAGGCGGGGGCGGGGCAGGAGGTGTTCAACACGAGTCCTCCGAAAAAGTGGTGGGGTGGGCACCGCACAGCTCGCCGCCGTCGGACACGGGGCGGGCGGGCTGGCCGGGAGCTGCGAGGTGTTCGTCGGCTGCCCTGGCCTGGGGCCCGGTGGGTGTCGAGCGGTTGGGGCGAGCACGCGTCCGGGGGCGTGGGCCGGGGCGCTGGGTGATCCAGGGCGTGTCCTGGTCGGAGCGGAGGTTTCGGATCATGGTGTGGGCCTGCGCGACTGTCTCCGGGTCGCTGTGGAGGCGGCTCCATTGCAGGGCCTGCAAGGCGTCCAGGGCGGCGCATTGGCGCATGACCCGGTGCTCGGCCCTGGTGAAATTTCGGCCGTAACCCGTGCGGAAGGCCGTATCGAGGTCGGGACGTCCGCGCAGGACGCGGTATCCGAGGCGCGCGAGATCGGTGCAGGCGGCGGGTGCCCCCACGGCCGCCTCGAAGTCGACGACGCGCAGGTGCTTTCCGTCCCAGAGCCAGTTGCGCGGCATCCAGTCTCCGTGCACAGCAACCCGTGGCAGATTCGGCGGCGGCCCGTCGGACAGCAACGTCGCCAGTAGGTCCGCCGAAGACTCCGGCAGTGCGAGCAACTCGGCCTGTACTTGCGTGAGTTTGTCGTGCCAGGTGACGCTGCCGGGCGCCGGGGCCGGAGCGGGCTGGGCGTGAAGTACAGAGAGGACCGCTCCGGCCTGGCGGTAGACCTCGATCTCCTCGGTGGCCGTCAAGGACAGTGAGGAGACCGGAACGCCCGGGACGCGCGTCAGGATGAGGGTGCGCGTGTTCTCGTGCACGGAGACCAGGAGCGGGGCCCGGTCGATGCCCAGGGCCGGGACGGTCCTCTCGTATGCGATGCACTCCCGCTGGAAGGCCGAGGTCGTGGCGTGCTGTTTGACGACCCGCCGGAAGCCCACCCCGGGCGGTCCGGACTCCACCTCCCACACACGGTTACGCTTCGGGCCGTGCCAGGAGAGATCCGCGACGACGCGGCAACGTCCTCTGGTCGTACTACTGAGCAGGGTCTGTACCTGGTCGGGCAGTTCGATCACGGGGCGCTCCACTGGATGGCCGGCACCCACGGCGGTGGCACGGGGACAGGACGGCCGGACGGCAGGAGGGGAGCTGGGCGCCTGACCCAGGTGCAGCGCGGGGCGTCGGGCAGCGGGCGTACGGGGTCGTACTGGCGGCCCGAGACCGTGAACACATGCCGTGTACCGATCACCCGGTCCTGCCAGCCCCGCGTCACCAGATGCCAGGTACTCGCCGCGCTGGTGACGTCCTGCAAATACAGCAGACGCACCCGCAGCGTCTCGCGGGAAATGCCCAGATGCCGCGCCGCCCTTACCTGGCCAGCTCCGCTCGCCAGGAGCTCCAGAATGCGGATATCGCGTACCGAGAGCGGCGTCGGATGACGGCGCGGTGGGCGGGAAACGGCACCGACCAGGTACCCGACGTGCACTAACGCCGTGCGCCCTGAGACGCCGAGACGCTGAGTGCACCGGTCGGTGGCGGTGTACACCGCTCGCACCGGGACCTTCAGGTGCCGGGCGGCGGCCTCGGCGGTGTCGCCCGCGGCGAAGCGGCCGACTACTTCTCGCTGGAAGGAGGTCAGCACGATGCCGCCTGGGCGGCATCGGAAACGTAGAGGCCGGGGCCGTGCGGCTCAGTCTGAAGGCGCAGCGTTCCGTCAGCGATCAGTCGGCGGCAGGCGCGGCGTACTTCGCCGCTGCTGAGCATGAAGTCGTGGGCCAGGACTCCGGTTGGCAGCGCCGAGCCGGGCTGGTAGTACCCGGACTGGATGCGGTCGCGCACGCAGGCATCTAGGGCCACGTCGGCCGGGTGCAGCTCGGCGGGTCCCAGGATCCTCCTGCCGGCCAGCAGGCCCTCGGTCTCCAGGCGACGCCGGGCACGGATGACCGAGTCCTGCGGGGCGCCGAGTGCAGCGGCGAGATCGCGGTCGGACGGCAGACGGGATCCGGGCCTGCAGTGGGTGTGGAGGTGTTCGTGCAAGAGCGCCGCCGCCCGGGCTATCGACGGGAGCTCCCGCGAGCCGGTGAGGTGCCAGGACGGGGGCGCGTCCGGCGCGTACGCGATGGTCACGTCGTGCTCCAGATCAGTTCAACGAGGCGGAAATTGAAGGAAGTTGTGGTGGTGCCGCCCCTAGGAGGAAGGGGAAGGGGCGGCACCAGGGGAAGGGCGCCCGGCCGCGTCGATCGGCATCGGTGCGGCCGGTTCCCCTGGTCCCGGCCCCTGCCGCGAACGTCGGCCTTGCGGTTGGCCGGCGGTCGGGCTGGGGCGCGGGACACTGAAGGGCGCCCCACGGTGCGGGTACGGTGCCACCGGACCGCGGGGCGGCCCGGTCTAGGGGAGCGGTGCGGGCAGGGCGTACGCGTCCGGTTCGCAGACCCGCAGCACGTGCTGGGACTGCAGCCCGTCGAGGCCGCGGAGGTAGCCCTCCTGCCGGGCCCAGGTGCAGCCCTGCTGAGCGACGGGCCAGCTCACGCCGACCTCGCTGGCGAGGGCCTGCGGGGAGATCTCCTGGTTCGGTGGGTAGGTGCCGTCCGCGACGCGGGTCCGCAGGAGACGGGCGACGCAGGCGACAGGGTTCGGCTCGGCGGGCTCGGCTCGTACCTCGGGCCAGCGTGGCGAGCCGCCGCCGCGCTGGATCAAACCCTCGGCCGCGAGCCTGCCGAGGGCCTCGTGCAGGGACGCAGCGCTGACGCCGAGGTCGGCGGCGAGGGACCGCAGCAGCGGCAGGGACGCCCCTGGCGGGTAGATGCCGTCGGCGATGCGGGCGCGCAGGGTGGCGGTGGCCCGCCCGACCACGGTCTGGCTGAGCCTCGGTGCGGTCACGCGGCCACCCCCGCCGGCCGGTACGGGGCGATGATCTGCCCATTCGGCAGCAACTCACCGGTGTCCTCGAACAGGTATACGCCGTTGCACAGCGCCGACCAGCCTTGTTCCGGGTGGGATACCCGGACGGCGGCGGCGTCCCGGTCGGCGGACTCGGCGGACGGACACAGCGGCTGGTGCTGACACATGACAAGTCCTCGCAAGAGAAAGGGGCAGTGAGGTGTGCGCAGGCCGGGTGATCGTGGGCGACGTGCCACGGCGGCCTGGGTATTTCGGTGGGAGCGCCGGGGGCATCAGACGCCGGCGAGGTGGCCTCCGGGGGAGTAGACCTGCGAGGCCAGGCGAGGCGCGGGCCCGTGGCACCCGTCGCGGAGGTGCGCCAGCTGCTGCAGTTCTGCGCTGATGAGGCGGATGCAGCCGGTGCACGCGTAGAGGTCTGTGGTGGCGACCGGCGGCAGGGACGGGGCGTCGAGCAGTTCCACCGTGCCCACCGCGAGGACCGCGGCCCCGGGGGCTTCTCCGCTACACCACAGCCAGCACCGGCGGGGTTGTCCGTACGTCAGGACGTGGGCAACCGTGCGGTGAAGGCGCTTCAGGCACGGGGAGCAGACGTAGAGCGAAGCGGCCCACCCGTGGTCCTGCACGCTCCCGACGTACTGCACCTCGACCAGACGGAGGGGGCACCATAAGGCGCACACCGCCCTGATCAGTGTTCTACGCACGGCCCGTCACCCCCTTCCTCCGCGTCGAGTTCCTCTGCGGTCGTGGACCCGATGGAGGAGGAAGGGTGCGACAGGAGCACGGCCATGAGGATCAGCAGGACGATCCCGATGCCCAGCACCCAGGCAGACCCCCCGGTCAGGGTCCCGGTCATCGGCCGACCTGCCATCCGTGACAGTCCCTCGGTTCGGCACTGGCGGTGCGGGTGGACGGGTCCTCGGCGGACGGCGGAGGTGTGGACCTGCGCGGCCGGTTGCACAGCCGGAGTGCGTCCAGCACAGCCGTGCGCACCTGCTCGCCGCCAAGCAGGGCCAGTGGCTCCGGGCGGGCGGGAGACCATGGCGGCGTGTCCCACCGGACCCCGGGCGACGGCGGCAGCACCAGCCGCGCCTCGGAGCCGGAGGAGACCTCTACATCGGGAGGGCCGCCGAGCACCAAGCCCGTTCCCGCCTGCACCAGGAACGTCACCTGGGTCGCGGTGATGAGGCTGGGCACGGGGCCGAGCCCACCGCTCTCCAGGCGGATCAGTACCTGGTTACCCACCGGGCGGGGGAGCGCGACGGCATCGAAGCCCGCACACCCCGTGCGGATCACAGCGTTCTCGCATCCGGCCGGGCCCTCGGCGCCGTCCACGACGAGCCGCCAGTCCAGCAGATCGGCATAGGCGCGGACCATGCTGGTGTGGTCGCCGGCCCTCGGGGGCCAGGCGGTGACGGTCCTCATCGTGTCCTCCGGTCGTTGCGCGTTGTCACTCCGGGACGACGGCGGTGCCACAGCGGCCAGCGCGGGCACTCTCCGTAAGGGGATGCATCGATCCTGACGACCCGTGAGCGGCAACTCCAGCCCCAACGAGCCCTCGGAACACCTGCTGTGCGCGAGGGAACTTCTTCGGAGTTCCTTCGGCTTCCCTCGGAATGCATGCGGAGTGCGCAAGTACCCTCGACCGCAGGCAAGTTGAGAACAAATGCGCTCTACCGTCGGTGGCACGGACGCACCGCACCCCTGGGGGAGGAGAGGTTGATGCACACGCTCTTTCGCCGCCTGCTCGACGAGCGCGGGCAAGGCGACTTCGGGGCCTTCCTTCCGGCCTTCCGAGAGGCGGCCCGCGAGCGTGCGGAGATCGAGGAGAACCCCTCGCTGCGCGGCCTTGCACCCGCCCTGTCCACCTTTGAGGGTTGGTACTACGGGCGGCGCCAGCCGCAACGGGACGCTCGCAGGGTGCTGATCCACATGCTCGGACTGAGCATCGAGCAGCTCTGGAGCACGGTCCCGGAAGTCCCTGGGGCTCTGGACTCCAGGGCCGGCGCGTCCGCCGACAGCCGTGCCGAATCCGGCGCGGCGCTGGACGAGATGAAAAGGACGGCAGCCATGGCCGCACGACGCGCAGCAGACTTCGCCCTGGGGGCGGAACGGGGGCAGATCGGGCAGGAGACCCTCGGCCTGCTCACCGACACGGTCCACGAGATCGTCGAACAGTACCCCCGGGTACCGCTCGCCACGATCTACGACACCATCGCCGAAGCACAGAACGACGTCTTCCGCCTCATCGAAGGGGGACGCGCCCGCCCCACCCAGATCCGCGACCTCCACGTCCTGGCCACCATCGTCTCCGCCCACATGGCCAAGGCATCCCACGACATGGGCGACCCCCGCTCCGCCATGACCCAGGCACGCGCCGCCGGCGTCTGCGCCCAGCACGCCGAACACGGCGGGCTGATCGCCTTCACGTACGGCCTCAAGTCCCTGATCACCTACTGGTCGGGCAAGGGCGCCGAAGCCATGCACTACGCCCGCCAGGGCACCGCCGAACAACCCGGCCTGCGCGGCACCGTGGGCGTGTGGCTGGCCGCCCTGGAAGCCAGGGCCGCGGCACTGCTCGGTGACGAGGAAGCCACCACCACCGCCCTGCACCGGGCGGAAAGCCTGCGCGACAGCGTCACGCCGGACGACCTCGACGGCTACGGCGGACTGCTCACCTTCCCTGAGCCCAAACACCTCTACTACACCGTCGAGTCCAAGGTCCTGCTCGGCCACAGCGACCCCGACACCCTCACCCTCGCGCAGAGCGCCGTGGCCGAATTCAGCGACCCCCAGGCCACCCACTGGGCCTTCGGCGACCAGGCCGGCGCCCAGTGCAACCTCGCCCTGACCCGCCTGCGCAGCAACGAAGTTGAAGGCGCAGCCGAAGCGGTCCGCCCGGTCCTGGACCTCGACCCCGGACACCGCAACCGCGGCATCGTCGTCTCCGCCGAGCGCGTCGGCAAGGCCCTGCTGCACCCCACGCTGCGCGGCACCGGCCCCGCGCGCGACCTCCACGAGGAGATCGAGGCGTACGGCCCGGCCCGGCTCGCCCTCCCGCGCTAACCCGTACGACTCACGAAGGTAGAGTCCGCTGGCATGCACCCGGTCACCCGCCGCGGCCAGCGGCTCGAACTGCGCGAACTCACCCCCAGCGACGTGGACGCCGTCCACGCGATCTACGGGAGCGAGGCCGCAACGGAGCACCTCTCCTTCGAGCCCCGTACCCACGACGAGGTCCGCGGCATCGTCGACCGCTCGATCGCCTCGGCCACTACCAGCCCACGCACCGAGTACGCGCTGGCAGCATGCACCGAAGGCGAGTTGGTCGGCTTCGCACGACTGGCCATGGACCCCCACCAGCAACGAGCCGCCACGATGGGCTTCGCCCTGCGCCCCGATATCTGGGGCCAAGGGTACGGCCTTGAATGCGTCCAACTCCTCC
This sequence comes from Streptomyces sp. NPDC032721, assembly GCF_055579625.1. NCBI lineage: Bacteria > Bacillati > Actinomycetota > Actinomycetes > Kitasatosporales > Streptomycetaceae > Streptomyces > Streptomyces sp. NPDC032721. The sequence continues at coordinate 1,099,981 of NZ_JBVIMX010000001.1, read as the reverse complement.
TCGGCCTGGCCTTCGAGGAGTTGGAACTCCATCGCGTCTGGGGCGCCCGCTCCCCGAGGAATACGGCTTCGACCCGTACCATGCTCAAGGCGGGCATGATCGAGGAGGGGCGAATTCGCGAGCACGTCCTCAAGGCCGGGAAGTGGAGAGACTCCGTCGTGCACGCCATCCTGGAACGTGAATGGCGGTAGGGGTAACGGCATAGGCATGCTGGGTAAGACCTTGATCATGGTCGAACCCGTCACTCTGTAGCAGCGGCATCTGAACTGCCCCGCCTGTGAGCCATGTTGGCTGTCGCTCGGCCAATGGGTGCTGTGATCCTTCAGTGGAACCGCGGCGCATCCGTCAACGCGCCCCATATCCACGCACTGCCGAGAAGGGGGAGGGGGGCTGGTGGATGCCCCCGGGGCTCTCCTCCTTCGGGCGGCGGCTGATGGCAGCAGCGTCCCGAACGTGCCCCTTACGCCGGTGAGGGTGTAGGCGGAGGCACTGGTGCCGGCCTCCTCCAGGAGGCGCACCCACCCGGCGGTGATCAGGCTGGGAGTATCGCTGTCCACGGTCCGGGCGATACGAAGCAGCGCTTCCCCGTCCGTCGGGTGGGGAAGCGAGACGACATCGGATTTCGAACACTCCGTGGAAGGCATCGTGTTCGTGCTGGCGGAGCGTTCCGTGGTGGCGAACGCGGCGGAGGAAACGGGGCGTCCGTCCACAGTGAGCGACAAGCCCAGCACGGTCTCGTAAATACGGATCTGGGCGGCAGGGTCGTGGGCCGGGGACGGCCGAGCGGCGGTGGTCCTCATCGCGTTCTCCGAATCGCTGCAGATGGGGATGGCGGAGGGGGCGCCGAGGCCGAGGGTGCGGGTGCGTTCTTGGCTTTTCGCACACGCTCTCGATCGGCTGCGGATGGCGCAACGGCGTTTGCTGTCACGGGAGTTGAGTGACCACTCTCCGTTCCTGACGACGATGGTGCCCGCTACTGTGACAGACCGTCAAGCATCTGCGTGGCAGATTGCCAGAACTCTGCCCGGCAGAGTCCGCCTGGGGCATATTCGGCACAGCGCTTCTGGCCCTCTGCGTTACTCTCAACGGCAAGGTGTGCTTGGACAGGAGGTTCGAATGGCGGCCACTCGCAGCCCTCTCACCGCTCGGCGGAAGCTCGCTACGGAGCTACGCAACCTCCGAGACAAGGCCGGGCTCACCACCGAGGAGGTCGGTGAGCAGATCGGGTGTCACAACTCGACGATCAGCCGTATCGAGAAGGCGCGGCGTGCCTGTACGCAGAAGGACTTCACCGCGCTCATGGACCTCTACGAAGTGGGGGAGCCGGAACGCGCTGAGCTCACCGAACTCGCGAAGCGGGCACGTCAGCGCATACCTCCATGGTGGGGCGCCTACAAGGACGTCATCTCCGCCAACTACGCCGAGTTCCTTGAGTACGAGTCCGAGGCGGCGAGATGCTGCGAGTACCAGACGCTCCTTGTTCCCGCCCAGCTGCAGACCGAGGCGTATGCCAAGGCCGTTACGGGTGTTGGGTTCGCGGCCCTGGGGCCCGATCAGGTGGAAAGCCTGGTCGAGGTGCGCATGCGCCGTCAGGAGCGGATCCGGAGCGACGACGAACCGATGCTCTTGGACTGCGTCATACACGAGGCCGCGCTCGGCCTACGAGTTGGTAGCACGGAGGCCATGCGAGCACAGCTCGCCCACCTCAAGGCGATGATGGCGCTGCCCCATGTGCGGCTGCGGATCATCCCCTTCTCCGAGGGTGAGAACGGAACGAGCACCGGCGCGTTCACCCTGTTCGCCACAGGCTCGGACACGAGCCCGGATGCCGCATTTATGGAATCCGCGGACGGCTCATCCTTCCGCGACGACCCGCTGACCCTGCGGCGCCTCAACGGGCTCTTTCGTAACCTATCCAAGGCCGCCGGCTCGGAGGAAAATAGCCTTGAGCTGGTCGAACGCTATGAAGAAAGAATGGGATCCCATGAGTAACACGGCCGACCTGTACGCGGTCGACCTCGCCGATGCTGCTTGGCGCAAGAGCAGCTTCACCGCGAACAACTCCAACTGCGTCGAGGTCACTGAATTCGCCACCCCTGAAGTTGCAGGGGTGGCCGTGCGCGACTCCAAGAACACGCATCTTCCTGCTGCTCGTGTTTCGCAGACAGCATTTGCTGCGTTCACGCAGGCAGCAGCTCAGGGCACCTTCGCTTGATGGGCGCCCGACAGAAGGTCGAGCTCTATGAGCTTGACCTTTCGGACGCGGAGTGGCTGAGTGCACCAGGCAGCGATCCAACGGACCGCCTAGAGATTGCTCATCTACCCGGAGGGGCCGTCGCGCTTCGAGCCGCAGCTGACCCGCAGGGAACGGTGCTCCGGTACACGCCGAGTGAGTGGGACGCCTTCGTGCGCGGAGCTCAGGACGGCGAATTCGGCAGCACATGATCGGAGGCCCCCCGCCGGGGGGCCTCCCTCTGTTTAGACCCGATCGGCGGCCTTGTCATCCGCCGGCCGCTCGCCCTTCCCAAACAGCCAAGTCGTAACTCATGTCCGGAGGCTCTCATGCCGCTCTAACAGCCTCCTGCGCATCCAACAGCACACCTCACCACCAAAAGAAGCGATGTCTACGAGGAGCGGGCGAGGAGGTACTCCTCGCCGTGCGCGCGCCGGCGGCCGTACCACTTGGTCAGGCAGCAGCGGAAGATCTCGGCCTCGGTAGCGATGTGAGCGATTGGATGTGCGGCTGCTGCGCACCGCGAGAGCCTTCTCTGAACTGGGCCATGTAGAAGGCGAGTTGGTTGCACAGGATTACGAGTTGGCTTGCGCTGGGAGGTGAATTCGTACTGCTACAGGGTCTATGACCGGACAACGGAACTTGATGACGGCGCAGGAGCCGCGAGCGCTCGTCATCGCCGCGCTCGCGGATCCCACTCTCGATCTTGTTGTCCGCTCGGGATCTGGGTCATCTGGTATTCACCGGGACGGAAAGATGGAGCTGTCCTGCACTTCTGCCGTCCCGGGTCCTGGCCGTACCTTGAAAATGCCCGAGCCTGGCGGCTCCTCCTCCGACCTACTCCTGAGCCATTCGCTGTCGGTTGTTGGGGGCCAGCGGGTGTCCGATGACCAGCGCACGCCTACCAACTTGATCTCGGTAAGGTCGAGATGGCGCAAGTCGGTCCGTGTGAAGTCATCCAATGCGCCGTCCAGCAGTGCTCCAGAGAGCCCTTGTGCTCCCACCAATCCCAGGCCGCGGACCGCGGCCTGATTCAGGCAGTGGTCGAGGGCGCGGGCGAGGGTGCGGGCGTTGGAAAGCTCGTGCTTTTGGTCGCGGGTGGTGCGATGGGCTTGGGCGCGTTCAAGAGCACGGGCGAGGTCGTGGGCATGGTCGCGGGCGCGGGCGAGGTCGCGGGTCTGGGCGAGGTCATGGTCGGGGGAGAGGTCGTGGATGAGGCTGAGCGTGTGGGCGAAGTGGCGTTCGAGATCGAATTCGAGTGCGCGGGCGAGGTCACGGGTGAAGGAGAGAGGGGGGACGAGATCGCTGGCACGGTTGAGGTCGAGTGCGCGGGCGAGGACGCCGATGCGCCCGCGGAAACGAGGGAAGTCGGGGGAGAGGTCGTCTGCGCGGGCGCGGGCGCGGACGAGGTCGCGACCGACGTCGAGGGCACGGGCGCGGTCGAAGTCGACGAGGAGCTCTACGACTTGTGCCAGAACGCCTCCGAAGATGCACCCCATGACGATGGGATGCTGGCGGAGAGTCAGCCGTGTCTTGGGCGGGAGCGCTTCGATTGCTCGTTTTAGCCGTTGCCGCACGACGTCTGGGACGTCGCTGCCCGCGTTGTCAGCTAGGGGAACGGGCGACAGGATCGCAGCCAGCCCCGCCTCTACGTCCAGCACTTGTCCGAGTCCGTGGACTAGCTCATTGTGGCGGGCATAGATCTCCACCTCGCGCAGGCCAGCCTCCATGTCCAGGAAGGGTACGAGGCCGTCAGTGAAGGCCTTGTGTTGCGCGGCGAGCCACTGGGCGAACGCTTCTTCCTCAGGTTCGGGTGCTGGGGTGTCGGTCATGAGTCCTCCTCCCTAGCCGTCAGGTGCGACTCGACACTGAGGCGGGCTTTTCTCAGATTCCCGCGCACGGTTTCGGGGGTCAGCCCCAGTTCCTCGGCGATCTCGGACGGGGAGTAACCCGTCGTACTCCAGGCCAGGACCTGACGCTGACGAGGAGGTAGCAGTTTCAACAGGCTCAACAGCTCGTGCTCGCACTCCCATTCAGCCAGCTCATCCGGGCGAGGTACCAGCGAGGCCGCCGTGTCGGGTACCTGTTCGACGGGCTGCTCCTCGACCCGGCTGAAATAGCGCACCAGATCCCTGGAAGCGACTCTGCGTGTCCACGCCTGCGGGGACCTGATGTCCTGCCACTTGTTGTACGCCTTGATCATTGTTTCCTGGGCGAGATCAGCTGCGACGTCGCCGGGAGCGCCCTGCCACATCAAGAAGGCGACCAGCGTGGGTAGGAACCGCCGGTAGAACACGGGGAACTCGTCCTGTGCTGGCCGTGTGGTACAGGGCGGATTCTGAGGTCCGTCGGGGCTGGACGGCGACCAGGGAGATAAGTGTGCGGAGGTATCTGCCCCCAGCGGCTCCTGCTCGCTCACCTGTGTTCCCCCGGTAGGACGGGTTGCTGCGCGATCGTCAGGCGTAGCGTGCTGCCGTCGCTGGAGACCTCTTCCAGCTGGCTTCCCCTGGGAAGAGATCGGGCAAGTGCTTCCATGGTCTGACGACGAGCATGCTCCTGACGTTCCTGCCACCGTAGTCGCAGGTACTGGTTCACTGCAGCGATCAGATGCAGCCCCAAGCCCGAAGCAGCCATGAGTGCCGCAGTGACTAGCGGGTCCATCTGCGCCCCCTGTGCTCACGAGCCCGCCGGACGCGGACTCTCCATAGCTAAGAGGCGACTGAGGGGCTCAGCGTGAACTCACACCGCGCGGAAGATTCGTTCTCCGGCGCGGATCGCGCGGTACGGTCCACTGGCACGGCGCCTGGAGCAAAGAATGGCGAAGCCGCGGCGCAAGAAGCCGGAGAACTTCCACACCTCGACGGAGGCGCTCGTCGAAGTCACCAGCCTGCGCGCCCCCGGCTACAGCCGACCGACGGTGATCAGTGGTGGGGGTTGAGGGCCCGAAGGCGCTCCGTATTGCAGAAGGGCAGATTTGATCATGCCTCCGGGGCGACCATGGGGCATGGCGAGCTGGCGTAAGGCATGTCTGGTGGCCCTGGCAGTCGTGGGTGTCGCGGCGACAGTGGGGTTGGTCGTGGTGCTTTTGGCCGCCGATCTCAACACGGCCGCGGCGGCGGGCAGTGTGGTGGGAGCGGTGGCAGGAGTCGCGGCGGCCTGGGTGTCGGTGGCGGCGTTGCTGCGCGCCTCGTCAACATCGGCGACGGTCCAATCGGACAGCGGGTCAAACGCGGCGGGCCGCGACATGCGCAACCCCCAGGCTCGTGACACCGGGGCGCGCTCCGCGCCGCCCTCCACTCCGAGGCCGGGGGTGTCTGCATCGGGCGGGTCGAACGCGGCGGGCCAGGACATGAACGATCCGCGCGCACACCGCGGCCGGTGAGCACCTGGCGCCGCCGCAAGCGGCCTGTCGAAGCCGATATCCCCACCACGGTGGCGGGCGTCTCTGCAAGGTCGGGGTCCAATGCCGCCGGGCGCGACCTCATCAACCCCGTAGCCGTCCACGCCGAGTACGCGCTGCCATCAGAGGCGTACTCGCCGATCCCCGACAACGCTGCGGCGGGCGGGGTGTCGAACATCGGAACCGGGCTGTTCGTCGGCCGCATCGACGAGCTGGAGGCGCTGGAGACAGCGTTCGCCCGGCCCGGCGAGGTCCTCGTGCGCGCGGTGCACGGGCTGGGTGGAGTCGGCAAATCGGCGCTCGCCGCACACTGGGCGGCCCGCCGGCACGAGAGGGTGCGGTGGAGGGTTACCGCCGACACCGAAGCCGCGGTCGATGCGGGGCTGGCCGCGCTGGCACGAGCCCTGCAGCCCGGGCTGGCCGGGCTGCCCGCCGAGATGCAGACGGCACGCGCAGTGGCCTGGCTCGCCGACCATGACGGATGGCTGCTCGTACTGGACAACGTCGAGGACCCCCGACACATCCGCCCGCTCCTGGACCGCATTCCGGGCGGCCGGGTCCTGGTCACCAGCCGCCGCGCGACCGGCTGGCACCACCAGGCCGCCACGATCTGCCTCGGCGTGTTCGACCCGGCCGAAGCCGTCGACCTGTTCACCCGCATCCTCACCCACCAGGGCCGCTGCGACACCGACGGCGCCGCAGCCGTGTGCGAGGAACTCGGACATCTGGCCCTGGCCGTGGAGCAGGCCGCCGCGTACTGCGCCGAGACCGGCACCAGCCCCCGCGACTACCTGGACATGCTGGCCCGGTGGCCCGCCACCATCTTCGCCGCCGGAACCACGGGAGGCGACTCCGAACGCACCATCGCCCGGATCTGGCACCTCACCCTGAACCAGCTGGCCGATACCCCACTCACCGGCGACCTCCTGCGGATCATGGCCTGGTACGCCCCGGACAACATCCCCCGCTCCCTGCTCCACAATCTTGCCGGACCACCCCAGCTCGCCGAGGCGATCGGCCGGCTCACTGCCTACAGCATGATCACCGACAATCACGACGGCACCCTGACCATCCACCGCCTCCTCCAGGCCCTCGCCCGCACACCCGACCCAGGGGACCCCCACCGCCGACCTGAAGCCGTCGGCCAAGCCCGCGACCAGGCCGCCACACTCCTCGCGCACGCCTTCCCCACCGACACCAACCAGCCCGAGACCTGGCCCCAATGCCAGGCCCTCCTCCCACACACCGACGCCCTCACCCGCCACCACGCCCCCGACCACGACACCACCCACACCGCCCACGCCCTCAACAGCGCCGCCACCTACCAGATCGGACAGGGAGCACTCGCTCCCGCCATCCACGCCTTCCAACGCGCCCTCACCGCCCACGAGCGGATCCTGGGCGGCAACCACCCCTATACGTTGTCCTCGCGGAACAACCTGGCGTACGCGTACGGGGCGGCGGGGGGCCTGGGGAGGGCGATCCCGCTGTACGAACGGACCCTGGCGGACTGCAAGCGGGTCTTGGGCGACGACCACCCCGACACGTTGACCTCGCGGAATAACCTCGCGGGCGCGTACGAGTCGGCGGGGGACCTGGGGAGGGCGATCCCGCTGTACGAACGTTCCCTGGTGGAGCGGGAGCGGGTCTTCGGTGGTGACCACCCCGACACGTTGACCTCGCGGAATAACCTGGCGTACGCGTACGAGTCGGCAGGGGACCTGGGGAGGGCGATCCCGCTGTACGAACGGACCTTGGTGGAGCGGGAGCGGGTCTTGGGCGACGACCACCCCGACACGTTGACCTCGCGGAACAACCTCGCGGGAGCGTACGAGTCGGCGGGGGACCTGGGGAGGGCGATCCCGCTGTACGAGCGGACCTTGGTGGAGCGGGAGCGGGTCTTGGGCGACGACCACCCCGACACGTTGACCTCGCGGAGCAACCTGGCGTACGCGTACCGGGCGGCGGGGGACCTGGGGAGGGCGATCCCGCTGCACGAACGGACCCTGGCGGACTACAAGCGGGTCTTGGGCGACGACCACCCCGACACGTTGACCTCGCGGAACAACCTGGCGTACGCCTACGGGGCGGCGGGCGACCTGGGGAGGGCGATCCCGCTGTACGAACGGACCCTGGCGGAGTACAAGCGGGTCTTGGGCGACGACCACCCCGACACGTTGACCTCGCGGAGCAACCTCGGGGGCGCGTACCGGGCGGCGGGGGACCTCGGGAGGGCGATCCCGATGCACGAACGGACCCTGGCGGACTACAAGCGGGTCTTGGGCGACGACCACCCCGACACGTTGACCTCGCGGAGCAACCTGGCGTACGCGTACTGGACGGCGGGGGACCTGGGGAGGGCGATCCCGCTGACCGAACGGACCTTGGCGGAGCGGGAGCGGGTCTTGGGCGACGACCACCCCGACACGTTGACCTCGCGGAATAACCTCGCGGGCGCGTACGACTCGGCGGGGGACCTGGGGAGGGCGATCCCGCTGTACGAACGTTCCCTGGCGGAGCGGGAGCGGGTCTTGGGTGGTGACCACCCCGACACGTTGACCTCGCGGAATAACCTGGCGTACGCGTACGAGTCGGCAGGGGATCTGGAGAGGGCGATCCCGCTGTACGAACGGACCCTGGCGGACTGCAAGCGGGTGCTGAGCCCGAGCCATTCATTGATGGCGGTGGTGCGGGCGAACCTGGAACGGGCGCGGTCCGCATAGCGGTTGTGGTGGCCTCCGTTGGCTGAGCCGGGATGTTGGTGTGGGTGGTCCGGGCGATGGCACAGAAAGCCGAGGCGGGTGGCCGTCGGATCGAGTGCCGGGCGTTCCGGGCGAAGCGCCGATAAACCGTAGGCCAGGCCGGGCCGAACACCGGCGGGAGCTGCCGCCAGGTGCAGCCCGACGTGGCCACGAAGGTGATCGCCGCCAGGGCCTCACGGTCACCCGCCCGCCGCAGCCCGCCGCCTTGCGGACGTATCACCACCGTCGGCGGCCCGCCTGGCGCCCGGGCTGGCACTACATGCTTCCCGCTGGCTGGACCCCGTCGACCCGGTAAACCTTCCCGGTCACAGCACTAGCTCGCGCGGGTCGAGACGTGGGCTACTTCGATCGCCCCGTCGAACCCGCGGAAGGCGCGGTCGCGGGCCGCAGCGTCCAGCGCCGGCCCGGGCACCGTCTGGCGGGGAGGCCCCAGTGGGCGCGGAGGCGCTGCCCGATCCACTCATGTGCCTCTTCCACGACACCCAGGAGACCAGGGCCAGCGACATCCCCTACATTTCCCGCCGCTACCTCACCGCCGCCTCCAACGAGGTGGTCACCGCCGATCAGGTCTCCGCCGCCCACCCGGCGGTCGCCGTCGGCGTCCACGGCATCGTGGCCGAGTACAAGAACGGCACCAGCTTCGAAGTCGTCGTCGCCCACGACGCCGACAAGCTCGAATGCCCTCTTCAGGCGGTCGATACCGCAAGCAGGGCTGCGGGAACGTACCGAACTGGATCGCCACCAGCCTCGCCAGCCTGAAGACACCCTCGGATCGGGCTCTCGCGCAGGACGCGCTCACGATGTCCTCCATCGACTGGCAGCAGACGTACCTGCGGTCCTGACTCGCCATATCTCAGCAGGGCGAAATCCCTAACTATGGCCCACCAGTTGCAAGGGTGGGCCATCAACTGCGTGGCGCTGCATTTGGATATCGCTCACGGCAGACGGGAAAGATCCAGAAAAGACTGGAACTCTCTCTGGCGCTATGTCAACGTACGACACCCCGGAAGAACCCTAGACGGTGTGGTCTCACGGGATAGGTGCTTGGGAGGCCAATCTGTCAGAATCTATGTTCCGCTCAGCTCGGTTCACTGCCCCGGTTCTCTTTGCGCTGGGTGCGCTCAACGCGTGGACTGCGCAGGCGCAATCGAACTTGGGCGCGCTCTCTTCAGCGATATGTCTGTGCGTATGTGCGGCCGGGCTGTTCGGAGAGGACCTAGTCCAGCGCGGGTATTACCTAGACCGGGCGATCTTGGTTCATTTTGGCAAGAATCCGGGAACGCCCATTCGCCCCCTTGTGGAAGCCATCGGTAGGCCGGAGCGGGTAGTTGCGGAGAGGCTCCGGAAGTTGTGCGAGGGCGGGCTCCTGGAGGTTGACCGGTCAGCGGCGACGGACCTGGCGGTGTACCGACTGGCGCCATAGGCGGCCCCTCCCAGCTGCAGGCCAGCGGGCGATGCGGCGGAAATATAGCGCCGGATCGCCGGTTAGCCAAACCGGCGATCCCGCAGACCCTTGAAGCTGTTCGTGAGCGGCCGAACTTGGCGGTGGAGCTGTCGCGAACGCTCCAGGACCCACTCCGTTCACTGTCAAGGGACTCACCCATGTCGCGTCGCCTGCTATCCGTTCCCGCCGTTGCTGCTGCCCTGGACGTAGACCGTCGCACCGTCTATCGCTTTATTGCTGCGGGCGACCTATCCGTTGTCGATCTGCGTACCGGGGCTGGCCGGTCGCGTATCCGAGTTCCCGTTGCGGACCTTGACGCTTTCATCGCTGCCCGTTCGGTCACTGGGATGAGTGGCCTGCGCTAAACCGTCCCAAGTGGGACTTATCTACTGCAATTGGGAGTTGGGCTGTACCTACGTAAGCTGAAAACCGGTAAGTGGCAGGCAACGGTTCGTAGCCGAGCCGGTAGGCGATTCAGTGAGACATTTCCGCTGAAGGCTCAGGCACGTGCCTGGGGTTTGGACCAGGAGACTCAGATCGCCCGCCGAGGCATGCTCGATCCCACGGCCGGCAAAGTTGCGTTCCGCGAATGGCATGACAGGTGGTGGGAGGCCCGAGTTGTCGAGCCGCATACCCTGAGGGGAGACGCATCCTGCCTCAAGAACCACGTACTTCCCCACTGGGGTGAGTGGGAGATGCGTGCGGTTAGTCGCATGGATGTGCAGAGTTGGATCCGTTCCTTGATGGGGAAAGGGGTAGGTGCCTCAGCCATCAAGCGGTCGTACAACCTGGTGTCCTCCATCATGGGTGCCGCCGTCGACGACGAGATAATCCCGGTTACACCTTGTCGTGGAATCGACTTGCCCACGATTGCGCAGAAGCCGCCGGAGTGGTTCACGCTGGATGAGGCGCAGAGCATTCTGGACGCGCTGGATCCTGCGTGGCGCACAATGTGTCTGGTTGGCCTGTACACCGGACTCCGGTGGGGTGAGCTCTCCGGCCTCCATCATCACCGCATCGACCGACGGCGCTCTCGACTGTTCGTTGTGGAGGTCAACACAAAGAGCGGCATCAAGGAGTATCCGAAGAGTTCTCGGAGTCGTCGCGAAGTTCCCCTGCCCCCACATGTCTTGGAGGCGTTGGAGCGGCACATCCATCGTCTCGACAGAGACGCCGTCGTGTTCACGACCATCACCAAGGGAAGGGCGGGCCGCCTTCTCGACGACGGGAACTGGCGGCGCCAGGCATGGTGGCCTGCGGTTGGCGGCGCGCACTACTTCGATGAGGATGGCGACCAACAGTTGGTCTCTCAATATCCTCCGCACTCCATGCGTCACACGTGCGCCTCGTGGCTTGTGCAGAAGGGCGTCTCCCTCTACGAGGTCCAGCACCTGCTCGGCCACGAGAGCTTCCAGACCACGCAGCGATACGCCCACTTGCAGCCCGACTCTCACAAGGCCGTGCTCGGTGCCTGGGAGAGCATGGAGGCACCTCTGGTCATAGCAGCATGAACGTTTCTGCGCCCTGTCGGGAAGGCAGGGCGCAGGCGCATTTGCGCATGATTGCGAACTCTGGTTGCGGAGACTCGCCGGCCGTGCGGCTGGTCCGGCGCGCTACCCTGAATGAGCACAGGTGGTGCGAGCCTGCGTAATCGCGAGGCTTCAGAACGGGCGGGCGTGAACGGGGCCTCAGCTGTGATCGGCAGCCCTTCTGTGCCGTGACGCTCATTTGACGCTCGCGAGGCCGGTAAAGGCGCTACGGCAGGCATCTAACCCCTTCTGACCTGCAGTTTTTCTCCTGGTGCCCGGCCGTACATGTTTCCGATGACGCACCACGTGGAGTGCGTGGCGATCCTGGAGCCGGTGAAGAAGGACGACTGACCTGCGGGCTCTTGCAGATTGCTCAGATGCGGCCCGGGTGATCGGGCGCATTCACTGACGGGCGCGGAATCACGCCACCCCTCGCCGGCGCGCGTCCGTAGCCACTCGCGCCGGGCTCGCCCGCTGATGTCGGTGCAGAGCCTCGTCGAGGAGCTGTACGGCAGTGGGCCGGCCGCGCTGCAGCGGCGCTTCTGTGTCAGGAGGTGGCCGGTGTGAACGTCTCGGTGCCGATGGTGTCGAGCAGGGCCAGCGTGCGGGCGTCGGACGAACCCGGTTCGGCGGTGTACACCACGATCCGCAGATCACTGCCCTCCACCGTGAGGACGTCACAGTCCAAGGTCATCGGCCCGACCTGCGGGTGAAGGATCGTCTTACGGGTCGCCGTGTGCCGGGAGACGGAGCCGTGCTGCCAGAGGTGGTCGAAGCGAGGGCTCACCCCGCGGAGGTCGGTGATGAGCGTGCGGAGCCGCTCGTCGTCCGGATGCCGGCCGACCGCGGCGCGGAGGTCCGCGACAGCAGCGGTCTCGAAGGCCGCGTCCTCCTCGGGCGTGGCCACCACCCGGGACGGGGCGCCGGTGAAGTGCCGCCACAGGAGATGGCGCTCACGCGCCGGTTCGTCGGAGAGGTCGTCGAGCAGGGCCGTGAGCAGCGGGTTGGCGGCGACGAGGTGCCAGGCGGCGTCCAGGACCATGACCGGCGTTCCGGCGAGGCGGTCGAGTATCCGCTGAACTGAGGGCGTCAGGTGCCTGTTGAGGCCGGTGGCGCGGGGATCCGCATGGCCGGCCAGTCGGAACAGATGGGCGTTCTCGTCGTCCGACAGGCGCAACGCCCGGGCCAGGGCTTCCAGTACGGAGGGAGAGGGGTTTCCGGCGCGTCCTTGCTCAAGACGGGCGAGGTAGTCGACGGAGAGTCCGGCAAGGTGCGCCACCTCTTCGCGCCGGAGGCCGGGCGCGCGCCGCAGACGGCCCGTGGAGAGTCCGACGCTCGCGGGGCCTAGGCGGTCGCGCCAGTCGCGCAGGCACCGTGCGAGTTCTCTTCGATCCATGCCTCCATGGTCCCCCGGACCGGACGGATCAGCGTCGCCCTGCCAGTCCTAGGCAGAAGCGGTCTCTCGTGCCTGCACCGGTCCGGGGGCACGGTGGTGTCGCAGCAACCGCGAACGGCGGTCGCTTCGGCAAGGAGCATCACCATGACCCAGACGAACGGGGCAGAGCGCCCGGACACCAGCCGGCTGCCGTCCACCAGGTCAGCGGTGAGTCCGGGCAGGTCGATGCCGTACCCGAACTGTCCCTGGCCGACGACAGCACGGTACGCGAGCGCCTCGACGCGCTGGATCACCACCGGATGACGCTGGTCCACGGCTTCCAGGGCGCCCCCCGATCCCTGTCCTCTCGCTGCGCCCCGCCCACGGGCATGCCCTGAGCACCGCAGTCCGCCGTCGGCCGGGCCGGGCGGCGCACCTCCTGGCAGCCCTGCCCCTTTCCGTACCCCTCAACACTCTTCGATCCCAGGAGCACCTGACATGACGTCCCACCCCAACCACCACCCCGCACCCCTCGCGATCCAGGCTCGTCGGCTGGAGGACAAGGTCATCCTGATCACCGGGGCATCCGCCGGCATGGGCGAGGCCGCCACCCGGCGCTTCGCCGCCGAAGGCGCGCACGTCATCGCGGCGGAAGGCGGGCATCGCGTCGGACGCTGACCCGGCAGCGGCGTCGCAGGCGGCGGGGCGGCATGCCTTCGTTAGGGTTGCCGGGCGAAGAGGGGCCGTCGTGATGTGGCTCGGCAAGGGCAGCGCGTTCGTCGGCCGGGGGACAGACCCTGGGACATCTCCCGGGCCCGCGGCACCGCCTCGTCCTCCAAGGCTGTTCCCAGGCCCGTCTGACGACCGAGGGAGCAGTCGTACGTCGACGACTGCGCCGAGGGAGTCTTCCCCCACGACGTCGTACGGGAGGCACTGGCGGCCCGACCTGCGGTGGCGCGACCCGGAGAGGTTCGACCGGCTGTACCGGCCTTCGGACGTCGCCTTATCCGCCTGGCTGCGGCCGGGTTGCCGAAACCTCGCGGTGTGCAGCGCCGGGTCCCCCGCTGTGCGCTGTCGTGCCAAGTCCTGGGCGCAGGAGGTCAACGCGGCCGGTCGGGTCGCTCATAGCTTGAAGAGGTGCCGAGCCGCAGACGCGGTGGGCACGCTGCCGAAGGCTTCGAAAGGACCCCCTCATGTTCGACATCAACAAGGTGCAGGCCGCCCCGAGCGAGGACCTGCTCACGCCCGACAACGCGGTCATGCTCTTCGTGGACCACCAGCCGCAGATGTTCTTCGGCACCGGCAGCGGTGACCGTTCCGCGATCATCAACAGCACCGTGGGTCTCGCCAAGGCAGCCCAGGCGTTCGACGTGCCGGCCGTCCTGACCACGGTCGCCGCCGACTCGTTCTCCGGGCCCCTGCTGCCCCAGCTCGCCGAGGTCTTCCCCAAGCACGAGGCCATCGACCGTACGAGCATGAACGCCTGGGAGGACGAGGCGCTCGTGGCGGCGGTCAAAGCGACCGGGCGCAAGAAGATCATCCTCTCCGGCCTGTGGACCGAGGTCTGCCTGGTGCTGCCCGCGCTTTCGGCGCTGGAGCAGGGGTACGAGGTGTACGTCGTGACCGACGCCTCCGGCGGCGTCAGCCCGGCCGCCCACGAGCACGCCGTGCAGCGCATGATCGCCGCCGGCGCCGTCCCGGTGACCTGGGTACAGGTCCTCCTGGAGCTGCAGCGCGACTGGGCGCGCCAGGAGACGTACGGGGCGGTCATGGAGATCGTCAAGGCCCACGCGGGCGCGTACGGCCTGGGTGTCGTGTACGCGCAGAGCGTCATCGGCGCGCACGCGGCGGGCTGACCCCCGTGGACACCGGCATTCTGATCCTGCGTTTGCTGGTGGGACTGCTCGTCGCCGGACATGGCGTGCAGAAGATCAGTTCGCACCTGGGCGGCAAGGGACTGGAAGGCGGCACGCAGGAGTTCCGCGCCGACGGTTTCCGCGGCGGCGTCGTCACCGCCCTGGCGGCGGGCTGCGGTCAGATCGGATCGGGCCTGCTGCTCGCCGCCGGGTTCCTGACCCCGCTCGCCGCGACCGGCGCCATCGGGGTGATGACGGTCGCGCTCACCGTGAAATGGCGCCACGGGCTCTGGGTGCAGAACGACGGCTACGAGTACCCGCTCGTCCTCATCGGCACCGCCGCCGCCCTCGCCGCCACCGGCCCTGGGGCCTGGTCCCTCGACGCGGCCCTCGGCCTCACGCCCTACCCGCTGTGGGGGGCCGCCCTCGCGCTCGTGACCGGTCTCGGCAGCGGACTCCTCACCCGGCTCGTCCTGCACCGGCAGCCCTCGGCGGCGCCGCACGCCGCCGCCCCCGGCTCGCGCTGAACGCTCAGCGCGAGCGCACAGACCGGGTCCGGCCGCCCCCGTACCCCCGACCGGGCGGCCGGACCCTTTCACACCTTCCTCCCGCACAGGAGCACCCGATGAACACCCTCACGACCCCGCACGGCGGCGGCCAGCCGCTGCTGCACCAGAAGGGCGCCGAGACCCAGGCGTTCGGCACGCTCAAGCAGTTGCCGATCGGCCTCGGCCACGACACCCGCATGTACGCGTGCCAGCGGCTGAACAGGGTCCTCGCCGACACGCAGATCCTGTATTCCCTCTACAAGAAGCACCACTGGCTCATGCGCGGGGCGACCTTTTACTCGCTCCACCTGATGCTGGACAAGCACGCGGAGGCCCAACTGGCCATCGTGGACGCGCTGGCCGAGCGGGTCCAGAGCTTCGGCGGCGTCGCCGTCGGGGACCCTCGCCACGTGGCGGAGCTGACGGCGATCCCCCGTCCGCCGGACGGCGTCGAACCGGTTCCCGTCATGCTGTCGCGGCTTCTCGACGCGCACGAGCGGATCCTGACCGATGCCCGGGACGCCGCCGCCCGGCTCTCCGGGGAGGGCGACGAGGGCAGCGCCGACCTTCTCGTCTCGGACGTCATCCGTACCGGCGAGGCGCAGGTGTGGTTCCTGGCCGAGCACCTGGTCGACACCCCACTGGTGCGCGGCTGATGGACACGTACGACGTCGTCGGGGTCGGTGGCGGTCCGGCCGGGGCCGACCGCCTTCGTCGTCGAGGCCGAGCACGTCTGAACGCTTCATCACCCGACAAGGACCCCCTCATGCGACCCACAAGGCGCGCCGTCGCCCTCGCCCTCGCCCTGCCCGTGACGCTCGCCGCCCTGGTCGGCGCGGCACCCGCTAGCGGTACGGGCGTTGCGGGTACCGACCGTACCGACCGTACCGACCGGCACGGCCCCAAGCCCACGATCGTCCTGGTCCACGGAGCGTTCGCGGACGCCTCCGGCTGGAGCGGCACGATCAGGCGGCTGCAGCGCGCCGGCCACCCCGTCCTGGCCCCCGCCAACCAACTGCGCGGTCTCGCCGCGGACACCGCCTACCTGCGCAGCGTGCTGGCCGCCGTCGACGGCCCCGTCGTCCTGGTTGGCCACTCCTACGGCGGCGCCGTCATCAGTGGCGCCGCGGTGGGCAACAGCCGGGTGAAGGCCCTCGTCTACATCGCCGCGTTCACCCCGGACAAGGGCGAGAGCGCGGCCGAGCTCGCCGCCAGGTTCCCCGGCTCCACCCTCGGCGACACCGTGAACCCGCGGTCCTACCCGCTGCCCGGCGGTGGCACCGGCACCGAACTCGTCATCGAACAGGCCAAGTTCCACCAGCAGTTCGCCGCCGACGTCCCCGCCGCGGACGCGGCCGTCATGGCCGCCACCCAGCGCCCGGTCGCCACCGCCGCGCTGGAGGAGAAGGCCGCGGGAGCGGCCTGGAAGACGATCCCGTCCTGGGCGCTGATCGCCACCGCCGACAAGAACATCCCGCCGGCCGCCGAACGGTGGATGGCCCGGCGCGCAGGCTCGCAGATCACCGAAGTGGACGCGTCCCACGCGGTGGCCGTCTCCCGCCCGGCCGTGGTCACCCGCGTGATCCTCGCCGCCGCGCGGGCGGCCCGCTGACGCTCCGGCCGCCCGTTTCGTACCGCCTCCGAAGGAAACCCCTCATGAAGAACCGTCCGGTCCTCGAACCCGGTGCGCAGGCATTCGCCGACGCCACCGCCCAGCCGCCGTTCCTCCACCAGATCCCCGTCGCCGAAGGCCGCAAGGCCGTGGACGACGTCCAGAGCGGTGAGGGCGTCCCCCTGCCCGACGCCGACGAGGAGTGGATCACCGTCCAGGGCGGTCCGACCGGCGACGTCCGCGCCCGGATCGTCCGCCCGCGCGGTGCCACCGGCCCGCTCCCCGTCATCCTCTACATCCACGGCGCCGGCTGGGTGTTCGGCAACGCCCACACCCACGACCGGCTCGTCCGCGAACTGGCCGTCGGCACCCGGGCGGCCGTGGTCCTCCCCGAGTACGACCTGTCGCCCGAGGCCCGCTACCCCGTCGCCATCGAGCAGAACTACAGCGTCGCCCAGTGGGTCACCCGGGAGGGACACCACAAGGACCTCGACGGCACCCGGATCGCCGTCGCCGGCGACTCCGTCGGCGGCAACATGACCGCCGCCCTCACCCTCATGGCCAAGCAGCGCGGCGACGTGACTCTCCTCCAGCAGGTCCTCTTCTACCCGGTCACGGACGCGAGCTTCGACACCGGCTCGTACCACCAGTTCGGTGAGGGCTACTTCCTGCGCCGCGACGCCATGAAGTGGTTCTGGGACCAGTACACGACCGACGAGGCCGAGCGCTCCCAGATCACCGCTTCCCCGCTGCGCGCCTCCACCGAGCAGCTCACCGGCCTGCCTCCGGCCCTGGTCATCACCGCCGAGGCCGACGTCCTGCGCGACGAGGGCGAGGCATACGCGGCCAAGCTCCGCGCCGCCGGAGTCTCCGTCACCGCCCTGCGCGTCCAGGGGGTCATCCACGACTTCGTCATGCTGAACGCGCTGCGCGGCACGCGGGGCGCGGAACTCGCCATCGGCGTCGCCACCGACACCCTGCGCAAGGCTCTCGCATGACCGGGCCGTCGACGAGCATGCCGGTGGCGGGCCTCGTCCCCGCCCCGCGCGGGGAACACGACCACGCCGACCTCCTCGTCCGCAACGCCAAGGTCTTCACCGGTGACCCGGACCGACCCGAGGCACGTGCCGTCGCCATCCGCGACGGCCGGGTCGCGGCCCTCGGCGACGACCACGACCTCGCCCACCTCGTCGGGCCGGGGACGAGGGTCGTCGACGCCCTGGGCCGCCGGGTGATCCCCGGCCTGAACGACTCGCACCTGCATGTCATCCGGGGCGGCCTGAACTACGTCCTGGAGCTGCGCTGGGACGGCGTACGAAGCCTCCGGCACGCCCTCGCGATGCTGCGCGAGCAGGCCGGCCGCACCCCGAAGGGGCAGTGGATCCGGGTGGTGGGCGGCTGGACCGCCGAGCAGTTCGCCGAGCGCAGGATGCCGACCGTCGCCGAGCTGAACGCCGCCGCCCCCGACACCCCGGTCTTCGTCCTGCACCTGTACCAGTCGGCGCTGATGAACCGGGCCGCGGTACAGGCTGCCGGATTCCACCGCGACACCCCCGATCCGCGCGGCGGGCAGATCGTACGGGGCCGGGACGGAGAACCCAACGGTGTTCTCCTCGCCGCGCCGAGCGCTCTCATCCTCTACTCGACCCTGGCCAAGGCACCGGCTCTCGACGAGGCCGACAAGCGGACGTCGACGCGACACTTCCTGCGCGAGCTCAATCGGTTCGGACTGACGTCCGCGGTCGATGCCGCCGGCGGGTTCCAGAACTTCCCCGACAACTACGCCACGGTCGTCGACCTCGCCAGGTCGGGGGAGCTGACCCTGCGCATCGCCTACCACCTGTTCCCGCAGACGGCCGGGCAGGAACTCGCCGACCTGAAGCGCTGGACCGAGATGGTCAAGCCCGGGGACGGGGACGAGTGGCTCCGGCTGAACGGCGCGGGTGAGAACCTCACCTGGGCCGCCGCCGACTTCGAGAACTTCTCCGAACCCCGTCCCGAGCTCGCCGGGGGCTACGAGACCGAATTCGAGAGCGCGGTCCGGCTCCTCCTCGACAACGGCTGGGGCTTCCGGCTCCACGCGACGTACGACGAGACGATCCGCCGCGACCTGGCCGTCTTCGAGAAGCTCGCCGCGGAAGGGCTCTTCCCCGCCGGCAACCGCTGGCTCTTCGACCACGCGGAGACCGTCTCGGCCGACAGCCTCGACCGGATCGCCGCCCTCGGTGGCGCCGTCTCGATCCAGAACCGGATGTCCTTCCAGGGCACGGCGTTCATCGGCCGTTACGGCGCCGAGGCCGCCGCCCACACCCCTCCGGTACGGGCCATGCTCGACCGGGGCCTGACCGTCGCGGCCGGAACCGACGCCACCCGTGTCTCCTCGTACAACCCCTGGGTCGCGCTCCACTGGCTGGTCACCGGCAGAACCGTCGGCGGTACGGCGCTCTACCCGGCCGGGAACCTGATCGACCGGGAGACCGCCCTCGGCCTCTACACCCGGGGCGGCGCCCGGCTCACCGGCGAGCAGGACGTCAAGGGAACCCTGCGAGAAGGCTCGTACGGCGACCTCGCGGTCCTCTCCGACGACTTCCTGACCGTGCCCGAGGAGGTCATCCCCGACATCGAGTCCGTCCTCACCGTCGTCGGCGGCCGGATCGTCTGGGCGACCGCGGAGTACGAGGGTCTCGACGAGACGGTCTTGCCGGTGACCCCCGAGTGGAGCCCGGTGGCCCACTTCGGCGGATACCAGGCGCGCCGGGAGGGCCAGGGGGGCCAGGGGGGCCAGGGGGGCGCCCACCAGGCGTCGCTCGTGGCCCAGGCCGTCGCGGAGTCCGAGCAGCACCGCCGCTGGCGCGTCGCGCGCGGCTCCGCTCCCGGGACGACACCGTCCTTCGTCGACCACTGCTTCGAGCACTGAAGAGCGCTGAAGAGCACTCAAGAGCACTCAAGAGCACTGAAAGAGAGATCCACCCGATGACCCCAGCTTCACCCGCCGCCGAGGGTGGCGACGCCCCGGCGACCCTGCCGGACGTTCCCCCGGAGCGCCGTTTCGAGCCGGACCTCCGGTCGATGACCCGGATCAATCTGCGCCCCATCGCCTCACCCATGCCGCTCGGCTTCTTCACGATAGCCATCGCTTCCGTGATGACGGGCTGCCTGCAGCTCGGGCTCTTCGACGAGGCGGCCCGCGACGCCGTCGCCTTCACCGTGCTGCCGGCCTTCGTCCTCCAACTCCTGGTGAGTGTCCTGGCCTTCGGCGCCCGTGACGTGATCGCGGCGACGCTGATGGCGGTGTTCGCCGGGAGCTGGCTGCCCTACGCGCTCGTCATGCTCAGCGGCGCGGCCGACGGCCTCCAGGTCCTCGGCGTGTTCAACCTGGCGCTCCTGTGCTTCGGGGCCCTGATGACCGCCGTGACCCGGCCCAAGCGCGCGCTGTGGCTCGTGCTCGCGGTCTCCCTGCCCCGCTGGGCGGCCACCGGCCTCGCGGGCATCACCGGTGCCGAATGGCTGACCCGCACGTCCGGTGCGCTCGGCCTCGTGGTGGCGCTCGTCGCGATGTACACGGCGTTCGCCCTGATGCTTGAGGACATGCGCAGCGAGCAGGTCCTGCCCATCGGCCGCAGCGGCCCCGCGCACCTCGCCGTGGAAGGCGACCTGACTGTCCAGCTCCGCAATCTGGAACGCCAGGCGGGCGTGCGCCGCACTCTCTGACCGCACCCGCCCGGGGCCTCCCGCTATGAGGTCCTCGCCGGCGACGCCGGTACCGAGACCGCGGCTTCGCCGAGTACCACCTCTCGGAGGGCGAGATCGCCTTCATCCACACCCAGATCGACGGCCGGTTCGCCGATCTGGTGCCCGAGGCGCGGCGTGCCCGCTTCGGTCTGTGAAGCACCGCGCAACAACCTTCAGCCTCATCCCCCGTCATGTACCGAGGAGTTCTCCCATGCCCCGACACGCCCGCCCCACCGTCGTCCTGGTCCACGGCGCCTTCGCCGACGCCTCCAGCTTCGCCCGCGTCATCCCCGAACTGACCGCCGCCGGCCTGGAGGTGCTGGCCCCGGCGGTGCCCAACCGCAGCCTCGTCGAGGACGCCGCGTACATCGCCTCGGTGGTCCGCGCCGTCGAAGGCCCTGTGATCCTCGTCGGGCACTCCTACGGCGGCGCCGTCATCACCCTCGCCGGGGCGGAGGACAACGTCCGCGCACTGGTGTACCTCGCGGGATACGCGCTGGAGGAGGGCGAAAGCCTGGGTGAGCTGCAGGGCCGCTTCCCCGACTCCGGTCTCGCCGACGCGCTCGTCCACACCCCGTTCCCGGTGGCCGGCTCCGCCGGGACCGGCACCGACGTCTCGGTGGAGATCGAGAAGTTCCCCGCTCTGTTCGCCGCGGACGTCGACCCCGGCCTCGCCGCGGTGCTCGCCGTCTCCCAGCGCCCCCTGGCCGCCCGGGCCTTCTCGGAGACGGCGCCGGTCGCCGCGTGGAAGACCAAGCCCTCGTGGGGACTGGTCGCCGCCTCCGATCGTACGATCAACCCCGAAGTGGAGCGCTACGGTTACGCGCGCGCGGGCATGACCACCGTCGAGGTCGACTCCTCCCACCTGGTCATGCTTGCCCGGCCCAAGGCGGTGGCGGAGCTGATCCAGGACGCGGTCCGGTCCACCGCCCGCTGACCTGATCGTTCAAAGTCGAACGATTAGTCGATATTGTTCGAGCGCTGGTAGCTTCTGATCGCCCCCGAGAGCCCTTCGGCGGGCGATCGGAGGAGATACACACATGAGGTTCGGCGCGAGGCACGTGCTCGCCGTCATCGCCCTCGCCGCCCTCACCGCCGCATGCGGTGTCCCGCAGGACCGCGCTTCGCAGCCCGGCGCCACCGCGGACTGCGGGCAGTACGCCCGGTACGGCAGCCACCCCGGCACCAAGGTCACCGTCTACGCGGAGAACCGCGACCGGGAGGCCGACCTCTTCGAAGAGACCTGGGCGGACTTCGCGTCCTGCACGGGAATCGACGTCCAGTACGAGGGGGACGGTGAGTTCGAGGCCCAGATCCAGCTCCGGGTCGACGGCGGCAGTGCGCCTGACGTGGCGTTCTTCCCGCAGCCCGGGCTCCTGGAACGCTTCGCGCGGGCCGGGAAACTCAAGCCCGCGAGCGCCCAGGTCGCGGCCCTCGCGAAGCAGGGCTGGTCGGCCGACTGGAACAGCTACGCGACCGTGAACGGCACCCTCTACGGCACGCCGCTGGTCGCGAACGTCAAGTCGTTCGTCTGGTACTCCCCGAAGTTCTTCCGCGACAGGGCACTGAACGTTCCCCGCACGTGGTCCGAGCTGATGGCCGTGACGGAGAAGGTCGCGGCGTCGGGCGTCAAGCCGTGGTGCGCGGGCATCGAGTCCGCCGAGGCGACCGGCTGGCCCGTGACGGACTGGATCGAGGACGTCCTGCTGCGCCAGCAGGGCACGGACGTCTACGACCAGTGGGTCACCCACAGGATCCCGTTCAACGACCCGCGGGTGATCAGGGCCATGGACACCGTGGGGTCCATCCTCAAGAACGACCGCTACGCCAACGGTGGCTTCGGTCCGGCACGGTCGATGGCGTCGATCTCCTTCCAGGAGGCCGGCGCCCCGATCCTCTCCGGCGACTGTGCGATGCACCGTCAGGCCTCGTTCTACGCCGACCTGTGGCCGAAGGGCACCCAGATCGGACCGGACAAGGACGTCCACGCCTTCCTCCTGCCGGGAGACGACCCGGCCGGCCGGCCCGTACTGGGCGGTGGAGTGTTCACCGCGACGTTCGCCGACCGTCCCGAAGTGCGTGCCTTCCAGGAGTACCTGGCCTCCGCGGACTTCGCGAACGCACGCATGAAGAAGGGCCCGTTCGTCTCGGCGAACAGGGGCGTGGACCCGGCGAACGGCGCCACCGCGGTCGACAGGCTCTCGATCCAGCTGCTCCAGGACCCCAAAACACAGTTCAGGTTCGACGGTTCGGACCTGATGCCGGCGTCGGTCGGTGCCGGGACGTTCTGGAAGGGGGCCGTCGACTGGACCGGCGGCGCGCACACCCGCCAGGTCGCCGATTCCATCGAACGGTCCTGGCCGGGCCACTGATGCCGTTCGACGTCGCCGCCCAGCAGCCCAAACTGCTGTACCTGCTCCAGGGCGTCGCCGCCTTCGCGGCGGTGGCCGCTCTGGTCCTGCTCGCGCTGCACCGAGGGCCGGTACGGAGGAGAGCGGCGGCCCTGATCCTGCTGGCCCCCGCGCTGCTGCTGCTCACGGTCGGCCTCCTCCTGCCCGGACTGCGCACCCTGGTGCTGTCGTTCACCGACAGCGGGGGAGACACCTGGGCCGGCTTCGACAACTACGTGTGGATGTTCACGGACCACCGGGCGCTGGTGGCGCTGCGCAACACCCTGGCGTTGGTGGTGCTCGTGCCACTGGCGTCGACCGCGGTCGGTCTGCTCTACGCGGCGGCCGTCGCACGGTCGCGGTTCAGGGCGCTCGCGCTGTCCCTCGTCCTGATGCCGATGGCGATCTCCTTCGTCGGCGCGGGAGTCGTCTGGAAGTTCGTCTACGCCTACCGCCCCGCGGAGGCCGGGCAGATCGGACTGCTGAACCAGCTTGTCGTCGCGTTCGGCGGCGAACCGAGGCAGTGGCTCGTGGACTCCCCCTGGAACGTCCTGCTCCTCCTCGGAGTGATGGTGTGGTCCCAGGCGGGCTTCGCGGCCGTCCTGCTGACCGGCGCGATCAGAGCCGTACCCCCGGAACTGACCGAGGCCGCTCTGCTCGACGGCGCGTCCCCCCGGCAGATCTTCCGGCGGATCACCATGCCGTCGGTCAGGCCGACGCTGCTCGTCGTGCTCCTCGCCCAGGCGATCGGCACCTTCAAGGCCTTCGACATCGTCAGGACCATGACCGGCGGGCAGTTCGACACGGGCGTCCTCGCCCACGAGATGTACGACCAGGCCTTCCGCTACGGCGAGACGGGCCGCGGCGCCGCGCTCGCCGTGCTCCTCTTCCTCCTCGTCACCCCCTTCGTCGCCCACCAGGTCCGGGCCCGGCGGAGGACGGGATGAACGGCGTCCGGGAGCGTCTGGCCTCCCGCGCCTTCACACTCGTCGCCCTGGTGATCGCCGTTCTCTGGACGACACCGACGCTCGGTCTCCTGCTCTCCTCGTTCCGCCCCGAGGAAGAGATCAAGACGACGGGCTGGTGGACCGTCCTCGGTACGCCGCACCTCACGCTCGACAACTACGGCGAGGTGCTGTCCGGCGGCGGGAACGGGTCGGGGCGGCTCGCCGAACACTTCGTCAACTCCGTCGTCATCGCGATCCCCTCGGTGCTGTTCCCACTCGGCCTGGCCTTCTTCGCGGCCTACGCCCTGGCCTGGATCGACTTCAGGGGGCGGGACGCGCTCGTCGTCGGCATCTTCGCGCTCCAGGTCGTGCCACTCCAGATGGCGCTCGTCCCCCTCCTGAAGCTCTTCTCCCAGGGCTGGCTGTTCCTGCCCGCGTGGCATCTCACCGGACCCGCGCGGTTTGGCCAGGTCTGGTTCGCCCACACGGTCTTCGCGCTGCCGTTCGCGGTGTTCCTCCTGCACAACTCCCTGGCAGGGCTGCCCCGGGAGCTGATCGAGGCCGCCCGCGTCGACGGCGCGTCGCACGGCACGCTGCTGCTCCGGATCGTGCTGCCGCTGACCCGCCCGGCCCTGGCCGGCTTCGCCGTCATCCAGTTCATCTGGGTGTGGAACGACCTCCTCGTGGCACTGACCCTGTCCGGCGGAACGGCCGAGACCGCGCCGATGACGGTCAGACTCGCGAGCATGGCCGGGACGTACGGCAACGAGTGGCAGCGGCTCACCGCCGGAGCCTTCGTGGCGGCGTTCGTCCCGCTGCTCGTCTTCTTCTCCCTCCGGCGGCACTTCGCAGGGGGACTGCTCGCCGGATCGGTCAAGGGATGAGTCACGACCGGCCCGTGGCACGAGCCGCGGAAACAGGGCTGAGCCGGCCCGGACTGCGCGGCCGCGAAGCCGAGCTGGAGCGGCTGCGCGCCCTCATCGAGGCGGTGCGCGACGGCGAGGGAGGAGCGATCGCGCTGCTCCTGGGCGAGCCCGGGATCGGGAAGACCGCGCTGCTCCAGGAGACCGTCTCGCTGGCCCGGGACCACGGATTCCTCGTCAGCCACGGACGAGCCGAGGAGCTGCACGAGCTGGCACCCCTCGCCTCACTGGCCTCGGGCCTCCTGCACGGCGACCCGCCGCTGCTGGCCCGTACGGACTTCGCAGACCTCGCCGGCCACCACGACCAGCGCATCTGGCTCGTCGAACGGCTGGCCCAGCTGATCGAGGAACGCTCGGCGGGCGCGCCTGTACTGATCGCCGTCGACGACGTCCAATGGGCCGACCCGGTGAGCCGCTTCGCCCTCGGCGTGATGCCGGCACGGCTGCTCAGCTCCCCGGTCCTGTGGCTGCTCACGGGCCGGGAGGACCCGGAACTGTACGGACAGGGGCCGCGGACGACCACCCTCCCGCTGCGGCCGCTGTCCGCCACGGCCCTGGCCGAGCTGGCCCGCGACGTCCTCGGCGGGGACGTGCCGGCGCGGGCCGGGGAGCTCCTCGACGGGGCGGGCGGCAACCCCTTCCTCGCGGCCGAACTGCTCGCGGGCCTCGCGGCGTCGGGCGCCGACGGACCGGAACCGCCCGAGCGGCTGGTCCTCGGCGTACGCGGCCGACTGGCCGGCCTGCGGCCGGACACCGTGCACTTCCTGCGGATCGGCTCGGTCCTCGGCCGCGCGTTCTCGCTCACCGACGCCGCCGCCCTGTGCGGCCGGCCCGCCTCCGCGCTCAGCGCCGAAGTGGACGAGGCGATCGCCGCCGCCGTCCTTCACGACGACGGCGAACGCCTCCTGTTCCGCCACGACCTGCTCCGCCAGGCGGTGTACGCCGACCTCGCCCCCTCCGTGCGCCGGGCGCTGCACAGGGAGGCCGCGAGCAGGCTCGTCGCGGCGGGCCGGAGCCCCCTCGACGCGGTCCCGCACCTGCTGAAGAGCGCCGAACCCGGCGACATGGAGGCGATCGGGCTGCTCGGCACGGCCGCCGCGGACGTGAGCGCCGTGCTGCCCGACCTCGCCGCCGACCTGGCCGTACGCGCCCTGGAACTCGTACCGCCCCGTGCGCCCATGGCGTACGACGTGGGAGAACGGGCCATCGCCGCGCTGACCCGCGCGGGCCGCTACACGCAGGCCCGGCACACCGGCGACGCGCTGCTCGCCCGGCAGCCGCCCCTGGACGTCTTCGCCCGTCTGCAGTCCGTACTCGGCGACGCGCTGTGGCACCTCGACGACGTCCACGAGCTGACCCGCCGCTCGACGACGGCGCTGGCAGCCGTCACCGACCCGGTGATCCGAGCCAGGCTCACCGCTCGGCAGGCCCTCGCCCAGTCCCGCGGGCGCGACCTCGCGGCCGCCCGCGAGACCGGCGAACGGGCGCTCGCCCAGGCGGAGCTGGCCGGCGACCGGGAGGCGCGCGTCCTCGCCCTATGGGGACTCGGCGAGATCGCCCTCAACGCGGGCGACTGCGCGGCCGCCCTCGAACACCACACGGCCCTGAGCGTGTTCGACACGGCCTTCCTGCCCGAGGAGACCGTCGCACTGATCCACATGGACGACTTCGACTCCGTACGGCGACTGCTCCTGACGGCGGGCGACGCCCCCCTGCGCCCCGCGATGCTGCTCTGGGCCCAGGGAACCTTCAGCATGGGGCTCGGCCGGCTCGACGACGCCGACGCCGCCTTCGTCACCGCCGAGCGGCTCGAAGCGGACCTCCACGTGCCCGGCAACCTGGTCAACATGCGCGTCAACCGCGGCCTCCTCGCGTTGCTGCGCGGCGACCGCGAAGCCGCCCGAGAACACCTGGACGTGGTGCGGGCGACCATGGCAGACCGGCCGAACACGGGCAACCACGCCGCACACCAGTACTTCGAGGCGGTCGTCGCCGACGCCGACGGCGACCACGCGGCCGCGGCCCGACTCGTCCGGTCCGTGCAGCGCGACCACCCCTTCCTCCGGTGGCGGCTGCTGCGCCCCCATGTCGTTCAGGCCGTGCGGATCGCCCTGCGCGGCGGGGACCGGAAGCTGGCCGGTGACCTCGCGGCGCAGGCCGCCGAACACGCCACCCGCAACCCCGCCGTGCCGACCGCCCAGGGGACGGCGGCACACGCGTCCGCCCTGGTGAACGGCGACCTCGGACTCCTGGAGCAGGCGGTCCGCGTCCTCCTCACCGGCCCCCGGCCGCTGCCCCTCGCCGCCGCGTTTGCCGACCTCGGGCACGCGCTGCTGACCTCGGGCGACGCCGCCGCCGCGGCACCCGCCCTGACCAGGGCGTACGACATCTACGCCCGGGCCGGGGCCGACGCGGCGGCCGACCGGGTCCGGGCCGATCCGGAACGGGCCACCAGCCGCCCCGGCCGGCGCACCGGACGCTTGCGGCCACGCGCCGACCAGGGCTGGGACGCGCTCACCGCCTCGGAACGCAAGGTGGCCCGGCTGATCGCGGCGGGTCACTCCAACCGGTCGGCTGCGGAGGTCCTCGTCGTCTCCCCGCACACGGTCAACACCCATCTGTCGTCGATCTTCCGCAAGCTCGGGGTGCGCTCGCGCGTCCACCTGGCCCGGATCGTCCTCGCGCAGGACGACGCCGCAACGGCCACCGGCGACTGAGCGACCTCTGCGCCCCCGTGCAAGGTGCGGTGCGCGGTACGGCAACAGGAGGTGCGCGACCGCTCCTAGCGTGACGGGCGTACCGCGCCGCTTCGATGCGCGGATCAGCCGACCCGAACCGAGGGAACATCCCATGCCGTACATCACCGTGGGCCAGGAGAACACCAACCCCGTCGAGCTGTACTTCGAGGACCAGGGAGCGGGGCAGCCCGTCGTCCTCATCCACGGCTTCCCGCTCGACGGCCACTCCTGGGAGCGCCAGAGGGCCGCGCTGCTCGACGCAGGCCACCGCGTCATCACGTACGACCGCCGCGGCTTCGGGCAGTCCTCGCAGCCGACCACCGGTTACGACTACGACACCTTCGCCGCCGACCTGAACACCGTGATGGAGACCCTCGACCTGAACGACGCCGTCCTCGTCGGCTTCTCCATGGGCACCGGCGAGGTCGCCCGCTACGTCTCCACGTACGGCTCCGGCCGCGTCGCCAAGGTCGCCTTCCTGGCCTCGCTGGAGCCCTGCCTGCTCAAGACCGACGACAACCCGGACGGCGTCGCCCCGCAGGAGTTCTTCGACGGCGTCGTCGCCGCCGTCAAGGCCGACCGATACGCCTACTACACGGCCTTCTTCAACGACTTCTACAACCTCGACGAGAACCTGGGCACCCGCATCAGCGAGGAGGCCGTCCGCAACAGCTGGGACACCGCGGCCCGCGGTGGCTCCTTCGCCGCGTCCGCCGCCCCGGCGACCTGGTACACCGACTTCCGCGCCGACATCCCCGCCATCGACGTGCCGGCCCTGATCCTGCACGGCACCGCCGACCGCATCCTCCCCGCCGAGGGCACCGCGCGCCCCTTCCACAAGGCGCTCCCCTCCGCCGACTACGTGGAGATCGAGGGCGCCCCGCACGGTCTGCTGTGGACCCACGCCGAGGAGGTCAACACCGCCCTCCTCGCCTTCCTGGCGAAGTGACGCCGCACCGTTGACCCGCCGGGTGGCGACAGGGCCCCGGAGTCACCCCCGCCCCCGTTTCCCGGAGTGGGAACTGAAAAACC
>NZ_JBVIMX010000001.1:900842-1071450 GCF_055579625.1 Streptomyces sp. NPDC032721 | reverse complement strand
TTGGCGGGGGACCCAAACGAGGGGGGCAACCACCCCCCCCCTCTCCTCCTTGAAGAATGACCTCCCCCCCTTGCCCCTGCAGGTGGGCCCCGAATCCCCGCCCCCACCCCGGCCCCGGTTCCCGGCGCGGGAACCGGACGACCTCAGGAGAGCAGACACCCCATGCAGTTCGGCATCTTCACCGTCGGGGACGTGACCCCCGACCCCGTCAACGGCCGCACTCCGACCGAACACGAGCGCATCAAGGCGATGGTCGCCCTCGCGCTCAAGGCCGAGGAGGTCGGTCTGGACGTCTTCGCGACCGGCGAGCACCACAACCCGCCGTTCGTCCCCTCGTCGCCGACCACCCTGCTCGGCCACATCGCGGCCCGCACCGAGAAACTGATCCTGTCCACGTCCACGACGCTGATCACCACCAACGACCCGGTGAAGATCGCCGAGGACTACGCGACGCTCCAGCACCTGGCCGACGGCCGGGTCGACCTCATGCTGGGGCGCGGCAACACCGGCCCCGTCTACCCGTGGTTCGGGCAGGACATCCGCCAGGGCATCCACCTCGCCAAGGAGAACTACGCCCTGCTGCGCCGGCTGTGGCGCGAGGACGTCGTGGACTGGGAGGGCACGTTCCGTACGCCGCTCCAGGCCTTCACCTCGACACCGCGGCCCCTGGACGGCGTCGCGCCCTTCGTCTGGCACGGATCGATCAGGTCCCCCGAGATCGCGGAGCAGGCCGCCTTCTACGGCGACGGCTTCTTCCACAACAACATCTTCTGGCCGGCGGACCACACCAGGCGGATGGTGCAGCTCTACCGGCGCCGGTTCGCGCACCACGGCCACGGCCGCCCGGAGGACGCGATCGTCGGCCTGGGCGGACAGGTCTTCATGCGGAAGAACTCCCAGGACGCCGTACGGGAGTTCCGTCCCTACTTCGACAACGCGCCGGTGTACGGCCACGGCCCGTCGCTGGAGGACTTCACCGAGCAGACCCCGCTGACGGTGGGCTCTCCCCAGCAGGTCATCGAGCGGACTCTGTCCTTCCGGGAGACCGTCGGCGATTACCAGCGCCAGCTCTTCCTGATGGACCACGCAGGCCTGCCCCTGAAGACCGTCCTCGAACAGCTCGACCTCCTCGGCGAAGAGGTCGTGCCCGTGCTGCGGAGGGAATTCGCCAAGGGGCGTCCGGCCGACGTGCCGGCAGCCCCCACGCACGCGTCCCTCCGTGCCGTCCCGGAGGTGTCCGCCGCATGAAGCTGAGCGTCGTCTCCGCAGGGCTGAGCACTCCCTCCTCCACCCGTCTGCTCGCCGACCGGCTGGCCGAGTCGGCCCGCGACGAACTCGCCGCCCGGGGGCACACGGCGTCGGCCGAGACCGTGGAACTGCGCGCACTCGCCGGCGACATCGCCAACCACCTCGTGACCGGCTTTCCGCCGCCGGGATCGAGCGCCGCGATCGACGCGGTGACGGCCGCCGACGGCCTGATCGTCGTGACTCCCGTGTTCGCGGCTTCCTACAGCGGTCTCTTCAAGTCCTTCTTCGACGTGATCGACCCGGACGCCCTCACCGGGAAGCCGGTCCTGATCGCGGCGACCGGCGGCACCGCCCGCCACTCGCTGGTCCTGGAGCACGCCCTACGGCCGCTCTTCGCCCATCTCCGCGCCGTCGTCGTCCCCACCGCCGTGTACGCGGCCTCCGAGGACTGGGGCTCGGGGGGAGACGGGCACACCGACGGCCTGCCCGGCCGCGTCCGCCGGGCGGGCGCCGAACTCGCCGCGCTCATGGCGGCGCGCCCGGTCGGTGAAGAGGCCGGTGAAGAGACCGAGGACGACGTCACGGTCCTCGAACGGCAACTCGCCGACCTGCGCTTCGACTGAGACGGGCCGTGGGCCGGGCGGTGGAGGGGCGATGCACGTGGTTCGTACTGTTGCGCCGTATGAGCGTGAACCGAGTGACGACCAGGACCGTGCCCGAGGAGCTCGACGGCATACCGGCGCCCCTGCGCGGCAGGGACGCCGAACTGGCCTTCATCGAGGCGCGGCTCGACGCGCTCGACCGGGGCGAAGGCGGGATCGTCCGCGTCGGGGGCCCCGCCGGCATCGGCAGGTCCAGGATCCTCGCGGAGGCATCGGCGGCCGCACGGCGGCGCGGGACGAGGGTCTTCGAGGGGGCGGCGGACCCCGAGGAGCACGTCGTGCCGCTCGGCCCGTTCCTCGACGGAGTGCTCGCCGGCAAGGGGCCGCTGTCGGGCGTCGTCCGTCTCCGGGACCTCGCCACCACACCCGGCCAGCGGTTCTGGCTGCTCCAGGAACTGGGCGACCGCCTGCGGGAGACCGTGCGCAACGGCCCCCTGCTCGTCGTCCTCGACGACCTCCAGTGGTGCGACGACCTGACCCTCCTCACCTTTCACACCCTCGCGGCCGGACTCTCGTCGCACGCCATCCTGTGGCTGGCCGCCGTACGCGGCGGCAGTGTGCCGCCGGGAGTGCGTACGACTCTGGACAGGATCCGGCAGGCGGGCGCACACGAGCTGGTACTGGGACCGCTGGGGGACCGGGCGACCGCACAGCTCACCGAGGACGTCCTGGGTGCCGCGCCCGACCCGGACGTCCTGAGCGTCGCCCGGCGCGCCGAGGGGGTGCCACAGCTGCTGGTCGAACTGCTCGGCTCACTGCGGGAGGACGGAGCGGTGACGATCGAGAACGGCAAGGCCGGACTGTCCGCCAGGCCTCCGGCCCCACGGGTGCTTCCCTCCGTTGTGCGCCGCCTCGGCCAGCTGTCGGACGAAGCCCGGGAACTGGTGCGGACGGCGGCCGGCGTGGGCGGTCCGGTCACCGTCGGACAACTCGCCGGACTGCTCGGCAGGCCCCCGGCGGCGCTCATCACGACAGTGCAGGAATCCCTCGACGCCGATCTGCTCGCCGAGAGCGGCGATCGCCTCGCCTTCCGCCACGAGCTGGTCCGCGAGGCGGTGGGAGGCGGTCTCCCCCTGCCGCTTCACACCGCCGAGCCGCCCCCGGGGAGCGTGGCCTCCTTCGTCGAGCGGCCCGGGCACGCGGCGGGAACAACGGGCCGGGACGCCGCCGAGGCCGACCGGCTGCGCACCGAAGCCGCGGAACTCGCGTCCACCGCCCCCGCACTTGCAGCGGAGCGCAGCCTCAAGGCGCTGGAGCTCACCTCCGCGGACGCTCCGGAGCGGCCCCGGGTCGTCGCCGAGACGATTTCGCTGCTCTGGCAGACGGGCCGTGCCGCCCCAGCGCGTGAGCTGGGGGCCGCCGCCCTGGCGGCCGGTGGTCTCGCACCCGAGGACGAGGCCCTCGTACGCCTTGCCCTGGCACGCCTCGCCGTACAGTTCGACTTCTCCGAGGCGGTCCGCCAGGCCCGCGCCGGGGCGGAACTGCCCGGGACGTCCGCCACCGTGAGGGGGCGGCTGCTCGCCATGCTCGCCGTCGGCCTGTCGATGTCGGGCGAGCACGCCGCGGCCGAGCAGGTCGCCGCGGAGGCGTGGGAGACCGCGGCGGAAGCCGGGGACCGCACCGCCGAAGCCACGCTGACGACGGTCCGCTCGGCCGTCGGCTTCCACCGCATGGACCTGACCGAGGCGTTCCGGCAGGCCGAGCGGTCCGCCGCGCTGGCCGACGCCCTGGGCGTCAGTACCTCGCTGTGGGTGCCGGAGGCCCTGTGGCACGTACTCCTGTCGAACACCACCGGACGCACCGCGGAGGCACTCGCCACCGCGGACGAGGGCATCCGGATCACCAGGGAGCAGGGCCGCACGGCCGCCACCCGCATGTGGCTCATGACCCGCACCCGCGTCCTGCTGGAAACCGGACGGCTGTCGGACGCGCGGGCCGACGCCGAAGCCGCGTCCCCGGTGACCGGCGATCTTGGCCCGGGCAACCTCGCCGACGTCACGCTCCGGTACGCGATGCTGCGCGTCGCCCTCCACACCGACGACCGGCGGACCGCGGAAGCGTACGCGGCGGAGGCCAGGCGCATGCGCAGCGACGGCGCACCCGTCGTCCGGCACTTCGGTTCCTGGATGCTGGCCCTGCTGGCCGACTTCGAAGGCCGGCCCGACCGCGCCATGGCCGAACTCGACCAGGTGATGATGTCGCCCGCCGCGGACAGGCCCGCCTACGCCGGCCTGATCGACCCCGCCGACGCCCCGGTGCTCGTCCGCATGGCGTTGCGCGCGGGCAGGCACGAACGGGCCGCGCAGGCGGTCGCCCTGGCCGAGAAGCGAGCCGTGCTCAATCCAGGCCTCACGTTCTTCGCCGCCACCGCCGCGCACGCCCGGGGGCTCCTCGACAACGACCTCGGCCATCTCGTACGTGCCGTCCGGCTGTACGAGGGCTGCCCGCGGGTGCTGGCCCGGGCGTCGGCGCTGGAGGACGCCGGACGCAAACTCGCGGCCACCCGCAGGTCCGAGGCGGTGCCGTACCTCGAGGCGGCCCTCG
This sequence comes from Streptomyces sp. NPDC032721, assembly GCF_055579625.1. Taxonomy (NCBI): domain Bacteria; kingdom Bacillati; phylum Actinomycetota; class Actinomycetes; order Kitasatosporales; family Streptomycetaceae; genus Streptomyces; species Streptomyces sp. NPDC032721. The sequence continues at coordinate 1,066,996 of NZ_JBVIMX010000001.1, read as the reverse complement.
CGCTCTACACGCGGTCCGGTGCCGAGCGGGACGTCGCACGCGTCCGCCGGCGCCTGCGGGCCGCAGGCGTCCGCCGCCGGCCCTCTGCGGCCGGACTCTCCGACGCGTGGCCCGAGTTGACGGCCGCGGAGCTACGGGTGGTACGGCTCGTCGCCCGGGGGCTGACCAACCAGCAGGTGGCCGACTGCCTCTCCCGCTCACCGCACACGGTGAGTTCGCAGCTGCGCCGGGCCTTCACCAAGCTGGACGTCACCTCGCGCCCCGAGCTGACCCGGCTGGTCAAGCACCGTGACATCGGAGAGTAGTTGCTTCGTATCGCATGCGGGTGTCGCGGCAATGGACGATTCATGCGATGTGCCGACGTCGTCGTTTCCTCAGACTGATCAAGAACCGCGGAATGCAGAGATCCGCGGGGAACAGTTGATCGAGAGAGGAACCGCGCATGACCGTAAGGCTCCAGCGAGCCCGCCCCGGCAGCCCCGAGCTCCAGGCACTCGTCGACGAGCTCGCGGAGGGGCTCGGACGGTCCGTCGCCGTCGACGACCCGCTGGTCCGCATGGTCTGCACGAGCCGCCACTTCGGGGACGAGGACCCGGTGCGCATCGGCACCCTGTTGCAGGGCCGCGCCGACAACGCGGCCATCCGCTACGTCCTCGCCCAGGGCGTCACCCAGTGGTCCAGGCCCGGATTCATCGACGGCCGTGACGATCTCGGACTGCTTTCCCGTTACGTCGTGCCGCTGCGCGAGCGCGGGCATCTCCTCGGGCTGCTCATGGTGGTCGTGCCCGAGAAGACGCTGGGGGAGGAGGAGACCGCTGCCATCGCCCGGGCCGCGGACGCCATGGCCTCCCAGATGTACGCGGAGCGCCTCGCGGCCGACACCCGGACGACCGACGAGCAGGACCTGGCCCTCGCGCTCGTCGGCGCCGACGCCGCCGCACGCGGTACCGCGCGCCGGCGCGGCAAGGAACTCGGACTGCTCGGGGCGGCGGAGCACGTCCTGGTCACCGTCGTCCAGCTGAGCTGCGCCACGGAGCTCGTACGGCAGTCCGGGGCCGCCCTGTGGGCGGCGCTGGAGGGGCTCCGGCAGACGCGCTCCGCCCAGGGCCTCATCGCTGTCGACAAGGAGCGGGCGATGCTGCTCCAGCTACGCGACCGGCCGCCGGGCCCGGACGAGGTCGCCGTCCAGTCCGCTCGCATCCTCGACGAACTCCGCACCTTCCTGGACCTCTCCGCGAACCCCGTGATCGGCGTCGGCGGCCGGCACGTCGGCCTGGACGACGCGCGGACGTCGTACGAGCAGGCGCTCGTGGCGGCCCGCGCGGCACGCCGACTGCCCTCCCTGAAGGGCATCGGTGACTGGGAGCTGCTCGGGGAACTCGCCGTGCTGCTCCAGCTTCCCGAGCACGCCCTGAACGCGTACCTGGTCCCCAAGCCGCTCCGGACCCTGAGCGAGGCCCATGGCGGCGACCGTCTGCGGGACACCCTGCGCCGCTTCCTCGAACACGGGGGATCGATTCCCAGGACCGCGGACACGCTGGGCATCCACCGCACCTCGCTCTACTACCGCCTGCGCCAGATCCAGGAGATCACCGGGCTCGACCTCGACGACGGCGCCCACCGGCTCACTCTGCACCTCGGCCTCAGGATCGGCGAACTGCTCGCCCCGGGCGGCGACGGGGCTGCCTGAGCGCCGACTCGCTTCGACAAAGCGAGGAGGATCCACGGCCCGATTCCTACAGCTCGCGGTGGTGCGGGCCGCGGGCCCCATTCGATGATGTCCGGGACGGCGGGATCGATGTACCGCCTCCGACCAGGGGAGAGGTCATGAAGGAACTGATCACGACGGACGGCGCACGTCTCGCGTACCAGGACACCGGCGGCGAGGGCGTCCCGTTGGTGATGCTGCACGGCTGGGGGCAGACACAGGCGATGTTCCGCCACCAGATCGAAGGGCTGGCGCCCGGTCGCCGCGTCGTCACCGTCGACCTCCGCGGCCACGGGAAGTCCGGCAAACCGCGTCACGGCTACCGCATCGCCCGGCTCTCCCACGACGTGCTCGAACTCGTCGACCATCTCGGGCTGGCCCGTTTCGACGCACTGGGCTGGTCCATGGGCGTGTCGGTGTGGTGGAGCTTCATCGACCGGTACGGGACCGGACGGATCCGGCGCTTCGTCGCCGTGGACCAGCCCGCGGCGGTCGCCGCCGTGCCGTGGATGACCGAGCGGGAACAGCGCGAATCCGGCGCCATCTTCGATGTGTCGGGGCTGTTGTACCTGGGCGCGGCACTCGCGGGGCCGGAGGGCGACACGGTCCTCGCCGACTTCGTGCGCGGCATGTTCTCCGGCGACCCCGACCCCGAGATGCTCGCCTTCGTCGCCGGGGAGATCACGTCGACACCCGCCTACGCGGGCGTACCGCTGCTCTTCGACCACTGCGCGCAGGACTGGCGCGACGTACTTCCCCGGATCGATGTGCCGACCCTGGTGATCGGCTGTGAGGGAAGCCATGTGCACCCCGATTCGCAGCGCTTCGTCGCCGAGCGGATACCCGGCGCACGCCTGCACGTCTTCGCCTCCGAGGTGGCGAGCTCGCACTTCCCCTTCCTGGAGAACCCGTCGGCCTTCAACGCCGTGGTGGAGAAGTTCCTGGCCGAGGAGCCGGCGAACAGGGCGTGAATCCGCCCTCCGCCCGCACGCACCTACGGTTAGGAATCCCCATGACTCTCACCTTGATGTCACGTGCGCCCGAACGCGCGCCCCGGCAGGCGTCCGATCCGACCCCGCATCCCTCCCGCCCGGGGTGGCTGGTCCAGATGCTTTCCGGGATGCCGGACACGAACGACCGGAACCACGTCTACCTCGGCGTCCATGTCCGTGGGCCCGTCACCGTCGTCCACGAGCGCGCCACGACCCTGCTGGAGCCGAACGACCTGGTCTTCTGCGACCCGGCACGGCAGGACCAGCTGAGGTTCGGCGAAGACTGCGAGATGATCTTCTTCCGGGTGCCCCGCTGCTATCTGGGCGTCACGGAACCGGAACTGGACCGGGTGCTCGGCGTACCCGTACGTGGCGGGGAGGGGCTCGGGGCGCTGGCGTCCGACTTCCTGACCGCGCTCGCCGCCAAGGCGGAGTTCCGCCGGTCCACCATCGGGGACCGGCGTGCCCGGACAGCCGTGCACCTCCTCTCCGTCCTGGTCATGGAGCTCCTCGCGACGGACACGACGGACGCGGCCGACGACGCGTCCGGGGCCGGCAACGAGATGCTGTCCCGTATCCACGCCCACATCGAGGAACATCTGAGGGACCCGGACCTCTCACCGGAGTCGATCGCACGAGCCCACCACATCTCCGTCCGGTATCTGCAGAAGCTCTTCCAGAACGACGGCAGCACGGTGAGCCAGTGGGTGCGGCAGCGCAGGCTCGAATCCTGCCGGTTCGAGCTGGGCCGCCCCACCCGGAGGATCACCATGTCCGCGGTGGCACACCGCTGGGGCTTCAGCAGCCCCTCGCACTTCAGCCGCACGTTCCGCGGGGCCTACGGCATGAGCCCCAGCGAATGGCAGACGCTGGCGGCCTCGGCCTTCGCCCCGATGACCGACGACGCCGCCCAGGACGAGCGAAGGCGGGGAGAACTCGCATGACCCACCCCACCGTCGTCCTCGTGCACGGTGCCTTCGCCGATGCGACAGGCTGGATTGGCGTCATCTCGGAACTGCGGCGCAGCGGTATCCCGGTGCTCGCTCCGTCGAACCCGCTCCGGGGGCTGACGTCGGATGCCGCCTACCTCGTCTCCGTCCTGGCGCAGGTCGAGGGTCCGGCCGTACTGGTCGGCCACTCGTACGGCGGTGCGCTGATCACCGTGGCCGGCGCCGCGGAGAACGTCGTGGGGCTCGTCTACGTGGCCGCCTACGTGCCCCACGAGGGCGAGAGCCTCGGCCAGCTCCACGGGCGCTTCCCCGGGTCCCCGCCGACGGGCAACCTGAAGGAGTGGACGTACCCGCTCCTCGACGGCGACTTCGCGGTCGAGGTCACCATCGAGGAGGCCGCCTATCCCTCCCTCTTCGCCGCGGACCTGCCCGAGGATGTCGCCGGCGTCCTGGCGGCGGCCCAACGCCCGCTCGCCACAGCCGCGTTCACCGATTGCGCGGCCGCGGCGGCATGGCGGACGAAACCGTCCTGGGCGCTGGTGGCCGGGGCGGACCGCATGCTCAGCCCCGAGGTCCAGCGCTTCGGCGCCGCACGGGCCGGAGCCGTCGTCGTCGAGCTCCCGGACGCCTCCCACGCCGTCGTCCTGTCCGAGCCGGCCCGGGTCGCCGACCTGATCAGAGACGCCGTACGGGCGGCGAGCCGGCCGGAGCCGGCCGGGAAGGGCGGCCCGGCCCGCGCGTCGGGTGATCCCCGCCCCCAGGGGCGACGGCGTGGTCCGCTCGGCTAGGGTGTGGCGCCGTACTCGGCGGATCACCCGCCCGACGAGAGGGGACCGGGGCTCATGGACGCGGATCACGTGAGGCTGGTCGAAGCGGCGCAGCGGGGGGACCGGCGGGCGCGCGAAGAGCTCTTCTCCGCGTATCTGCCGTTGTTGTACAACATCGTCGGACGGTCGCTGAACGGGCATGCCGACGTGGACGACGTCGTCCAGGAGACGCTGCTGCGTGCGGTACGCGACCTGCCCGCGCTGCGGGCCCCGGAGAGCTTCCGGTCGTGGCTGGTGTCGATCACGCTGCGGCAGATCAACACGTACTGGCAGCGGCAGCGCACACTCGCCGGCCGGACCACGGTCGTCGACGAGGCGCTTCTGGTGCCGGACGCCGCCGCCCCGCTGGAGGAGACGACGATCCTGCGGCTGCGCATGTCGGACGAGCGCGGCCAGGCGGTCGAAGCCGGCCGTTGGCTCGACGCGGAACACCGGGTGCTCCTTTCGCTGTGGTGGCAGGAGTGCGCCGGGCTGCTCAGCCGTCAGGACATCGCCGACGCGACAGGGGCCGGCGTCTCCCACACCGGGGTCCGCCTGCAGCGCATGCGCGAGCAGCTGGAACTGTGCCGCACTCTCGTCGCCGCGCTGGCGGCCGAACCGCGCTGTCCGGGGCTGGATGCGACCGTTTCCGGGTGGGACGGTGCGCGAACCTCCGTGTGGCGCAAGCGGATCGCCCGGCACACGCGTGACTGCGCGATATGTACGGCAACGGCCGTCGAGCGGGTTCCGGCCGAGTTGCTGCTGGCCGGCCTCACGCCGCTGGCCGTGCCGGCGGCACTCGTCGGGGCGCTGATCGCCAAGGGCCTGCTGTCGGGTACGACGGTGACGACGGCGGTGACCGCGAGCGCCACGGGCGCGACAGCAGGGGGTGGCGCTGTGCTGGGCAAGTTCTCCGCGCTGACCGCCCATCCGGTCGCGGCCCTCGCCACCGGTGCGGTGCTCGTCACCGGGACCGCCACGTACGTCGCCTGGCCCGAACCGGAGCACCGGGTGCCCCGCGCCGTCGCCGCGCCGACGGCCGGTGCGGCCTCCCCGGCCCGGCCGGCCACCCCCGCCGCGTCGGCCACGCCGTCGCCGTCGGGTCCGGCCGTGGTTCCGCTGGGCGCGCGGTCCCTCGAATCCGTGGACCGGCCCGGCCAGTTCCTCACGTACGACGGCGACTTCGCGACGCTCAGCAGCGTCGCGGCCACCTTCACCGTCCGCAAAGGGCTCGCGGACAGCCGGTGCGTCACCTTCCGGACGGCCGACGGCCGGTATCTGCGCCACCACTACCTGCGGCTGCGACTGAGCCCCGACGACGGCAGCCGGCTGTTCCGGGAGGACGCCACCTTCTGCCCGCGCTCCGGGACGGTCGACGGATCGGTGACCCTGCACGCGCACAACTACCCGGGCTCCGTGCTGCGCCCCCGCGACGGATCGATCCGCCTCGACGGCTCCAACGGCAGGCGCACCTTCACCGGCCAGGCCTCTTTCGTCGTCCGCGCGCCGCTGACGTGACGGCAGAGATCCGCTGACTTCGCAACCCGGCCCCGCATTACGGTTTTCTGCCGCGAGATTCGTCACCGCGCGGGCGCGCACATTTTTCGTTACGCCGGCCCGCCTTCCCCAGCCTCCTCTTCAGGGGTGCCCCTTCACGGGCGTCCCCCGCTGATCTGTCCCCTGAAGAAGGCCACTCCCCATGACCAGACACACCGCAGAACCCCGCAAGGGCCTGCACCGGCTCCGTCGGCCCCGCAGGACGCTGATGATCGGCCTGACAGCCTCGGCGCTGGTGGCCGGTGTCGCGACGCTGCTCCCCAGCTCCGCCGGGGCCGTGGGCCTGGAGGCCGAGGCGTCCTCGTCGGGCCGGTACTTCGGCACGGCGATAGCCGCGGGGCGGCTGGGCGACTCGGCGTACACGTCGATCGCCGACCGGGAGTTCAACATGATCACCCCGGAGAACGAGATGAAGTGGGACGCGGTCGAGCCGTCCCGCGGCACCTTCCGGTTCGCGGCCGCCGACAAGATCGTCGACCGGGCCGTGGAGCGCGGCCAGCGGCTGCGCGGCCACACCACGGTGTGGCACTCGCAGCTGCCGGCTTGGGTGGAAGCGATCAGCGACCCGAACACGCTGCGCAGCGTCACGAACCACCACATCAAGACCACGATGGGCCGCTACAAGGGCAAGATCTACGCCTGGGACGTCGTCAACGAGGCCTTCCAGGACGGCGGCAGCGGTGCGCTGCGCGAGTCGGTGTTCAAGAAGGTGCTCGGCAGCGGCTTCATCGAGGAGGCGTTCCGTACCGCCCGCGCGGCCGACCCGGCCGCGAAGCTCTGCTACAACGACTACAACATCGAGGACTGGTCCGCCGCCAAGACCCAGGGCGTGTACCGCCTGGTCAAGGACTTCACGGCGCGCGGCGTCCCCATCGACTGCGTCGGCTTCCAGAGCCACTTCGGGGCGGGCGGCCCGCCGGCCAGCTTCAAGCAGACCCTCGACAGCTTCGCCGCCCTCGGCGTCGACGTGCAGATCACCGAGCTGGACATCGCCCAGGCGTCTCCCACGCACTACGCGAGCGCGGTCAACGCCTGTCTCGGTGTGAAGCGCTGCACCGGCATCACGGTGTGGGGCGTCCGCGACAGCGACTCGTGGCGCGCGGACGAGAAACCGCTGCTCTTCGACGCGGCCGGCAGGCCGAAGCCCGCGTACGAGGCCGTCAAGAAGGCGTTCGGCGCAGGGTCGGGCGCGACCCCGGCCGGTCCGGGCACCACCCCGGCCGGCCCGGGCACGACCCCGGCCGGCCCGGGCGACCGCACCGGACAGATCAAGGGCGTGGCCTCCGGCCGCTGCCTCGACGTCCCCGGCTCCTCGACGGCCAACGGCACCCAAGTACAGCTGAAGGACTGCGACGGGCAGCCCCGCCAGAGCTGGACGCGCACCGCCGCCAAGCAGTTGAAGGTGTTCGGCAACAAGTGCCTGGACGGTAAGGCGAAGGGCACGGCGAACGGCACCGAGGCGGTCATCTGGGACTGCAACGGCGGCACGAACCAGCAGTGGAACGTCAACGCCAACGGTTCGATCTCCGGCGTCCGCTCAGGCAAGTGCCTGGACGCGATCGGCGCGGGCACCGCCAACGGCACCAGGATCCAGCTGCACACCTGCGCCGGCGTCGACAACCAGAAGTGGACCGCCCCCTCCGTGTCGGCCGGTGGCACGTGCGCCCTGCCGTCCACGTACAAGTGGAGCTCGACCGGCGCCCTCGCGCAGCCCGCGAACGGCTGGGCCTCGCTGAAGGACTTCACCCACGTCACGTACAACGGCAAGCACCTCGTCTACGGGTCGATGTCGACGGGCAATTCGTACGGCTCGATGGCGTTCGCTCCGTTCGGTGACTGGTCCGGGATGGGGAGGGCCCCGCAGACGAAGATGAACCAGAACGCGGTCGCGCCCACCCTCTTCTACTTCGCGCCGAAGAAGATCTGGGTGCTGACCTACCAGTGGGGGGCCTCGCCCTTCAGCTACCGGACCTCGGCCGACCCGACGAACCCCAACGGCTGGTCCGCGCCGCAGCCCCTGTTCACCGGCAAGCTGCCCGCCCCCGGGACCGGTCCGATCGACCAGACGCTGATCGGCGACGACACGCACATGCACCTCTTCTTCGCCGGCGACAACGGCAAGATCTACCGGGCGTCCATGCCGATCGGGAACTTCCCCGGCAACTTCGGCTCGTCGTACACGACGGTCATGAGCGACACGGTCAAGAACCTCTTCGAGGCACCGCAGGTCTACAAGGTCCAGGGCCAGAACCAGTACCTGATGATCGTCGAGGCGCGGGGCGCCGGCGAGAAGCGGTACTTCCGCTCCTTCACCGCGACCAGCCTGACGGGTACGTGGACCCCGCAGGCCGCCACCGAGTCCAACCCCTTCGCGGGCAAGGCCAACAGCGGTGCGACCTGGACCGACGACATCAGCCACGGTGACCTGATCCGCGCCAACCCGGACCAGACCATGACCGTCGACCCGTGCAACCTCCAGCTGCTTTACCAGGGCAAGGACCCGAAGTCGGACGCCCCCTACGACGCGCTGCCGTACCGGCCGGGCGTGCTGACCCTGCAGCGCTGAGCCGTTCCGCAGGCAGCCATTCCGCAGACAGCTTTTTCGCAGACAGCTATTCGCAAGGAGCACAACCCCCATGAACACCCCTCCCCCCACCCCCGCGGTCTCCCGGCGGCGCGGTCAGCACCGTCGCCGCCGGGGCGCCTTCGCCCTGCTGCTCGCGGTGCCCGCCGCGGCCGTGCCGTACCTGCTCCTCACGCAGGACGACTCCGAGGCCGCCAAGGCCCCCACTTCCGCGGCAACACCGTACAAGTGGAAGAACGCGCAGACCGTCGGCGGCGGTTACGTCCCGGGCCTCGTCTTCAACCAGAGCGAGCGGGGTCTGCTGTACGCCCGCACCGACATGGGCGGCGCGTACCGCTGGGACGCCCGCGCCGAGAAGTGGATCCCGCTGACCGACTGGCTCGGCGAGAAGGACTGGAACCTGCTCGGTATCGACTCCCTCGCCACCGACCCCGTCGACCCCGACCGGCTTTACCTCGGCGCGGGCACGTACACCAACGACTGGGCGGGCAACGGCGCGATCCTCCGCTCCACCGACCGCGGCCGCACCTTCCAGCGCACCGAGCTGCCCTTCAAGATCGGCGGCAACGAGGACGGCCGCGGCGCCGGCGAACGCCTCGTCGTCGACCCGTCGAATCACTCGAACCTGCTTCTCGGCTCCCGCAAGAACGGGCTGTGGCGGTCCACCGACCACGGTGCGACCTGGCATCGGGTCGAGTCCTTCCCGGTCAAGGACGGGGCGGGCAGCGGCGGGGGCATCTCGTTCGTGACGTACGGGCCCAAGGGCAGCAACACCGTGTACGTCGGGGTCGCCGACAGGTCCACGTCCCTGTACCGGTCGGCCGACGGCGGTGCCACGTGGCAGCCGGTGGCCGGGCAGCCGACCGGCCAACTGCCGCAGCACGGTGTCGTCACGGCCGACGGCACGCTGTATGTGACGTACACCGACAACCTCGGGCCCAACGGCGTCACCGGCGGCTCGGTCCGCAAGTACACGCCGAGCGGCGGGGGTTGGAAGGACGTGTCCCCGTCGCGGGGCTCGTACGGCTTCTCGGGGCTCGCGGTCGACCCGCGCAGGCCGTCCACGGTGATGGTCACGACGCTGGGCCGCTGGTACCCCGAGGACGAGATCTACCGCACCACGGACGGCGGTTCGACCTGGAAGACCCTCGCGGACAAGTCCGTACGGAACGCCTCCGGAGCGCCGTACGTCGGCACCCACACCGGTCACTGGATGACGGCCCTCGCGATCGACCCGTTCGACTCCGGGCACGTGCTGTACGGCACCGGCAACGGGATCTGGCGGAGCAAGGACGCCGACGCGGCCAAGAGCCACTGGACCGCAGGGGCCAGGGGACTTGAGGAGACGGCGATCCTCGACGCCATCGCTCCGCCCGGCGGCGCCGCCGTCCTGACCGCCATGGGTGACCAGGGCGGATTCCGCCACACGGACCTGACGCGGGTGCCGTCCGGGCGGATGAAGAACCCGCTGATGAGCAACAGCACCGACATCGACTACGCCGCGTCGAAGCCGTCGGTGATGGCCCGGGTCGGTACGGGCGGAAAGCAGGACGGCGCCTACTCCACCGACGGCGGCGCCACCTGGCGGGGCTTCGCCTCCGAACCGGTGGCCGGCGCCCACAGCGGCCGTATCGCCCTCGCGGCGGACGGCTCCACACTGGTGTGGACCCAGACCGGGCAGTCCCCCCACCGCTCGACGGACAAGGGGGCGACCTGGTCGAAGGTGAAGGGGCTCGGCACGGGGGCAGAGGTCGTCGCCGACCGCTCCTCCGCCCGCACCTTCTACTCCCTGACCGGCGGCACCCTCTACGCGAGCACCGACGGCGGCGCGACCTTCACCGCCCGCGCGAGTGGCCTGCCCGCCGACGGCCGCCTCAAGGCCGTACCGGGCCGAGCCGGCGATCTGTGGATCGCGGGCGGCGGCAAGGGGCTGTTCCACTCCACGGACGGCGGCCGCAGGTTCACCGGGCTCACCTCGGTGACGTCCGCCTCGGCGGTCGGCTTCGGCAAGGCGGCGCCGCGCGCCTCGTACCAGTCGCTGTACCTCATCGGCACGGTCAAGGGCGTCACCGGAGTCTTCCGCTCCACCGACAAGGGCGCCACCTGGACCCGCGTCAACGACAAGGCCCACCAGTGGGGCGCCATCGGAAGCCAGGGCGTCATCACCGGCGACCCCGACACCTACGGCCGCGTCTACGTGGGCACCAACGGCCGCGGCCTCCAGTACGGCGACCCGTCCTGACCCCCGTACACCACCCGTGACAGCGGGCCGCACTCCTGGCCGGGGCGACAACACGGCCAGGAGGGCGGCCCGCTGTGGCCGTAGGGGCTACTGGGAGAACGAGAAGTACAGGGTGCGGCCGTAGTCGCCCTTCGCCGTGGTGGGGGCGCCGCTGGGGCCGAGGTCGGCCGGCGGGTCGAACTTGGTGCCGATCGCCGGTATGGCGTCGAGGAAGGAGAGGTCTCCCTTCGGGAAGGGCGGCGCGGTGTGGCGGGGGTCGGGTCCGAAGCGCGGTGTGAAGAGACGCAGGTAGAGGCCCTCGTTCTCGGAGACGACCGTGATGCGTCCGGCGGCGCTGTGCACGGATGCCCAGCGGACGTCCGCGTGGTAGCCCTTGAACTCCGGGTACTCCCAGCCGTCGGCACCGGTCGCGGTGTCGTTGTACTGCTTCGTCCAGACGTCCGGCGCGGTACCGAGCAGCCGGTTCTTCCACACCCTGTGCGGTCCGTGGCCGAGCCATGTCACGCCGCTCACCTGCGATTCGGGGTGGTCGAAGCCGACGCCGAAGAAGTCGTGCTCGCCGGTGAGGTGATAGCGGTAGTCCAACTGAAGCCACCCGCTGGGGTGCAGGCGCCACCGGACGTGGCGCAGGACGCCGGAGTACTCGGCCCGCACCGTGTAGCCGTTGCCGTCACGCCCGTGCGTCAGACGGACCAGGTCGGCCGTTCCGGTGGTGGGCAGCGGGCCGCGGGACAGCGCGAAGTCCTTCCCCCGGTGGGTGACGCCGGCCAGCATGCCCGTCGTGGCGTCGATCCTGACCGTGGTGTCGCGGGAGGCGAGGGTGAGCGTGCCGTCCGCGAGGGATCCGCGTACGGCTGGTCCGGGGCCCGTCCGTACCAGTCGTCGGGCCTGGTCGGCGGCCGAGGTGATGGTCCAGGTCCAGCGGCGGATCTCGCGCCCGTCGGCGTCCTTGATGGTGAGCGCGAGGGCGTCGGCGCGTCGCCAGCCGTACGGCAGGGGCAGCCGCAGCACTCCTCGCGCGCCGGGTCCGATGTCCGGGGCGGCAGCGGTGCCTTGGGCGCGGACCGTATGGCCGTCCCGTCGCTGCGCCGGGGTGTGGAAGTCCAACAGCTGCCAAGTGAAGCGGCAGGTACGGGCGTTGGTGAAGGCGTAGTGGTTGGTAAGGCCGATCCGCCCGTCGAAGTCCTGCGGCAGGCCGGAGGCGAACCGCTGCGGCTCGGTGAGTTGTACGGGAGACCAGATGTCCTTGATCGTGTAGAAGCTGGCCTCCTTCTCGCGGAAGGGGCCGAGGATGCCGTCGGGTGCGGCATTGCCCGCCACGTCGATGGCGCCGCCGAGGTCGTCGCGCACGATGCCCTCGTCGAGCAGTGCCCACAGGAAACCTCCGGCGGAGAGCTTTTCACGGCCCATCAGCTTCCAGTAGTCGTCGAGCCCCGCGCCGGCGCCGCCGTCGTAGAGGCCGTGGAGGAACTCGGTGGGCATGAAGACGTCGCGCCGCTCCTGGAGGATGCGGCGCGTGCTCTCGTACGTCTCGTAATGGTCGGTGTCGATGCCGCCGAAGTTCGCCCAAGGGTGGAGAACGGTGCGCCGCTGGGGGTCGTGGCGGGCGTAGTCGCCGTCGAGGGCGGTGTTCCAGCCGCCTTCGTTGCCGTTGCACCAGAACAGGATCGAAGGGTGGTTGACGTCACGGGTGACCATGGAGGCGACGAGGGGTCTGCCCGCCTCCTCGTCGTAGGACTTCTGCCAGCCGGCCAGTTCGTCGAGGACGTACATCCCGAGTTCGTCGGCGAGGTCGAGGAAGTGCGTGTCCGGCGGGTAGTGGGACATCCGGACCGCGTTCATGTTCATCTCCTGCATCAGGAGGATGTCCTTGCGGCTGATGCGCGCGCTGGTCGCCCGGCCGGAGGTGGGCCAGATGGTGTGCCGGTTGGCTCCCTTGAGGAGGATCTTGACGCCGTTGACGTACACGCCGTCGCCGGGGCGGACCTCGACGGTGCGGAAGCCGAATCTCTCGTCGACGCGGTGGACGATGCGCTCGTCGCCCGTGCGGAGCGCGACCTCGACGCGGTAGAGATGCGGGGTTTCCGCCGTCCACCGGCGGGGCGATTCGACGGCGGTCCCGAGGGTCACCGTCGTGTCGCCGGGAGCGACGGCCGCGGTGAACGGGGCGCCGACCGGGCGCCCGGAGAGGTCGGTGACCCGGGCGGTGAGACGGTCGGCCGAGCCGGGACCCGACAGATGGGCGTCGATCCGCAGCGTGCCGTCGGCGCGGGCGTCGACGGCGATGCGCTCGATGTGCTGGAGCGGGAACGCCTCCAGGTGGACGGGGCGGTAGATGCCGCCGAAGTTCCAGTAGTCCCCGAGGCGTTCGGCCCGGTTGACGGAGTCGTCGGAGGACTCCTTGCTGACGGTCACCTCCAGGAGGTTGTCCTGGCCCGGGCGCAGTTTTCCGGTCACTTCGTGCCGGAACCGGTAGAAGCCGCCGCGGTGGGCGGGGCCGGCCGGCTTTCCGTTGATCCACGCCTCGGTGTCGGTCATCGCCCCTTCGAAGACGAGGAAGACGCGTCTGTCATCCCAGTTGGCGGGCGGCGTGAAGGTGTGCCGGTAGCGGCCCTTCTCCTCCGGGCGCAGATTCCACCCGTAGTTGTACGTGCCGTATCCGTGGAACTCCCAGTTGGACGGCACCGGGATGCTGCCCCAACTGCCGCTGCGGCGCCCGCTGGTGCACAGGAATTCCCAGTCGACCGGGTGGTCGGCGTCCTCTCCGGACAGATACAGGCGCTCGGTGCGCGCGGAAGCGTCCGCTGCGTCGGCCGCCCCGGCCTCGGCGGCCCGGGCCGAGCCCGCGGTAACACCTCCGGCGGCAGCCGCGCCCAAGGCGCCCAGGACCAGAACACCACGACGTGACAGTTGCATGACATCTCCAACCTTGAGGGGACCAGCAGGGAGGCTCCACCCGGCCCCGGGCGGGCGGTCGTATCAGCCGAGGCGCCACCGCTGGTTGCTGCCGCCGTTGCAGTCCCACAGCTGGACCAGGGTGCCACGGGCGGTGGAGCCACCGGTCACATCCAGGCACAGGCCTGACCGGACGTTGGTGAGGGTGCCGTTGGAGTTGACGTTCCACTGCTGGTGGGTGCCGCCGTTGCAGTCCCACAGCGAGACCTTGGCGCCGGCCGTGGTGCCGGTCGCGTCGAGGCACTTCGTGCCGCCGTAGACGGTGAGCTGCCTCGTTGATGTCCCGGTCCAGGTCTGGTTGGCGCCGCCGTTGCAGTCCCAGATCTGCGTCTGGACTCCGTTGGCCCCCGAAGAGCCGGGCACGTCAAGGCACTTGCCCGAACCCGTGGCAAGGACCGGACCCGTGGTGGCCTGGCCGGAGCCGTCGAGTCCGAAGAAGGCGATGGCCCGGGCCGCCATGCCGCTTTCGGGCAGGGAGTGCCCGACACCCTGGAAGCTGTTCGCCTCGACTGGTGCCTGCGTGTCGGCGGAGCCGTAGCGGGTGCGGGTCCAGTTGGACTGCGGGGAGTCGGTGAAGACCGGGGTCTGGCTCAACCCGAGCACATGGGTCCATTGCTTGATCGATTCACCGAAGTTCGCGTAGTACAGCGCGTCGTCCTCGGTGCCGTGCCACAGCTGCATCCGCGGCCGGGCTCCGGTGTAGCCCGGGTAGGCGTTCCGGACGAGGTCGCCCCACTCCTGCGGGGTCTTGCTGATCTTTCCGGTGGCGCATTCGCTGTTCCAGCCGGAGCCGTCGGTGGTGGCGAAGCAGCCGAACGGTACGCCCGAGAACGCCGCACCGGCCTTGAACAGGTCGGGGTAGGCGCCGAGCATGACATTGGTCGTCATCGCGCCGGACGAGGCGCCGGTGACGTAGACCCGGCCGGCGTCGGCGTTCATGTTCCGCACGGTGTACCGGACCATCTGGGCGATGCTCGTGGGGTCACTGCCCCCGTCATGCTTGAGGGCCTGGGGCGAGGAGACGTCGAAGCACTGCCCGCTGACGTTCGCGTCCGGGTAGACGACGATGAATCCGTGCTGGTCGGCCAGGCGGGCGAATTCCGTGTGGGAGTAGAAGGTGGGACCCGTGCCGGTGCAGTAGTGCACGGCCACCACCACCGCCGGGCGGGCCGGAGCGCTGTCGGGCTTGTAGACGTACATCCGCAGGTTTCCGGGGTTGCTGCCGAAGCCGGTCACCTCGGTCAGTGATGCGGCCGACGCGGTGGTGGCCGAGGCGCCGGTCAGTACGAGCGCCACGATCAGCGACGAGATCGCCGTCAGCTGGGCTGCCAGTACATCCGTGACGCTTCTCTTTCTGGGCTTCCGGGACATGACGGTGTCCTACCTTTCAAGGCTGTCGGCCAGGGTCTGCGGTGACGGTGCCGCCGGCTCCGCGAAGTCCAGGGGCGGGGTGCCGCCGAAGGGCGGCTTGTCGTACGTCTTCGGCGCCTTGCGGAAGTCCGTATGCCGGCCCACTCCCTCCACGGTCCGCCGTTCGCGGACGTCTGCCTGTTACGGGAGCGTGGTCCACTTCTGGTTGTTCCGGCCGTTGCAGGTCCACAGGATGACCGGTGTCCCGTTGGCGGTCGAGGCGCCGTTTACGTCGAGGCACAGCCCGGCGTGGACGTTGCGGATCGACCCGTCGGAGCCGACGGTCCACTTCTGGTTGTTCTGGCCGTTGCAGGGCCAGATGACGACCGGCGTTCCGTTGGTGGTGCCCTGGTCCGCGGCGTCCAGGCACTTGTCGCCGTAGACGCGGATCTCGCCGCCGGCCCAGGTCGTCCACAGCTGGTTGGCGGCCGTGTGGCAGTCCCAGATCAGTGCCTTGGCTCCGGCAGCGGTGGCGGCACGGTCCACGTCGAGGCAGCGGCCGGATCCGGTGCCGCGCAGGCGCGCGGTGGTGGAGGCCAGAGGGCCACCGCCGGTCACCTTGAAGACGGCGACTCCGTGCGCGGGGACACTGGCAGAAATCTGCCCGGAGGTGGTCGACGTGCCGCCGGTCCACAGATCGGTGAGGGTGAACGAGCCGCCGGACAGGCCGACTTGTGCGGCCGTGGTGGTGACGGTCGCGGTGGAGCCGCCCCGGTTGAACAGGCCGACCGCGACGGAGCCGTCGGACAGGGGCTTCGCGAACACCTCGATGGCGCCGTCGTCGCGGACCCGGCGTCCGCCCGCGCCCAGCGAGTCCTGGTTGACCGCGAGCAGGCGCGGGTTGCGCAGGATGGCGCTCACGTCGGCGGACATGGTGCGGATGTCGTTGCCGGCCATGAGCGGGGCACTCATGAGTGCCCACAGGGCGAAGTGGGAGCGGGACTCGGTCAGCGTCAGACCGGGGCGGCCGACGACCAGCATGTCGGGGTCGTTCCAGTGGCCCGGTCCCGACTGCGCGGCGAGCGGGGCGGTGACGTCCAGGACGTTGCCGACGCCCATCGGGTAGCTGTTGGTGTTGTTGTTCTGCCAGATGTCGAGCAGGTCCTCGGTCGTCCGCCACAGGTCGGCGACCTCGCCCCAGTCGTACTTGTCGCCAGTGGGGGAGTGGAAGCTGTTGGGGTTGATGCTGTAGACGATCGGGCGGCCGGTGGCGCGCAGGGCGTCACGCATGAGGCTGAACTGTGCGATCTGTTCGCCAAGGGTGCCGCTGCCGGAGCACCAGTCGTACTTGAGGTAGTCCACGCCCCAGGAGGCGAACGTGGCGGCGTCCTGCCGCTCGTGGCCCTTGCTGCCCGTGGAGCCGGGGTAGGTGCCGACGCCCTGGGCGCACGTCTTCTCGTTGGGGGCCTGGTAGATGCCGAACTTCAGGCCCTTGCCGTGGATGTAGTCACCGAGCGCCTTCATGCCGCTGGGGAACTTCGTGGGGTTGGCCCGCAGGTTCCCGGCCGCGTCACGCTGCGGGTCGAACCAGCAGTCGTCGACCACCACGTACTGGTACCCGGCGGCCCGCATGCCGGAGGACACCATCGTGTCGGCGGCCTGGCGGACCTGCGCCTCGGTGATCGAGCACCCGAAGCTGTTCCAGCTGTTCCACCCCAGCGGCGGGGTGAGCGCCGGGCTGCCGGGTGCGGCCTCGGCGGCCGTGCCCCCGGAGGCGGTGGCGGTGGCGGTGAGCGTCAGTGCGGTGGCTGCGAGCAGACGCAGTAGTCGTCTGTGTAAGGGAGCCATGGGATGTCCTTCCCGGGAGGCAGAGCGGAAGCTGCTCTGCCTCCTCCAAGGGCCGAGGTCACGGGCTGGTGATCAGGTGTGTGCGGTCAGCGCCGCAGGGTGAGCAGGGCCGGTCGGTAGGGGAGCAGCAGGTAGTCCATGCCGTCCGACGAGGGGGACCTGCCCTGGTAGAGGAACTGCAGGTTGCAGGGGTCGATGGTCTTGGTCTGGTCGGGGTTGGCGCGGACCAGGTCGCCGTGGCTGATGTCGTTGGTCCAGGTGGCGCCGCTGTTGGCCTTGCCCGCGAAGGGGCGGGACTCGGTGCCGGCCTGCTCGGCCCACGTACCGTTCAGGCTGGTGGCGGTGAAGGAGCGGAAGTAGCGTCCGTTCGAGCCCATCGCTTCAACGATCATGAGGTACTGGTTCTTTCCCTGGACCTTGTAGACCTCTGGGGCCTCGAACAGCCGCTCCTTCGTGTCGCTCATGACCGTCGTGTAGGACGAGCCGAAGCTGCTCGGGAAGTTCCCGAGCGGCATGGTCGCCCTGAAGATGCCGCCCTCGTCGTTGGCGAAGAACAGGTACATGTTCTGATCGTCGGCGATCAGGGTCGGGTCGATCGGGCCGCCTACGGGGAGGCTGCCCGTGAACAGGGCCTGCGGCGCGGACCAGCCGGCGGGGTTGGCCGGGTCGGTGGAGGTGCGGTAGGTGAAGGCCCAGCCGGTGTCCCACCCGTTCGCGACCATGACCCAGATGTTCTTGTTCGCCAGATAGAACAGGTGGGGCGCGATGGGAGCCCCGCTCACCGGGGTCTGCGGGGCCGTCGCCATGTCCGACCAGTTGGTGAAGGGACGGAACCCCGTCGCGCGCCACCCGGATGCGCTCGCGGTGGTCGCGTAGACGAGGTTCTGGCCGTTGTACTTCACGG
This sequence comes from Streptomyces sp. NPDC032721, assembly GCF_055579625.1. Taxonomy (NCBI): domain Bacteria; kingdom Bacillati; phylum Actinomycetota; class Actinomycetes; order Kitasatosporales; family Streptomycetaceae; genus Streptomyces; species Streptomyces sp. NPDC032721. The sequence continues at coordinate 1,049,100 of NZ_JBVIMX010000001.1, read as the reverse complement.
CGGTGAAGTCCTTCAACGAGGCGGCCCCGTGCGCCGGTTCGGCCAGCGGGCCGGTCGAGGTCCACCGGTACGTCGACGGAAGGTCACACGTGTTCGGTGTCCCGGACAGGCCGGCCCACTTCTGGTTGTTTCCGCCGGTGCAGTTCCAGAGCTGCACCGCCGTGCCGTTGGCCGTGGCGCCGCCGCTGACGTCCAGGCACAGTCCGGACTGCACGCCGACGATCGTGCCGTCGGCGTTCGCCCGCCACTGCTGGTTCGGGCCGCCGTTGCAGGTGTGGATCTGCACCCGGGTTCCGGCCGTGGTCGCGTGGCCCGGGACGTCCAGGCACTTGTCGCCGTACACGGTCAGCAGGCTGCTGTCCGTCAGTGTCCACTGCTGGTTGGTCCCGCCGTGGCAGTCCCAGATCTGCAGCTTGGTGCCGTCGGTCCGGGCGGCACCCGGTACGTCGAGGCACCGGTCGGAACCGGCACCGCGCACGGCGGTGGTGGTGGCCGCCTGCGCCTGAGTCGGCTGGGCGACGAGCGTCGCCGCGGCCGCGACCAGGGCCGCGAGCGCCACGGACAGATGTCCGCGGTGGAAACGTGGTCTGCGCATGGGGACCTCGTATGTCCTTTTCTTTCCTTGGGCGGGCGAGTGTTCGTGATGTCGGACGGTGGTCGAAGCGTCGAGCGTGCGGAGGGAGGGTGAGCGAGCAGGACCTCTGTCCGCGGCGGACCTCAGTTCCGCACGATGCGCCAGCGGTTGTCGGCCGAGCCGTCGTCCGCGTCCTGGACCGCGAACGCGCCGACGGCGGTGGCGTTGCCCGCGATCGCCAGCAGCTTGCCGCTGTGCTCGTTGCGGATCTTGTAGGTGCCGTCTCCCTGGTCGAGCAGCGTCCACCGGTGGTCGGCGGTGCCGTTGTCCGCCCATTGCAGAACCGGGGCGCCGTCCGCCGTGGACCTGCCCTGGATGCCGAGTACCTTGCCGCTGTGTTCGTTGCGGAAGCGGACCGCGGTGCCGTCGGTGATCATGTGCCAGTCGTGGTCGGCGGTGCCGTTGTCGTACCACTGCAGGGCGCGGCCGCCGTCGGCCGTGGACATGTTCTCGACGCCAAGGAGGAGACCGCTGCCCACGTTGGCGAGCCGGACGCTGCCGACGGCATTCCAGTAGACGGTGTAGTTGTGGCCGTGGGCGTCGTGGAACGGGCCCAGGTTGACGGTGGAGCCGTTGGCGGTGGCGGTGAAGGCGAGCGAACTGCTGCTGGTCCGCGTGATCGAGGCCGTGTTCAGCGACGGCAGGGAACTGAGCGGGGTGTCACCGTAGTTGCCGGACAGGACGACAGGGCCGTACGTGATCGCGGAGACGTTCCTGTTGTCGTTGGCCGCGCGCATGACGATCCGCATGGGCAGGCGGACGGTGACCGTGTCGCCGGAGGCCCAGGCGCGGCTCAGGGTGGCGTAGCTGCCGGGGTCGGTGGCGACGGGCTGCCTGACGCCGTTGACGCTGATGGTGGCGCCGCTGGTCCAGCTCGGGATGCGGATGCGCATGGCCCAGGTGCCGCTGACGTTGCCGGTGACCCGCAAGGTGGTGGTGTCGCTCGCGGGGTATGCCGTGGTCTGGGTGACGGTGATGCCGCGCTCGGTCCAGTTCAGTACCGACGGCACGAACAGGTTCACGATCAGCGTGTTGTCACGGTGGAAGTAGAGGGAGTCCATCAGCCTGGTGTGCATCTCCAGGCCGGTGCCCTGGCAGCACCAGAAGCTGTCGTAGTCGGTGCTCCAGGTGCCGCCGCCCCACGCCGGGCCCACACCGCGCCGGCCGCCCGGGTTGAGGGGGGTGAAGTAGGTGACGTGGCCGTGGGCGTCGGCCGGGTTCTGCTGGCCGGTCATCTGGTTGAGCCACGCCCGCTCGTAGTAGTCGAACAGTGCGGCCCGGTCGGGGTCCAGCGTGAACAGTTCCCGGGTGAGGAGCAGCATGTTGAAGGTGTTGCAGCTCTCGCACGTGTCGTTGTTCAGGTAGCCGGCGATGGCGCCCGGGGCGCGGAAGTGCTCCGCCTGGCTGTTGCCGCCGATGGCGTACGAGTGCGCGTCGACGGTGAAGTTCCAGGCGTTGACGGCGATGTCGCGGTAGCGAGCCGTACCGGTGGCCTGGTACTCGCGGGCGGCCCCGATCCACTTGGGAACCTGCGTGTTGGCGTGCAGTCCGCCGAGCTTGTCCTGCTTGGCGGCGAGCGGGTCGAACACCGCGGCGTGGTCGAACCGCTGGGCGACGGTGAGCCACCGCGTATCGCCGGTCTGCAGGTGGAGATCGGTCAGCACGGCGTTCATCCCGCCGAACTCGGTCCCCAGCATGGCCTGCATCTGCTGGCCGCTCAGCCTGCCGGTGCGCCAGTCGACCCATCCGGCCAGGGCGAGCAGCACGTCCCGAGCCTGTGTACTGCCGATGAGGCGCCATACGTCCAGCAGGCCGGCGAGGGTCTTGTGGAGGGTGTAGTACGGCACATTGCCGTTGTTCAGGGTGCGCTGTTCGAGAGCGGTGAAGTCGGACTCGGGGTAGCCGGAGAGGTACCCGGGGTGGAAACCGGCGGCGCTGTTGTTGGCCTGGCACTTGGCCAACTCCGCGACCATGTACGTGGCCTTGTCCCGGCAGGCGGTGTCCCCCGTCACGGCGTACAACTGCGCCCACGCCGTGAGGAAGTGCCCCTGGACGTGGGTGCGGAAGGGGAAGGTCGGCGCGTCCCAACCGCCGGTGGCTGCGGCGCCGTTGGTGGACAGCCGGTGGTTGGCCCGGAAGTTGTACAGCAGCCGGTCGACATCGACGAACCGCAGATAGTTCCCCGTACGGTTCTGGTTGTCCAGCCACCGGCTCGCGGTGAGCCGGACCCGGCCGAGCGCGAAGGGCCGCGCCACCACCCCTGTGCCGCCCCTTGCGGGAGGAACGGCCGCCTGCGCGGACGTACCGCCGATGAAGGACCCCGCGGCAGAGGCCGCGACCGTGGCCCCGGCCATCTGCAGAAGTCGCCGTCTGCTGACGAAGGAAGACATCTTGCACCTTTCGATGAAAGTACGTGCTTGCCTGGTCGTTGACACCTGGCGAGACTTCCGCCTCCGCCCCTCAGGGCGTCTGACCGGCGACGCGATGGAAGGTCCGTCGCCGGTGGGAACTGCCGACGCGGTGGTACTGGATCAGCGCGACACCGTCGGCGGTCATCTGCACGACCGCCGCACCGCCGCACCGCCGACCGACGAAGCCCTCGTCGGGCGTGTTGGAGTGACATCGCCGACCGCGGCAAATCGGCCGAGCTGTTGTCCGGTGATGTCTGAGAACCGCCCCTCAGGGAAGTCGTCGCGCGGACGGGCGGCTTTCCCGCGAGAAACACCGCTTGGGCCTCCAGGGCGCCGAAGTCCGGTGTTCAGACACAGAAGTTGGGGAAATTCTCGCGCTCGGAAAGCGCGCGGTTCGGGCATGGGGGGTGGGTTCCTTCCGGAGACGGGACCGCTCTCGCACCGCAGATGGCCGATATTTCGAACGTAGGTCGAATTACCGGACACGATCGGCGCCGAACTTAAAGGGGTTCCCGTACGGAAGTCAACGTGTGTGACAGAGCGGATGCTTCGATATCCGTGCGGCGTGAAATGCATCGAACGCTACTCGTCAGGAATATTGACGGAACTGCGGCCCGAACTTATCTTCTGCTCGAAGCTCCGCACGCTGTTCGCTATTTCGAACAATCGCATCCCTCGTCACGGTGATCAACCCGGCGGACTGGCCGAGTCCGGAGGAAGAGTTGAACAGAGCCGTAAGAAAGCTGCTCGCCCTGCTGGGCCCGCTGCTGCTGGTCCTGCCGGGCGTCGCCGTCCTTGCGGGCACCGCCTCCGCCGACACCCCGCCGGCCGGGCTGATCCGGGACCCCAGCATCTTTAGGCACACCAACGGCTACTACTACCTCACCTACACCACCGACTGGACGGGGAACACCATCGGTTTCGCCCGGAGCGCGGACCGGGTGAACTGGACGTTCCTGTACGGCCACACGATCCCGATCAGCGGGCTGACCCGTACCTGGGCGCCTGAGTGGTTCATCGACACCGACGGCAGCGTCAACGTCATCGTGTCCCTGACAGTGGCGAGCACCGCCACCCACTTCGCCGCCTCCACCCTCACCGGCCCCTACACCCTGCGTAGGACGGGCGACTGGGCCGGGTTCGGCGACTGGGTCGAGGGCCCGGCCCTGGTCCCGCTCGACAACGGCGGCTGGCGCATCTACTACGACGGCTACCGCGCCGGGAAGTACTGGTACAGCGACAGTTACGACAACTTCGCCACTTGGACGGCGCCCACCGAAGTGCCCGGGCTGTCCGGCTCCATCCGCCACGCCACCGTGCTGAAGGAGACAGTTCCCGGCGGTGTCACCCTGCCCACCAACACCACCAGGTCGCTGCGGTCGGCCAACTACCCCGACCGGTACGCCGTGGTCCGCCCCGACAGCCTCGGCTCCACCGACCCGGTGAGCACCTCCAGCAGCACCGCCGTCAAACGGAGCGCCACCTTCACGGTGGTCAGCCCCTGGGCGACACCTTTCCGATGACGCATCACGTGGAGTGTGTGGCGAGCCTCGAACCGGCCGCGAAGGGCGCCTGAGCTGCCGCGCCTTGAGCCACCGGGACGGCCGCATGCACCGCCCGGCGGGTTCCGGGCGGTGGAGCATTTGGCCCCCGGGCAAGGAGCCGCCGGGGCTCTCCCGCAGTGCTCAGTGCGCGCTTTCGACGTGGTCGTTCTCCAGACCCGACGCGCACAGCTCCGCCCAGAACTCGTCGCAGGCGAATGCGGCCAGTTGGTCGCTGACGTCCGACAGGGGGCGGTGTCCCAGTTCCGCGGTGAAGCGGAGTCCCTGGCCTCCGGGTGCTGGGGCGAGTTGGCCGACGGTGTTGTGGGCGATCGTGTTGTGTCCCCAGGCGACCAGCGCTTCCTGTCTCGATTCGTGCCGGTAGAGCCACTCGTCCTCCCGCGACGCGTCCAGGACGGACAGGAGGGTGTCTTTGAACGCCTCGTGGTAGACGGCCTGGTACGAACCTCCGACCGCGCGGACCAGCGGGATGAGCGAGGACAGGCAGAACACCAGGAACAGGTTGGGGACGAGGAGACCGCTGCGCAGTGCCTCGATGACCGAGGGGCGGTCGAGGGGGACGGACGCGCCGTGGCGGGTCGACTGCAAGCGGCCTTCCTCCAGTCGCAGCGGACGTACCCTTCCGTCGATGTTCAGCCAGAACAGGTCGGTGGCGTTGGGGACGAAGCGTCGTATCGGGGTGTGATCCAACGCTCGGAGTTTGTCGATCAGTTGGTTGATTCGTCCGTCTTCGAAGAGCCGGGCGAGAAGTGAGTCCGAGGTGAGGGTGTCGATCAGGAGGCCGGTGAAGAACCGCTCGTCGACGGCGATGGTGCGTACCCCGTAGGAGCGGTGGAAGCGGTCGAACAGCTGCCGGTTGAAGGCGCTGATGTGGTCGCGTGGGGTACGGCGTACCCCTGCCTCCTCACCGACGTCGAGGGGGAGTCCTGTCGTACGGGACAGGAGCGCCAGTCTCTCGGTGAACTCGCGGTGCAGGAGCACCGGTTCGTCGAAAGTGAGCACGCTCTTCTTGGAGAGCTTGCTGCGGGAGACCTCGAACGCGCGCGTGGGCTCCCCGTCGATGCGCAGCCAGGCGGGCCCGCGCCGGGCGCGCTCCTCCAGCGTGACCGTGGCGCAGTTGAACATGACGTTCAGCGGACTGCCCACGGCCACGTTTCCCAGGAGGGAGAAGGCCAGGGTCGACAAGTAGTCGTCGTCGAGCGCGAATCGGTGGTGCGGTCCCGTCTGGATCACGGGGGGCCAGGCGGTCGGAGCCGGTGCACCGTGTTCGACAGCCGTCCTGCCCACCGCTTGCCGGAACAGGGACAGGGCCTGCGTGGAAAGCGGGTTGGAGGGCTGTGTGCCGCCCGAGTAGACCCGTCGGGCGTAGTCCGCCAGTGGCTGGGTGCCGTCGTCGATGAGCGCGAAGGTGCTCGGACACGTACGCGTGGCCCGCCGGAGCAGGACGTCGCTGTCGATGCGCATGCCTACCCCCTGGCGTCCGACACGAGTGCCGCCCGGTGCCCGCGGGCGAAGAGCCGGCCGGGATCGTAGGCGGAGCCCAGGCGCCGTACCGTGTCCGCGACGGCCCCGTCCGTGTACGTCTTGCGCATCCCGGGCTCCGAGGCCGCGGAGTAGTTCGAGTACGACTTCGCCCCGCCCTGCGCACGCAGGACTCCGGACCACTTCCTGGCCCACTCGACATGTGCCTCGTCACCGTCGTGATCCGGCCACCTCGCCGACAGGAGCACCCCCATGTGGGAGTTGCGCAGGGGATAGGCCGAACCGTCGGCGTGCCGGCGCAGGGTGCTGGGGTTGAAGTACTCGATCAGGGCGGAGCACTTGGCGCTCGGCGCGTCGCGCAGGGCGTCGACCAGCAGCTCGGGGTCGACCTCGAAGTGTTCGAAGTGGACGGACTTCCAGTAGCCGCGCAGCGGCGGCAGGAACGCCGGGTCGAAGTGGGACTGCCACTGCGGGTAGTCACGCTCGACGACGTCCGACCAGTCACCGCCGATCTCGTCGCGGATCCGGGAGAGTTCGTCCTCCCCGCCTTCCGTGCAGCACAGGTCCACGGACAGCTCGGGCACTCCGCCGGCGTGGACCAGGGCCGGGGCCAGGGTGACCGCGACGGGGTTGCTCCGGGTGAGCAGCCCCTGTAGCCGGCGCAGCACCTCGGCGGCCCGGTCCAGGGGGAAGCGTACGGATCCCGCCGTGAGGCGCGGCAGCGGAACCGACCGGTACCGCAGCTCCAGGATGATCCCGAACGCCCCGACACCACCGCCGCGCAGCGCGAAGAAGAGGTCGCCGTGCCGTTCCCGCGAGACGTCCAGGACCCGTCCGTCCGCCAGCAGAATCCGGGCGCCCAGCAGGTAGTCGCAGGTCAGCCCGTGGCTCGCCACGAGCCAGCCGATGCCGCCGCCCAATGTGAGCCCGGTGATCCCGGTGTCGCTCACGGTGCCGGCGGGCAGGCACCGGCCGTACTGCGCGAGGTACGTGTCGATGTCGCCGAGCCGGGCGCCGGGGCGGACCGTGACGATGTCCGTCCCCTGGTCGAGAGCCACGTCCCTGAAGACGGAGAAGTCGAGCACCAGGCCGCCGTCGACGGTGGAGAAGCCGCCGATGTGATGACCGCCGCCCCGCACCGCGACAGGAATGCCGAGACCGGCCGCGACCGTGACGGCCTTGTGCAGCACCGCCTCGTCCAGGGTCCTCAGGAGGGCCGCGGGCCGGTCGTCGTGCATGCGGTTGTACACGAGCCGCGCCTCGTCGTACTCGGGTGAGGAGGGCAGGACGAGGCTGCCTTCGGCGGCGAAGGAGCGCAGCTGCTCGGCGAGTTCCTGTTCCTTGGACCCGGTCATGCGGCGTCCTCCCGGACCGTGCCCCGGATCACGTCGAGCAGGTTGTCCACCGCCGCGCTCTCCATACGGGCCCAGGACTTCGCCGAGGACGCGGCGATGTGGCTCGTGACGAACAGCGAGCCGCCGTGGAACCGGAGCAGACCGCGGATGTCGTCCGGCACGCTCGGTACGGGCTCCTCGTAGTAGCCGTCCAGGGCGGCCGCGGTGAGTGCCCCCGTCTCCAGGGCGTGGCGCAGCGCCTCGGGGTCGATCACCCTGGGGTCCGCCGTGCTCACGAGGTAGCGCGGGGCGGGCCCCGCGGCGAGGAGCGCGCCGTCGACGAGCCCCGTGGTCTCGTCCGTCAGCGCGCAGCAGACGAACACGGTCGTGCTCCGGGCGAAGAGCTCGGCGACGTCGACGTACGTCAGCCCGAGATCCTGCTCCGCCTGCGGTTTACGCGTACGGGAGTGGTACAGGACGTCACAGGAGAAGCCGCGGACGAGCTTCTCGGCGAGCGCCGTCCCCGACGCCCCGAGGCCGAGGATGCCCACGGTGGCACCGGTCAGCTCGGTGGACGTACGTGCGGGGAGTCCACGGTCGCAGAGATCGGGGAACTGCCTGCGCATGACTCCCACGGCCTGCCCCAGGGCGAACTCCGCCACCGCGACACCGTTGACACCCGGTGTGGTCAGGACGGCCACCCCGCGCTCGCGTGCCGCGTCGAGGTCGACGAAGGAGCCGGCGCCCGTGCCCATGAAGGAGACGCACCTGAGGTGCGGTGCGGCTTCCAGGACCGTACGGGAGAGCCGCTCGTCGCCGCCCAGGAGGTAGTGGTCGGCATCGGAGACGCGCTTGAGCAGCTCGTCCTCGGTGGGGAGCGCGTCGATGTGGTCGACGGTGATGCCCTGCTGCGTGCAGTAGTCCGCCAGCTTCTCCGGTACGGACCGGCCCGAGACGACGACCTTCATCAGCGCACCGCCTTGGCGAAGTAGCCGGCGAGGATCGCCACGCCGCGTTCGAACTCTCCGCGCGGCTTCATCAGGCTCACCCGGATGTTGCGGATGCTGGCCTCGGCGTCCGGGCTGTGCCAGAAGAACCCGCGACCGGGCAGGACACCCACGCCGAGCGCGCGCAGCTCCTCAAGAGCCTCGTGGTCGGTGCGGCCCACCGGCACGGTGGACAGCCACTCGACACTGATCCGGCTGGACAGCGCCACGGGCTGGACGAGCGATTCGCCCAGCGCCCGGCGCAGATACGCCCGGCGTTCGGCGACCACGGCGTGCACGGTCTCGTCGAGCCCGGTGACGCGCGCCTGGTCGAAGAAGTCGCCGATGACCTTCAGGGTGAACTTGGAGACGCAGAGGTAGATCTCGTTGTAGATCTCGTGCAGCAGCGCGCTGTGGTCGTCCGAGCAGGCCATCAGGCTGGCCTTCATGTCCTGCGTGGGGAACACCTTCCCGGTGTCCTCGAAGACGATGTACGAGGCGCCGAGGTCCTGCAGTACGCGGTAGGAGTCGAAGGTCTGGGGATAGAACAGCCGGAAACTCGCGTCGATGATGACGGTGACGCCCCGCTCCGCGCAGGAACTCACCACGGCGGTGAACTCGTCCTTCGTCAGATTGGTGCCCGTCGGGTTGTTGGGGTTCACCAGGAACAGCACGTCGGTGTCCGCGAGCCTGGCCGCCAGCCGCTCCGGGTCCGTGATCTCCGACTCGGCTATGGGCTGCGGAGCGATGCCCCGGCGCTGGAGGATCAGCGCGAGGTTGTCGAACGTCGGGTGGGTCAGCAGCACGCGCTTGCGGGTCAGCTTCAGGTACGCGGCGACCAGGTCGATCGAGTTGGAGGCGGTGGGCAGGATCATGTGCCGTGCGGCGTCGAGCACTCCGCTGGAGCCGATGAGCGACGAGAACCGCTCTACGTAGCGGCGCTCGGACTCGGGGATCGACTCGGCCTCCGACTTGCGCCACAGGTCGTCGAGCCGGTCGACGATCCCCTCCTGTCCGGCGGTCAGTCCGTGGTACGCGTGGCCGTCCGCGAGGTTGGCTTCGGTGAGGAAGCCGATCTGCTCGTAGTCCGTCAGTGTCTTCATGGGTTTTGCTCCTTCGGTGTACGGATGTGGGGTCGCGCGGTGCAGGGCATGAGGGCGCGCGCGAGCGCCCGTTCGGTGACGGTGGTGTGGGTCTGGGCGTGGGTGTGGGGGTGGTGATCGGCGCCCGAGAAGGCGCTGGTTCTGCCGGGGCCGCGCGCCGGAGGTCCGGAGCCAGGCCCGGGGGTCCGGAGTCAGGCCCGGGGGTCCGGCGGGGTCAGCCCCAGAGGTCCGGGGTCAGCCCCAGAGGTCGCCGGCGGGCCGTGACACGGCTCCGCGGTCCCAGGTCATGGCGTGCGCGATGTCCTCGCGCAGCAGCGTCGGGCCGTCGATGTCGGCGATGCGGGTGCGGTGGGCGAGCCACCAGGCAGGCGCCGCGGACAGGGAGGTGCCCATCATGCAGCCGACCATGGTGGGCAGTTCGAGAGCGTCCGCCACCGCGCAGATCTGCAGGGCCGCCGTGAGCCCTCCGCATTTGTCGAGCTTGATGTTGACCATGTCGTAGAGCCGTGCGCAGGCCGCGAGTTCGCCCAGGTGACGGAAGCTCTCGTCCGCGCAGAGGCGTACGCCCGAAGCGCGCTCCGGCAAGGACGCGAGGGCGTCGTCCCCGCCGCGCGGCATGGGCTGTTCGAGGACGCCGACTCCGTGCCGGGACAGGGCGGGCAGCCACCGGTCGAGGTCCTGCGAGGTCAGGCTGCCGTTCGCGTCCACGATCACTTCCGCGTCCGGCGCGACGGACCTCATCCGGTCCAGGACATCGAGACCGGTGGCCCGGTCGATCTTGAGTTTGACGCAGGGATGGCCGGCGATCTCGGAGAACGACTGCCCGCCCTCCTCGCCCGTCCCGATGCCGACCGTCTGGGCGGACTCGACGGTGGGAGCCGCGTCGATGCGGAGCAACGTGCCTGCGGACACGCCCTGTTGCTTGCACTCCAGGTCGATGAGGGCGCAGTCCACGGCGTTCCGCGCGGGCCCGGGCTGCATGGCATCGAGCAGGGCGAAGCGGTCGAGTCCCGCTTCGATCAGCGACCGCTGCCGTTCGAGGTCGTCGAGCACCCTGTCCTTGGTCCAGCCGGACACGGAGTACGGGTTGCACTCGCCCCGCCCCACCGCCGCACCCTCGCCGATCGACACCGTCACTGTGGTGACGTCGTGGTGTTCTTCGCCGGCGATGCGGAACGGCACACGCAGCAGGTGGTTGTCCGCCGTGATCAGGAGTTTCCTCATCCGATCCCGCCCGGTGCCCCGGGAGCGGACCCGGCCCATGCGCCTTCGGCGAAGATGAGGCGCCGCTTGCCGGAGACGAAGGTGCCGAAGGTTTCGACCTCCCGTACGGCCACGTGCATGTCCACGTTCCGGAAGAGGGCGGCCAGCCCCCCGGTGAACTCGTCGACGAGTGCGTTGCCCGCGTGGCCCCTCGCCGGATTCAGCAGTTGCAGCCGCAGCTCGATGCGGTCCGGTGCGACCTGGACGATCTGGTACTGGAGGACGTTCGACTTCTCGGAGACCAGCGTCCGGTCGCAGAGGGCCAGCACGGCGTCGGCGGACACCGCGTGGTGAGGGCCGTCCCGCAGGCTCTCGTCCTCGCGTCCGCGGAAGTCGGAGATCGTCCGGAAACCCGATCCGCACGCGCAGCCGGCGTCCGCCGTCGCAAGACGGACGATGTCGCCCTGGTCGTACCGGATGAACGGCATGCACCCATTGCCGAAGGAGGTGCCGACCAGCCGTCCGAATCCTGCCTCGTCGGTCCCGGCGACCTCGAAGTAGGCGCTGTCCTCGACCAGGTGGTAGCGCCGCTCCCGGCACTCGTGCGCGATGAGGGACAGCTCCTCGGAGGAGTACTCGTCGAGCACGGGGACGCCGAAGACCTGGGAGTACTTCACGCGCTCTTCACGAGTGCTGCGCTCCGAGTTGGTGCCCACGGCTTCGATGCCGAGGGCGCCGAGGTCGACGTTCTCCTCCGCCAGCCGCTGCAGGTAGGAGGGGAGTGCCAGCAACAGCGAAGGCCGTAGCTGGGCGAGATGCTTGACGAGAAGGTCGGTGGGGCTGTCCAGCGAGACGGAGACGAAGGGGTACGCCCCCGACAGCGACGTGAACCGTTCGGCCACGAAGTAGACCGCGTACCGCCAGTCGTCCGGTACCAGTGCGCGGCCGAGCATCAATTCGCAGTGCCGCATGTACAGCATCGTCCGGTAGTCGACGCTGGCATTGTCCTGATAGATCGTCAGGTTCAGTCCGCTCGACCCGGAGGTGCGGGCGGAGTGCAGCGTCCGCGTACCGGAGTTCTGCGCTATCTGCGCGCCGACGCCGGCCTCGACGAACATCTTCTTGTTGACGACGGGCAGTTGTTCGAAGTCGGACCAGGTGACGAGGTCACCCGGCTCGAACCCCACTCCTGAGTAGAGCTCGCGGTAGAAGGGGACCGCGGCGTACGCCGCGTCCACCAGCGAGCGGACCCGTTCGAGCTGCCAGGCGTCGCGTTGCTGCGGATCCAGTGCGACCCGCTCTCGGAGCCGGTGCTTGTCCTGTTCCCACTTCCGCCTGAGCCGCAGTTGCGACTGAGGGGTCTCTGGCACGAGACGGTCGCTGCGAAGGACGTACGGGGACATCAGGCTGTCCCGTACCGCCTCGCTCTCGACATCGCGGATGCCGGGTTCTGTTTCTTTCATTGCAAGGAAACCGCCTTGACGTTGTTTTTGATTCGCCTGATGTGCTGTTCGGTCCTGGCGAAACTGAATACCGATACGCCACAGACGCCGATGATCATGCCGAGCCACAGGCCGTAGAAACCCAGTGAAGTGAATTCGCCCAGGGCGAGGCCCGAGCCGAGGCCGACGCCCCAGTAGCAAACGCCCACGACGATGGTGGGAAGACGTGTGTCCTGAAGCCCCACCAGATAGCCCATCGACATGGTCATGAGCGTGTCGATGACGAAATAGGTGGTCACGAAGAAGAGCAGCTTTCGCAGCATCGTGTCCGCGTCGGCGTCTTCGATCCCGAAGACCGTGTGTGAGAGGAAATCCGCGGACGCGAATATCAGGACGGAGACGCCGACGGAATAGACGAGTCCGATCAGCATCAGCGCCGACCGCAGGGCGCGCAGCGCACGCCAGTCGTGATCCTCCCGGGCCCATGCGGCGACTGTTGTCGCAGCGCCCGAGAATCCCAGTGCGAAGACCACGATCAGCGTTTCCAGCCGCAGCCCGATGGCGTGGACCGCTGTCGCGTCCGTGCCGAAGCGCGCCACGAAGAAGGCGAGCACCGGCAGGAATCCCTCGCCGAGCAGCACCCGTACACCGATCCAGGAACCGACACGGAGCAGGTCGAGCAGCATCGCGGGACTCGGTGCCCAGCGCGTCTTCCGCAGGGCGAGGTCCGTGAACGAGCCCCGGAACAGCATCACCGTGATGGTCACCACGATGAACACGCGGACGAGACTGCTGGCCAGACCCGCACCGAAGACACCCCAGGCGGGCACGGGGCCCAGGCCGAAGGTCATCGCGTATCCGAGTGCCAGATTGACCGGGACGGCCCACAGCATGACCCAGGTGGCCGGCTTCGGCCTGCCGACTCCGGTGAGCAGCGAGCGGGTGTTGACGTAGAGCAGGAAGAACGGCAGGCCCAGGGCGGCGCCGGTGTTGTAGTCCTGGGCGATCCGGGCCGCTGTTCCGTCCTGCCCGATCAGTTCCAGGAGGGAGCGGGTGTTGAGGAGTACGGCGACACCGACGATGCCGGTGAGCACCGCCATCCACGAGCCCTGCGCGTACCAGGTGCGCAGGCTGCCCGTATCTCCCGCGCGGTAGCTGGAGGCCAGTTTCGCGGTCACGGCCGTCACCACACCGAGGCCGAGGAGCATCGTCATGCTGAAGACGCTCAGGGCGAGCGTGACGCCCGCCAGCTCATCGGGGCCGATCCGTGCGACGAGGGCCGCGTCGGTGAAGGAGATGGCCAGCTGAGCCACGTACCCGATGGCCAGAGGCAGCCCGAGGGGCAGCACTCTGCGGACCATTCCTCCGACGGAACCAGGTATGTGCACCTCCTGGTTCACGGGTTGCGCCCGTCCCGCGCCGCCTCGGTGTTGACGGGCGGAGCCTCGGAGCCGGTGGGCGGCGTGAGCCGGTGCAACGCGACACCCGAGGCGTTCTCGAAGTACTCCACCGTGCGGTTGGCCGCTGCCGTGAAGTCCTCGATGGTCTCCGCCGGAACGACGGCGAAACCCAGCCTGACGAAGAAGTCGTCCGGCGCCGTCAGGACCCGCTTGCCGGCCGAGCACTCGACGAAACCCTCACCGAGTGCCGCCTCGACAGCGGCTGGAGAGAAGTCCTCGCGCACCACCCCCGCCCCCGTGGGCACGAAGAAGACGATTCCGATCCCGCTCTGCTCCGTCGTCGGATAGTCGACGGTGCGGCCGAGAAATTCAAGCAGAGTGCTCCTTCCCGACATGCGCCGATGGAGATAGGGAATCTTGTCGCCGGCCAGCCGGGCCCCGATCTCGATCGGTGTCAGGATTCCGTTGTCGTCCATGAACTCCAGGTGGAGCGGGGCGGAATCGATCCCGGTCGCCGTGGCCGCGGTGTCGAAAAGCTGCTGGTACGCGACCGGAAGGCCGGACCGCCGTGAGCAGTAGTGCCCCAGCTCTTCGAAGAAGGGCGGGCGGGTCTTGAACTTGAAGGTGAGCCCGGACGCCGTCGCGCGGCCGTCGCGGACATAGCCCTCGATGCTGTATTCCCGCCCCTGCACCACCCCTTCGAGAATGTAGGTGCTCGCGTTCACGTTGTTCGAGCGGGCAAAGTACGTGCGGAGCCCCGCGGCGTCTTCGATCCGTTCGACCCCGATGCTGGAATAACCTTCCTCGGGCTTGACGATCGCCGGGAAGGCGACGTCCTGCTCCATGAGTTCCTCAGGGGTCCCGAGCAGATTCCAGGGTGTGTGGAGACCCGCGTCGCTGAATTGCCGACGGATCGCGTACTTGCTGCGCACTCCGTTGATCAGGCCGGGATCGATGAACGATACGGACAGCTCGCGGAAGAAATCGGCGGCCCAGGCGAGCAGGGTTTCGATGTAACAGATGCCCTGGAGGAAGGAAACGCCTTCGACCTCGGAGGCTATCCGCCGCGCCTCTGCCACCGGGTCGGCGGAGAAGTCGACCGAGACGATTCTGCTGACGAGCCTCTTCTCCTCCGGGTCCAGGGGGTCGTCGTCGCAGAGCCACACGTCGAAGTTCGCGTCGTGCAACTCCTCGATGCTGTATCCGCGGTATGCCCGGTAGCCCTTTCCCAGGACCAGGACGGCCGAATCGGTAGGCAAGATGGTGCACCTCTCTCAGGTGGGTGTTCTCCGGCGTGCCACGCGTGGCACGCCGGTGGGCGCACTACGGAGGGCGTTGGGGGCGATCGCTTCGGAGCGATTCCGACGCGTGGTGCCTCGTCCGACGATTGGCACCTCTGGCGAGAACAGGGTGACCGGAGGGCCGACTGGCCCTGGCAGATAGGGGCAGCCCTTCGGTGGCTTGCCGAAAAACTAGATCCATTGACAACTCTTGTCAATGGATTGCCAAGACGGTTGCTGTGGCCTACCTTCAGTCACGCCCCGCCGGCCGCATCGCGGTACGGCGGCGTTCACCACATCGCGGCGCCGCACCGGCGGCTCCGCTCCACACGCAAGGAGCACACACGTGAAGATCTGGACTCGAATCTCGCTGCTCGCGGCCGGTAGCTGCGCCGCACTCGCGCTCCTGGCCTCCGTCGCCCCGAACCCGGTCGACGCAGTGGAAATCACCGCGTCCCAGGCGGACAGCTACCCCAACCAGAACATCGAGTGGCCGTAGGCGAGGGGGTGCGATCCCGCCATGCGAAACTCATTTTGACTGGATTGGCATTGGCTTGACAATGTGTTCACGTAAGGAGTGACGTACGCGCCTAGGACGGGGAGCATGCTCGAACAGCCGATGTTTGGCCGCCGACTACGACAGTTGCGGCGACAGCAGGGAAAGGCCCAGTCCGAGCTGGCGGGTCCCGGCATGTCTGCCGCGTACCTGTCCCGGCTGGAGTCCGGGAGGCGTCCGCCGACCGAGCGGGCCGTGGCGATCCTGGCCGAACGGCTGAAGGTGCCCATCGAGGCGTTCGGGGTCAACAAGCCTGCCGGTCTGGTGGACGTCCTGGCCACGGCACAGGTCTCCACGGGCCCTGATCCCGAGCTGCGCGCGCAGTTGACGGCCGCGCTGACCGCATCCCCGAACGCGGATCCGGGGCTGCGGTGGCAAGGGCATTCCCAACTGGCCGCTCTGCTCGCCAATGAGGGCGACCGGGACGCCGAGCGGTCACACCTGGAATCACTGGTGGCGCTCAGCGACGAGCTGGGCCACGCGGCGCTGCAGGTGCACTCCCGGCTCCGCCTCGCGCGCAACCTGCGCAGCCAGGGCGACTTGGCCGAGGCGCGCGACGTGGCGAGGGACGGGCTGGAGCTCGGCCGCACGTCAGCCCTGACCGGCCCCGACGTCATTCGCTGCAAGCTGCTGCTCAGTTCGGCCACCGCCGAGCTCGGCGACCTGGCGGAGGCCGTCCGGCTGTCCGAGGAGATCCGCCAGGATCTCGACGGGCGCCGAGGCCCGCTGGTGGCCGAAGGCCTGTGGACCGCGGCGACACTGGCCAGCCGCAAGGGCATGACGGAACGCTCGTCCCTGCTCATGCGAGAGGCGATGGAGGCCCTGGACAGTCGCGAGGACCTGCTGCTCTGGATGCGCCTGCGGCTCGCCGCCGCCGCGCTGGCACTGCGGGCCGCGCCCCAGGACCTGACGCACGCGGAGCAGTACCTCACCGACGTGCGCCCGGCTCTCGACCTCGTGGGCAGCGACCTCCACCAGCGGGAGTACGGCTTCCTGCGCGCGCAACTCGCCTACGGATCCGGCGAGATCGACGACGCGGCCACGTACTGCGAGGCTGCCTGGGAAGGGCGCGACCAGTTCACCTTCCGTGACCGGGTACGCCTGGAACTGATCCGCGAGCAGATCCGCGGCAAGCGGTCCGGCACGTGGAATCAGACGCGTCTCACGGAGCTGGCGGTGGAGGCGCAGGAACGCGGCATCCTCGACCTGGCCACGGAGATCTGGCGAGCGCTCGCGGAAACCCGCACCTGACGCGCCGCGTTCAGGAAAGGTCCCACGAGAAAGGTCCCACCAGAAAGGTCCCACGAGCAGTTTTCCGGAGGGCGGGTTTTGCTCACACCGAGGCTACGAGCTTCAGGTCTGCGATGTCCTCAAGGGAAACTCCCATGTGTTCGTGGAGGAAGCGCACGATGGTCCAGTGGGGGAGTGCGTCCTCGTCGAACGGGCCGAATTCCTGGCAGTAGAGGGGGATCCAGCGCAGGGCCTCCTCCAGTGCCTGTTCGCGGCTCGGGTCTTCCTGGTAGTCCTCGTACGCGATGCTGCGGTGCTCGATGAAGAACCGGCCGGGCAGGCGCTCTTCGCACAGTGCGCGGTATTCGCGGGTCTGCAGAATGAGGTAGTGCCAGATTTCGTCGATCTCCTGCTCGACCGGGAGGAAGAGGCCGCCGAGCTGATCCCGGTGCCGGGAGACGAGGTAGAGGTAGCGGAGGCATTCGGTGACCTGGCGTTCCACGAACTCCCTTGAAGCGGTGGGTGTCCGGTCGTGGGAATACCGTACGACCTCGGCGTGCAGTGCTTCCCCGAGGAGGTGTTTGAGGTCGTCGGGGGAGATCTTCGGGGTGGTGGTCATGTCATCCTGCTCCGGTTCCTGCGTGGGCGGTCAGGGGGCTTCGGTGGAGAGCCAGGCGTACTTTCCCGAGCGGCCGATGGGGAGGTGGGTGCGGTGTTCGAGCCTGCAGAGCCGGCCGGTCAGTTCTTCGGTGTTCTGCCGTAGTACCGATTCCTCCGCGGGGTCCAGCGGCGCGCCGGTGAATGTGGTGTAGCGCAGGGTGGCCTCCGCGTCGCCGTCGAGGTGCAGACGGTGGAGGAAGATCCCGGAGGAGGCGTCGCCGATCCGCCGGTCGAGGTCGCCCTGGGCCACGGGGCCGGCGGGTGTGCTCAGCAACTCCTTCTCCCTGCCGCAGAATTGGGTGATCGCGTCCGGGTCCGGTGTGCCGTTCAGGGTGCGTACGCAGTCGCCCGACCGGTAGCGGACCAGGGGCATGTAGGGGTTGCGCACGCTGGTGACGACGAGCTGGTGGATCGTGCTTCCGGGGGCCACCGGGTGGAGTTCGACGCTCATCCCGTCGAGGTGCGGGTGGTACGCGCCGTCGCGGTCGCTGAAGTAGAGATAGCCCAGCTCCGTACTGCCGAACAGGTCGATGACGGGACAGTCGAAGTGGCGGGCCAGGAAGCGCCGTACGTTCACCGGCGTGTACTCGTAGGCGTGAATGATGCTGGCGGGGGGCGGGAAGGCGTCCCACAGGTCCCAGTCCTTCGCCTTCTGCACCAGATGCGCCAAGTGGTAGCCGGAGCAGTCGAGATGGTACGAGCCCTCCGGGTGTCCGCCGCGCACCCGGTCGATCTCGCCGAGCATGCGCAGTACCTCCTCGCGGTCCCAATGTGCCGGGTCCAGGGTGAGGTTCAGGTAGCAGGTGCGTTCGTCGAGCCGGCGGTCGTCCAGGGTGGGTACGGGGGCGGGCTCGACGCCGCGACGGGCGGCGTTGACCCGTGCCACGTGTTCCGTCGCGAGCACCGTGGTGAGGGAGACGCGGTTGCAGCCCGACTCCCAGGTCCCGGCGATGTCGGGGTGGGTCCGCCACAACTCGTAGTAGGAGCGCAGCAGGAAGTACGGCGGCCGGATGATCTGCATCCTGGCGTGGTTGGTGCCGGTGGACAGCACGTATTCCGCCTCGCCCGATTCCAGCGCCGCCGCCAGCCGGGGGGTCATCCAGTTGTCGGGGAAGCCGCGCGCGATCTCCGGCTTGTCCAGCAGAGGGAAGTGGCCCTTCGCCAGGGACTCCTGATAGATCGGAATGTCGCGGATATGGTCGATGACCTCGGCGGTCGGCTGGCCCTTCATTAATTCCTTCTCATGATGCGCATAGCTGAAGAAATATGGGTCATGCGGGGAGGCGGGGCCGGAGCGTCCGGGAACGTACTGCGAGAGGATGAGGAAGCTCTCACGTAATTGTTCCCGGACGTCCGGCCAGCGCGGGCTATGGCCCGTCAGGAGATCAGGAGATACAGCCGGATTTCGGCGTCGCGCTGATGCAACCGCTCTTGGGTGCGGCGCTGATGCAGCCGCTCTTCGCCGCCTGCTGGGCCGAGTTGGCGGCGACCCAATTCTGCCAGACGTTGTCCTGCGCCATCTTCTTGATGAGCTGCTCCATCGAGTCCTCCAGTGATAGTGCGGAAGGGACACTCGTGCCGGGCCGGTAATGAATGGATTGCTCCGTGGCCCGTTCGGCGAATTTAGGAGAAGGGCGGACCGACTGTCAACGAATGGCAAAGAGAACCCATGAGAAGCAGCCCCGGACGGGCCGAATTTGGCGTGAATCCGACGGCGGTCCCCTCCATGGTTCGCGTGCAGTCGGCGGGGGCTTCTGTCCGCGAGCGCGCCACGGTCTTTCCCAGCGGCGGCGCCACCGCCGTGCGGTCGATGGAACCGCAGGTCAGGGTCGTTGTCAGTGGCTCGACCTAGAGTGAAAACGTCACTTGGGGAGCCTCGTAGAAGGAGCACACGCGTGTCCGCAAACAAGATCCAGCACAAGGTGAATCACGTCGCGCTGGTAGTGGACTGTTCGGGTTCCATGCGTCCGCACCAGAGCCAACTCATCCGTGTGGTAGACGAGTTCGTGGCGGGACTGAAGGCCGAGTCGGACAGCCTCGGGCACGAGACCCGGATCAGTCTCTACTCCTTCGACCACCAGGTGGAGAACCTGGTCTGGGACATGGACGTGAAGCACCTGCCGTCCATGCGCGGGCTGTACAAGGTCAACAACGGGGCCACGGCGCTCATCGAGGCCTCGCTGAAGTCGCTGGACGACCTCGGGCACATCTGGGAGGAGTACGGCGAGCACAGCTTCCTCCAGATCGTGGTGACGGACGGCGAGGAGAACGCCTCCGGCGGCGACCGGCGGCACGACGGGGACATGAAGATCCTCGGCCCCTGGCTCGACCGGATCGCGGCGAAGATGGGCGGGCTCCCCGCGCACTGGACCTCCGCGATCCTCGTACCGAACTCCCTGGCCAAGCGCACTGCCCAGAACTACGGCTTCCAGGCCGGCAACATCGCCATCTGGGACGCGGATTCCCAGGAGGGCGTCGAGGAGGCGATCGGCACCGTGCGCGCCGCCGCCACCAGCTTCCTGCGCGGCCGTGAGCAGGGAGTGCGGGGCACGAAGAACCTGTTCGCCGTCGGGCAGGACATCTCCGTCGACGAGGTACGGGCGAACCTCGAACCGATTCCGGCCGACAAGTACCGGCTGCTGAAGGTCGACAAGGAGTCCGAGATCCGGCCCTTCGTCGACTCGCACCCGGGCGTTTCGTACCAACGCGGCGCCTGCTACTACCAGTTGGGCGCCCGCGCCCAGGTTCAGGCGAACAAGGAGGTCATCGTGGTCGAGAAGGACACCGACCGCGCTTACACCGGGGACGCCGCGCGCAGCCTCCTGTTCGGTACGGGAATCCAGGGGACCGTCTCCGTGAAGGCGGGCAACAACCCCAAGCTGGAGGTGTACGTGCAGAGCCGCTCGGTGAACCGGAAGCTCAAGCCGAAGACCCGGCTGCTCATCATGCTCTGAGTCTCCGTGCGCTGAGTCCTCCGTGGTCAGCGGGAGCGCTCCGCCAGGGTCAGCAGGAGGTGGGCGGACTCCGGGCGCAGGAAGTCGGAGTGGGCGCCCGCCGGAGCGAGACGGGTGCGGCGGCTGCCCCGGTAGTAGTGGTCCGCGTTGATGTTGACGACACGGTGGTCCAGTACGTGCTGGGGGTACGTGGCCGCCGTGTCCAGCAGCCCCGTCGAGAACTGCGCCACGGGGGCGGCGCCCGCTCCCGAGTGGCCGATGCCGGGTTCGCCCTCGGCGCGCAGGTGCCAGAAACCGGTTGCCCGGTCCCAGCGGGAGTGGGTCAGGACCAGCGGGCCCCTGAGAGGCGCACCGGGGTGTTCGGGGGTGGGGAAGAGCGTGGTGAAGTGGCGGGCCAGGGCGTCGCGCGGGGCCGCCATCTGGAAGATGAGCGCGCTGTCGACCGTGAACGGGCGGCGGGGGTCGTGCGGTTGGCTCCAGCTGAGCACCGGAGGGCGCTCGGCCGCCCGTTGCACGGCCTCGCAGAGGAAGCGGCCGCCGAAGGAATGGCCGACCAGATGGAGGTACGTGCCCTTGCGGTTGGCCAGTACGGCGGAGCCGCGCGGGTTCGCCCGCTCCGCGTCCAGATAGCCGAGCAAGTGCCCGATGACGTACGGGGCATGACCCGCGCCCTCGGCACTCATCGCGTGCGCCCTGTCCCGGATCAGCCGGTAGCCCCCGAGGGTGGGGCGGCTGGAGGAGGGCCAGCGCACCACGACGGTCCACGGCCGGTAGCCGTTCGCCAGACCCGGGTAGCGGGCCGGGTGCTCCGTCCACAGCCGTACGGACTCGGCGAGCAGCCTGGCCGCCGTACGGGTCGCGGTCGGCGGCGGTGTCCGCCAGCCGTGCACGTACACGTGGATGTCCGTCGCCCAGTCGGGGATCCGCAGCCGCTTGGCGAGGTGCTCGGCGATGCGGCTCACGGGGACGGGTGCGCCCTCCGGGGTGCGCAGCCGGCCCTGTTCGTCCAGGTCGATCACCGACGGTTCCGGGACGGTGTGCAGCGGTGCGTGGCTGGTCAATCGGTCAACTCCTCCTGGAGGAACGGGAATTCGGGCGCGTCCTTGTCGAGCTTGAGGCGGCTGTGCAGTCCGCCGTGCAAGGAGTAGGTGAGGGCGAGCGGGTTGTGGAACTTCTCGGCGAAGGTCCTCACCAGGGACTGGCTGATCTCTCCGGCGGTCCGGTCGCCCTCCAGGTACCGCTCGATGAAGCAGTGCGCGTACTCCGAGGCGAAGATCTCCGGTATCTCGATCTGCGGGCCCAGCACCCCGCAGGCACCGAGGTCTATCAGGGCGGCGCCGATGTGTTCGACGTGCGGGCCGTCCGAATCCTGGCCGGTGTGGCAGGCGTTGAGCAGGACGAACGGGCTGAAGTGCTGGGGAGTGTCCTTCATGTGGCGCCGCTGGCGGTACAGCTTGGCGCTGTCGATCAGGCCCGCGTCGGACAGCTGGATGACCAGGCGGCGGTCCGGGTTCCCCTCCTCCAGGAACCTGCCGTGGCACCAGAAGTACATCAGGTCCTCGTGCACGACCGGTTCGCTGAGCGACTGCAGGAGCTCCGTCGCCCTGGTGCGGACCTTCAGGACCGAGTGATGGGCGAGGAGTTCGCGTATCTCCGCCGCCCGGCCCACCCCGTCGAGGGTGACGTCGGTGTTCAGGCTGGTCACCGGCCGCCTTCGCCGTCCCCGCTCCAGCTGCTTCGCGTAGTACCGGGTGGGCGCGGTCTGCTCGACCTGGTGGCGGTGACCGAGGAAGGCGCTCCACGGGTCGGCGAAGAGGGACGGGTCCACGGCGAGCATGGGCCAGGGCATGGGGAGGTCCGTGTCGAAGCTGATCCGCAGGTCCTGGTGGTCGGCCAGATACCCGAGGACCACCTCGCGGAGCCGGCCCAGCACGGAGCCGCTTCCGTCGAGCATGACGTCCAGAACGTCGTACCCCTCCTCCGCGAGGTCCTTCAGGAGGGGCTCGACGAGTACCCAGTGGCGGGTCAGGTCGGACTCCTCCGACAGGGGGTGGTCGCCGATCCGCCCCTGGTCCGGACTGTCGATGGTGTGGTCGACGACCAGCCGCTTCCACTCGGCGCGCAGCGTGCCCGCCTTGCCGCGCAGCTTCTGCGGAGTGGCCTCCAGCGGGGCGTCGGTCCAGGGGTTCCCGTCATGGATCCACGACGCGCAGACGATGACGTTCAGCCGGTCGGGTGCCGAGTGGCGCAGGATGATCCGCAGGTCGCGGTCGCCGACGGGCCGTGCAGGGGGGTCCGTGAATCCGCACGAGTGGTCCTGCACCACCGTGACGGGGAGCTCCTGTTCCATCTGAGTCAGCCGCTCCCCTGCTCCTGCACATCGTCGGGCCCGGTGGGGTCCGACACCTGCACGGACGTCTCCAGGTCCTGAAGGGGCAGCCCGGACGCGTGGTCGTAAAGGGTGAAACGGAGCTTGTGCGCCCCGGGTTCCCGAGGGGTGAAGGAGAAGACGGCGCCCGGTCCGCCCGGGGTGTGGCTCGCCGCGGCCGGGGAGACCGTCGCGTCGCTGCGGCACTCCGGTACCACCTGGACGAGGGCCAGCCCGACGGGCGGGACGTCGTCCTGCCGCTCCAGCCGCACCTCGACGGAAGACGTCCGGCCGACGACTGCGGCCCGGTCGTCCAGGAGCGTCAGCCTCGGCCGCCAGGCCGGCCGTGCGGTGCGCAGCCGCCGGCGCAGTTCCCCGGTCGCCGGGTGGTCCGGGCCGTACGCCCGTTCCCAGCGGCTCAGCAGGTCGCTCTGCCACTCGGGGCGGGCGGGCCCGTCGGACTCCAGCCGGGTGAGAACGAGCGCGACGTGGCTCTCCAGGGTGTCGGGGTGGTCGGCACCCAGCACCCGCGACCGCGCCGCGTGCACCGCCCGCAGCAGCAGGACGGCGTCCGAGGGGCGCCCGGAGCAGGCGAGCGTACGGGCGAGCGCGACGGGCACACTGGGCAGCCGCTCACCGAAGCGGTACGCGAAGAACTCGACCCGGCGCCCCAGCTGGACGGCGTCCGCCGCATCGGCCAGGGACTCCGGAGCGAGGTCCTCGGACCCGTGGCCCAGCGGCGAGTCCAGTACGGCCGCCCGCCGGTGGATCCGTACGAGACCCTCGATGTCCGTCGGCCAGTCGGGGCCGGTCCGCAGCCGGTGCACGGCGACGAGCAGCTCTTCGAGCACCGCGCGCGCCTCGTCGGGTTCGCCCGACCGGACGAGGACGTGGCCCAGCACCGCCCTCGGGTCCCAGGTACGGCGGTGGTCCGCGCCGAAGAGGCGTACGGCGTCCGCCACCGTCCGCCGGGCCAGCGGCACGGCGCGTGCCGTCGCCCCCGAATCGGCGAGGACCCACGCCAGGTGGCTCCGGACCTCGACCGTCCACGGGTGTTCGTCCGGCAGCACCGACTCGCACCGCTTGAGCAGCTCCTCCAGTACGGAAGTCGCCGACGGCAGGTCGCCGGTCTCCCGGACGGCGGACGCCAGGCCCGCCCGGCAGGTCAGCGACCAGATGTGGTCCGGGCCCCTGACCCGGTCGCTGTCGGCGACCAGAGCGATGAACTCCTCGACGGAGTGCCGCCGCCGGCCCGCCCGGAGCAGCGCCTGCGCCCGGTCCCGGCGCGCCACCAGCGTCGAGTGGTGGTCCGCTCCCAGGACGCGGCCGGTGTCCGCGACGAGCTCTTCCAGGAGCCGCAGCGTCCGTTCGAGGTCGCCGAGGTACGCGCAGGCGGTGGCCAGCCGGTCACGGGCGCGGAGCGTACGCGGGTGGTCCGGGCCGAGGACCCGGGTGTGGTCGGCCACCGAACGCTCCGCCGCGTGCACCGCCTGCCGGGCCGTGGATTCCCCCAGCAGGGCCCAGACGACGTCGTCGCGCACCTCAAGGGTGTCGGTGTGGTCCGCTCCCAGGCGCTGTTCCTGTTCGGCCAGCAGACCGAGGAGTTCGCGCAGGGCTCCCGCACGGTCACCGGCGAGTTCCCGCGTCCGGGCGTGCGCGGCGCGTTCGACCAGCGTGCCGGGATGACGTAAACCCAGGGCACGGGTCCGGTCCGCCACCAGTTCCCCGGCCGAGTTGAGGGCCTGTTCGTAGTCCTCCGCCTCCTTGAGGGCGGACACGAGCATGGACCGGTTGTCCAGCGTGGCCACGTGTGCGCCGCCCTGGAGCCTGACGTGGTCCTCGTGCAGCGACCGTAGCCCGGCGATCGCGCGGCCGGTCCGGCCGGAGCACACCCACACGTAGAGCAGCCAGGAGCGCGCGTTCAGCGTGTCCGGGTGGTCCTGGCCGCGGACCCGCACGAAATCCTCCACCAGCCGCTCGGCCGACTCCTCCGCGAGCACGAGGTCGCCCGCGGCGGTGCGGCCCGCGACGATGCTGAGCCGGACGTCGAGCACCTCCGGATGGTCCGCGCCGTCGTGCGCGGACTGCGTCTCCAGGAGGGATGTCAGGGTGGCCAGGGACTCCGCGTGCAGTCCGGCCGCCCGCTGGACCCGCCCCAGCTCCAGCCGGGTCCGCAGGGTGCGCCGGTGGGTCGGTCCCCAGATCCGGGCCCAGGCCGCGGCCGTCTCCTCGTACAGCTCGATGGCCCGCCGGTGGTTCTGCGCGTCGGAATGCGTGTCCGCCAGGTTCTCCTGTACGAGCAGGGTGGGCGGTGCCGTGTTCCCGAGCAGCCGGCGGCGCAGCTGAAGCAGCCGGGAGAACTCCGCGACGGCCCTGTCGTGTTCGTCCGCGCCCAGGAAGGCGAGCGCCAGGCCGTTGCGGGCGTCGAGGGTGTCGGGGGCCTCGGCGCCGAGCAGCCGGGTCCGTACGTCGATCAGCTGCTCGTACTCCTCGATTGCCTGCTCGTACCGGCCCGCCGACCGCAGTACCCAGGCGCGCAGGAAGCGGGTGTGGAGGGTGGAGGGGTGCCGGGGGCCCTGGACCCGGGCGCGGTCGGCGACGAGGGATTCCAGCAGGCCGAGCGACCGGTCGTACTGGGCGGCCGCCTGGAGCGCCACCCCGAGCGACTCGCGGACGTGCAGGGTCCTCGGGTGGTCGGGACCGTGCACGCGCGCGTGGACCTCGACCAGTTCCCCGTACGCGCGAAGGGCGTCCGCATGGCGCTTCTCCGCGGCGAACAGCCACGCCAGCGAGCGGCGGACGGACAGGATGCGGGGGTGGTCGGTGCGGAGGAACTCCTCCATGTCGGAGACGAGTTCGGTCAGCTCCCGGACCGCCCGCGCGTGCTGGCCCGCGTCCTGGCGGGTGAACGCGAGGACTTCGCGGGTGCCCAGCACGTGCGGATGCTCGGGGCCGAGCAACTCGACCCGGTCGGCCAGGACTTCGGTGTAGAGGTCGATGGCGGCCCGGAACTCCGAGGAGGCGCGCAGGGTGTTCGCCAGGCCCGCGCGGGCGTTCAGGGTCGCCGGGTGCTCCCGGCCCTGCGCCCGGGTCCGGTCGGTCACCAGGCTCCTGCGTTCCTCGCGCGCCCGGCCGAGGTCACCGGACAGTTGCAGGGCGTACGCCAGGGCCGCCCGCGAGTGCAGCGTGTCCTGGTGGAACTTGCCCCGCACCCGCCGGTAGGCGGCGGCCACCTTCTCGTAGCAGTCGACCGAGCGGGGGTGGTCGCCCCGCATCCGGTGCACCCCGGCGATGTCGTCCCGGTAGTCCAGCGTCGAGGGATGGTCCGGGCCCTGGGCCCGCGCACTGTCCTTGGCGAGCGACTCGAAGGAGGGCAGCGCCATGTCAGGGCCATCGGCGTCGATCACCGCGTACGCGAGGTCCTGCCTGCTGCGCAGGGTGTCCGGGTGATCGGCGCCCTGCACCCGGGCCCTGGCCCCGGCCACCTCCGTGTAGATCCCGACCGCGCTGCGCGGATCGCCCGCCGCGAGGTGGGCGGAGGCGAGCCAGCCCCGGGCGGTGAGCGTGTCGGGGTGCTCGGGGCCCAGCAGGGAACCGCGGACCTCCACCGCCTGCTCGTACAGGCGCAGGGCCGTGGTGTGGTCACCGGCCCAGCGGTAGGCGTAGGCCAGGTTGGTGCGGCTGGAGAGGGTGTCCTTGTGCTGGGGGCCCAGCACCCGGGCACGGTCCGCGACGACCGCCTCGAACTCCCGGACCGCGTCGACGTGGCGGCCCGCCGTCTGCAGGGCGTACGCCAGGTCGTTGCGGCTGCGCAGGGTGTCCTCGTGGTCCCTGACCTGGACGCGCCGCCGGATGGTGACGACCTTCTCCAGTTCGGTGACCGCGCGCATCACCTCGCCCGCCTTGCGGTAGGCGTACGCGAGCCGTTCGCGGCTGGCCAGCGTCTCGGGCGCCTCGGGCCCGGAGACCGTGCTGCGGTCGAGGAAGAGGTCCTTGCACAGCACAATGGCGGTGGCCGGGTCCCCGGCCTTGGCGTGGAGTTCGGCGAGCCGGTCGCGGTGGCCCAGGGTGCTCTCGTCGTCGAGCCCCAGCAGCAGGGTGGCGCAGTCGACGACCCGCTCCATCAGCGGGATGGCCAGCACGTGCTGTTCGCGGGCGACCAGTTCCTCGGCGCCCTGCCGGTACATGGCCACCAGGGCGGAGTCCGGCTCGGCGTCCTGCGCGGTGCCGGTGTCCGCCATCGCCTGAATGTGCGTCAGATACGGGCGTACGCCGTCGGGGGCCGCGCCGACGGCGGCGGCGAGCGCCCGCTCCGCGCGCCCCCGGGCGTCCGGCACCTGCGTCGCCGCGGCCTCGCGCAGCGTCCGCTGGAGCAGCCGGTGCAGGGCGATGCCGTCGGGGCCGAGGGAGACCAAGTGGTAGCTGCGCAGCGCCTCCAGAGCCGCTTCGCTCTCCTCGGCCCTGCCATTGAGGTGGCGGAGCACGTCGAGCGGCAGTGCCTCAGGGGCGTACCAGGCGAGGCTGTGGAGCATGGTGACGGCCGAGGGGTGCCTGGTCCTGATCGCCTCCAGGCTGGTGCGGCAGATCCTGGCGACGGCCCGGGCCGCCGCGCTGTCCCCGCCGAAACCGGCCTTCACCTTGTCGGTCAGCTTCGTCCGGTAGGCGGCGAACCCGGTCCTGGTCTCCCGCAGATAGGCGCGCGCCTGGGCCAGGGCCAGCGGCAGGTAGCCCAGGTCGTCCGCGAGCAGTTCCGCCTGTTCGCGGTCGGCGGGGGAGTGCGCCGGGTCAAAGCCGCCCTGCCCCGTGCCCGGTGCGCACAGCAGGTCCACTGCGGCCTCGTGGCTGAGCACGTCGAGGCTGATCAGCTCGGCGCCCTCGGGCCACCCCGTACGGCACCGGCTGGTGACCAACTGGTGCCCCCTGGACAGCAGTCGGCCGAGGAACGGGGTGAGGTGCTCGGGCCGCTCCACGTTGTCGTAGACGAGCAACCAGCCGGGGTGCGCCTCCAGCCAGGCCAGCGCCCACTCGGTGCGCTCCATCGGGGTGGCCGGGCCCGCCCACTCCGGGTACAGCAGGAGTGTGAGATCGGCCAGGCCGGAGGCGATCTGCGCCTCGCTCTCGGAGTTGATCCACCAGACGAGGGCGTAGTCCTCGCGGCGGTCGTACGCGTAGTGCAGTGCCAGCGCCGTCTTGCCGATGCCGCCGAGCCCGCTCACCGTGGCCGCCGACCGCTGTGTGATGACCCCGCCGCCACCGGCCAGCGAGGCCGCCAGCCGGGCGAGGGCCTCGGCGCGACCTACGAAGGGCTGCCGGGAGCGGGCGGGCAGGTTGTTGTCCCATGTGTCCGGCGGCGGGATCCGGACCGCGGCGGCCTTCGCCTCGGCGGACAGCACCGTGGTGTGCCGTTCGGCATGGGGGTCGCTGCCGGGGCGCGAACTGTCGGCGTCCTGGCCGAGAAGTGCCGGGTCGCTCCGGACGATGTCGGCCGCCGCGGCACGCGACTGCTCAGTGATGATCATTGCTCCCCCAGGCTGCTGACCACCTCGTACCCCGCCCACCGCACTGCCGGACGGACTGTCACGGGGCGGCCGGTGTCGAGGATGTCTCCACACCCGTGGAACGGGGGGAAGGTCACTGTAGAGAGGTACCCGCCGGGTGTCACGCTCCTGGGCCGCGGGCAGGGGCGAACCGGCCATCGCTGTCACGTTTTTGGGCTGCCGACGGAGGCGAATCGGTCACCGCGCCGTCGTCCTCGGTGCTGGCTAGGGCGTGTCTTTCGGATCAGGTCGGCTTGGGTGCACAGCCCTGCGACCCAGGCCTGGTCCGAAAGACACGCCCTAGGGTGCGGGGGTGACCTTCGAGTTGACCCTGCTGTCCGGTGCCGCCTTTCGCGGACGGGAAATCACCGCGCCCCGGCTGCGCGGGCTGCTGGCCCTGCTCGCCGGGGACATGCGCGGCGGATGCGGTGTCGGGCGACTGGTGGAGGGGCTGTGGCCGCAGGAGCGGCCGGAGCGGCCGGGCAAGTCGGTCCAGGTGCTGGTTTCGCGGGTGCGTTCCTTGTACGGGGCCGAGCTGGTGAGGAGTACACCGACCGGGTACCGGCTGGGACTTGAGGAGGAACAGGTCGACTCCTCCGCACTGCTGCTGCGGGCGGCGGCGGGCACGGAACTGGCCCGGCGAGGTGACCACCGGGCCGCGCTCGCGGAGGCCGAGGCGGGGCTGGGGATCTGGGACGGGGAGGTCGGTGCCGGGGAGGGTGACGAGCGGTACGAACCCGTGCTGGCGCTGCGGGCGGCCCGGGTGGGGAGCCGGCGGGCCCTGGTGCGCGTGCGGGCGCTCGCGCTGGCTCGGACGGGGCGGCCCGGGGAGGCGCTGGAGCCGCTGACGGAGCTGGCTGCCGAGTCGCCCCGGGACGAGGAAGTACTGACGGAGCTGCTGCGGTGCGAGGCCGCGGCGGTGGGCCCGGCCGCCGCGTTGCGGCGCTTCGAGGGCTACCGGCAGGGTGTGCGGGACGAGCTCGGCGTCGGCCCCGGTGACGAACTTCGGCGCACGTACGAGGAGTTGCTGAGGTCCGATGTGCCGGTGGTCCGGCACCGGGTGCCGCACGAGCCCAATCCGCTGGTCGGCAGGAGCGCCGATGTCGCCGCCGTGAGCGGGCTGCTGCGCGAGGGGCGGGTCGTGAGCGTCGTCGGGGCCGGTGGGCTCGGCAAGACCCGCCTGGCCCACGCCGTCGGCCGGGACGCCGCGCAGCGGGTGGTGCACGTGGTGGCGCTCGCTGGTGTGCGCGAGGACGCGGACGTGGTGGGGGAGGTGGCGTCGGCCGTCGGCGTCGGCGGGGGCAGGCACTTCGCCGGGGGCGGCGGGGGCGGCGATCTCGTCGATGCGGTGGTGGGGGAGCTCGGGGCCGGTCCCGTACTGCTGGTGCTGGACAACTGTGAGCAGGTCGTGGCCGGTGTCGCCGGACTCGTGCACGCACTGGTGGCGCGGTCCGAGGAGTTGCGGGTGCTGGCCACCAGCCGGGCGCCCCTGGGGTTGACCTCCGAAGTGGTGTACGCACTGCCGGAGTTGGGGCTCGACGCGTGCGTGGAGCTGTTCGGGCAGCGGGCCAGGGCGGTCCGGCCGGGGGTGCTGCTGCCCGCAGGGGAAGTGGCTGCGCTGTGCGCGCAGTTGGACGGACTGCCGCTGGCCGTCGAGCTGGCCGCCGCCCGGGTGCGGGTGCTGTCCGTGGGGGAGATCGGGCAGCGGCTGCGGGACCGGTTCGCGCTGCTGCGGGGCGGGGCGCTCGATGCCCCGGAGCGGCACCGGACCCTGCACGCCGTCGTGGAGTGGAGCTGGAACCTGGTGGACTCCGGCGGGCGGGAGGCGTTGCGTGCGCTGTCCGTGTTCCCCGGCGGGTTCACCGAGGAAGCTGCGGGGCGGCTGCTCGGGCACGGCGGCCGGAGGAGTGGTGATGTGCTCCCGCTGTTGGAGCAGTTGGCCGGTCAGTCCCTGGTGAAGGTGGGGGAAGGGGCCGGTGGGGTGCGGTTCCACATGCTGGAGACCGTACGGGAGTTCAGTGCGGCGCGGCGGGCGGAGGTGGGCGAGGAGGAGGCGGTGGTGGACGGATTCCTTCGCTGGGCACGGGAGTTCGGTCACCGGTATCACGAAGTGCTGTTCAGGGACGACCCGTTGGCCTCGTCGGTGCGGATCCGGGCCGAGCAGGACAATCTCGTACGGGCCCTGAGGTACGCGCTCGTACGGGGCGACGGGCCGACCACCGCCGCCGTCACGGCCGTACTCGCCGCGCTCTGGGTCACCAACTCCCACCACACCCGGCTCGCCGCCCTCGCGGAGGAGACGGGCGGGCCGCTGTCGCACTTCCGGCCGGGTGCCGGGGAGGCTGATTCTGCCGAGAATGCCGAGAGCGTGGAGGTGGCTCGGAGCGCGGCCGCGCTGTGCGCTGCGGGGCTCTTCATGAGCCACGGCCCCGGCGCCGTACGTCAGTTGGTCACGCTGCGCCGCCTCCCGGCTGCCGCGCCGGACACCTTCCCGCGCGCCCTGGCCACCGTACTGGCGGCCACTCCCGAGGTGCGTCCGCCGGACTACTCGCGGCTGCGCGAGCTGTGCGCGTCCGGCGAGCCGCTGGTGGCGGGCCTCGCCGAGTGCGTCGCCGGATACGTGTGGGAGTACGAGAACGACGTGGAACGGGCCCTGGACTCCGCCCGCCGGATGCTCGACGCGCTCGGGTCCCTGCGCAACCCGGCCGCACAGATGCTGTGCCACGGCCGGATCAGCGAGCTGTGCCTCCAGACCGAACGCGGCGCCGAGGCGTACCACCACCTGCGTGCCGCGCTCCGCACGCTGGAGCGGTTCGAGGACTCCGCGGACGCCTTCGGGGTGCGGTGGGCGCTGGTGCTCGCGTGCGTACAGCGCGGGGACGTCGAAGAGGCCGAGTACTGGCTGGAGTTGGCGGCCAGGGACCGGCAGCCGGAGGAGGCGGGGGAGATCTTCTTCACCCCCGACCTGGCGGCGCGGGCGGAGATCGCGCTGGCCCGTGGCCGTACCGAGGAGGGGCTCGGTCTGTGGCGGCAGGCCGTGGAACGGATGACGGAGGGGCGCCCGCCGGAGTCCGCGGAGGAGTCCGTGGACCCGTGGTCGCTGAACGTGCGGGCGGCGGCGCTGGCCGTGCACGCACAGCACCGCCGCCTCGCGGAGACCGGTCCACTGGCCGCACAACTGACGTACAGCCTGCGGAAGTTGCTGGGCGAGGGGCCCGGTGAGTTCGCCCCCGTGATGCTGCCTGTGTGCGGCACCGTGCTGTTGGCGCTCGGGCTGGCCCGGCTCGGTGCGGGGGATGCCTCGGCGGTACGGATGGTGGCGCTGGCGGAACGGATGCGGGTGCTGCGGGAGTTCCCCGCACTGTCCGCCGCCCGGGCCCGGCGGGCGGTCGAGGGCGCCGACGGGGCGGCGTACGCCGACGCGGTGTCGGAGTACGCCGCCCTGGGGAGCGAGGAGTTGCGGGCGGCGGCGCTGCGGGAGCTGAGCGCTCCTGGTCGCGCGTGAAGGTCAGCCCTTCGGCTCCCGGTCGAACAGGGACTTCGACCACAGATAGCCGAGCGTCGTCAGGACCAGGCACCAGCCGAAGGCAAGCCACCCCTGGTTCCCGATCCCGCTGCCCAGCAGCAGCCCGCGCAGGGTCTCGATGGCGGGGGAGAAGGGCTGGTACTCGGCGAACCAGCGGAACCAGTCCGGCATGGAGTCCACCGGTACGAACGCACTGGACAGGAACGGCAGCATCATCAGCGGCGTCCCGTTGTTGCCCGCCCCCTCGGGCGTCGGGCTGGCCAGACCGACACCGACGGCCGTCCAGGTCAGCGCCAGACTCATCAGCGTCAGCAGACCGAGGGCCGCGAACCACTCCAGCACGGTCGCGTTCGGCCGGAACCCGATCGCCAGCCCCAGGCACAGGACCGCCACCAGGGCCATCAGCGTCTTCAGCACGCTGCCGACGACATGGCCGATGAGGATGGCGGGGCGGGAGATCGCCATGGTGCGGAAGCGGGTGAAGATGCCCAGGCTCGTGTCGACGCTGACCGAGACCGCGGTGCCGACGGCGGTCCCGCCGAGGGCCATCAGCAGGATGCCGGGGACGAGGTACGCAATGTAGTCGGCGCGGTCCGCACCGCTGCCCGCGATGCCGACGCTCATCACGTCACCCAGCACGTACACGAAGAGCAGCAGCAGGACGATCGGCGTCAGGAGGACGTTGAGGGTGAGGGAGGGGTAGCGCAGCGCGTGCAGCAGGTTGCGGCGCAGCATGGTGGAGGAGTCGCGCAGGGTGAGGGACAGGGGGCTCATCGGGCGTTCTCCTCGACGGCGGATACGGGCGTGCTCAGGTTGCTTGAAGTGCTTGGAGTGGTGGTGTCCGTGCCCGCGTCGCCGGTCAGGGCGAAGAACACGTCGTCCAGGTCCGGGGTGTGCACGGTCAGTTCGTCGGCCTCGACGCCCGACTCGTGGAGCCGGTCGAGCAGCTCGCGCAGTTCGCGCTGGCTGCCGCCGCTGGGCACGCTCAGCGCGAGCGAGTCGGCGTCCCCGGTGGCCCGGGGGAGTGCCGCGGCGGCGTGCTCGTACACCTGCGGTGCGGTGAAGCGGAGCCGTACGTGGCCGCCGAGGACGCGGCGCTTGAGCTCGTCGGGGGTGCCCTGGGCGACGATCCGGCCGCCGTGGAGTACCGCGATCCGGTCGGCCAGGCGGTCGGCCTCCTCCAGGTGCTGGGTGGTGAGGAAGACGGTGACGCCCCCGGCGACCAGGTCCTCGATGATGCTCCAGGTGCGGTGGCGGTTGCGCGGGTCGAGGCCGGTGGTCGGCTCGTCGAGGAAGATGATCCGAGGGCTGCCGACCAGGGTCATCGCGAGGTCGAGCCGGCGGCGCATGCCACCGGAGTAGGCGAGCGCGGGCTTCTTCGCCGCCTCCGTCAGATCGAAGCGGGCGAGCAGATCGGCGGTGATCCGGCTGCCTTCACGGCGGGGGAGGTGGTTCAGGTCCGCCATGAGCCGCATGTTCTCCTCGCCCGTGACCATGCTGTCCACCGCCGAGAACTGTCCGGTGACCCCGATCGCGGCGCGTACCGCCTGGGGTTCGGCGGCCACGTCGTGCCCGGCGACCCGGAGCTCGCCCGCGTCGGCGGTGATGAGGGTGGAGAGGATCTGGACGGTGGTGGTCTTGCCGGCGCCGTTCGGGCCGAGCAGGGAGAAGACCGTGCCGGTGGGGATGCGGAGGGCGATGCCGTCGAGGACGGTCTTCTCGCCGTACGACTTGCGCAGTCCGGTCGCCGAGATGGCGAGCCGGTGGGGTGTGTTCGTCATGCCGCAGAGCTTGCGGCGGGGGCGGTTCAGCGCGGTTTCAGCGCGGTTTCAGTGGGTCCTGCGGTTCCCGGCCGGGGGTCGGCTCGACGGTTTGCGGGTTGTCGGGCTCGTCGGCCGGAGCCTTGTCGAGGTAGGGATTCAGCGGCTCCGGGATGTTCCGTACCGTGGCGACGTCGAGCGCGAGGGCGGCCGAGAGGGAGCCCAGGGTGCCGTCCGGGTGCCAGGTGCCGGTGACCTGGACCCAGGTGTCGGCGGGCGGGGCCTTCGTCCCGTGCATCGTCACCGTCAGGGACTGCGAGTCGGCCGCACAGCAGCTCACGAGGAGACGGGTCAAGCGCCAGGTCCCGGCCTTCCCTGCCTTGCCCTTTCCCTTGTCCTTGTTCTTGTCCGGTGTGACGAACCCTTGCAGGAGTACGGTGCGGCCCTTCAGGCTCTGCTCCTGTTCCTGCTGCACGCGCGCGATGTACTCGGTCAGCGAGAGCGGGACCGGGCCGTGCGCGGGGAGTGGCTTGAAGTGTTCGTAATCCTCGACGATCTTCGGGTTGTCCCGGGTCGCGGTGTACGAGCCCAGGGCCGGCGGCGCGAAGAGAAGCAGCGCGAGCGCGGGCGGCAGCAGGAGCCAGGCGATCCGGGGGCCCCGGGAGTGGTCGTGACCGTGGGACGACTCCGCGGCGGTGTGCCGCTGCCGACCGCCCCCGATCAGCCCGTCGCGCACGGCGCCCACCGCCGCCAGCACGCACAGGGCGATCCCGGTGGCGACGAGGAAGGGCATCAGCCCCTGCTTCACGTACCGCAGTCCGATGTCGCTGAACAGCGAAACCCGCAGCAGACCCATCCCGAGCAGCCAGAGCAGCAGCGGCTGTACGGCGCGCTTCACAGCAGCCACCACCCGGTCAGCGCGCTGAACGCCACGGCGACCACGGCGGTGGCCGCCGAGAACCGGACGGCGAAGGACCGGCCGAACGTTCCTGCCTGAAGCGCGATCAGTTTTACGTCGACCATGGGCCCGACCACCATGAACGCCAGCCGCGCGGTGGGCGAGAACCCGGTCAGCGAGGCGGCGACGAAGGCATCGGCCTCAGAACAGACGGCCAGCACCACCGCGAGCGCGGCCAGGAACAGCACCGACAGCCAGGGCGACGCCGAGAAGGTCTCCAGCACGGTGCGCGGCACGGCGACGTTGAAGGTGGCGGCGGCCATGGCGCCCACCACCAGAAAACCCCCGGCGTGCAGGAAGTCGTGCTGGAAGCCCTGCCGGAACTCCTCCCAGCGGCTGTGCCCCGGCCGGTGGCCGGAGTGCCGGGCGGGCATCCGCAGCCACCGCTCGCGTCCGAGCCGCAGCCACAGCCAGCCCATCACGGTGGACACGGCGAGCGAGGCGACGAGCCGCGCGACCACCATGCCCGGCTGCCCGGGGAAGGCGACGGCGGTCGAGACCAGCACGATCGGATTCACGGCGGGGGCCGACAGCAGGAACGCGAAGGCGGCGGCAGGCGTCACGCCCCGCCTGATCAGACTCCCCGCCACCGGCACGGACGCACACTCACAGCCCGGCAGCACGACCCCCGCCACACTCGCCACCGGCACCGCGAGCGCGGGATTGCGCGGCAGTGCTTTGGCGAACACATGGGCCGGTACGAAGGCGTTGACCGCGCCGGATATCAGCGTGCCGAGTATCAGGAACGGCAGGGCCTGCACGGTGACGGCCACACAGATCGTCTGCCACGCCCGGACGGCGGGACTGGCGACCCAGTCAGCGACCCCCGCGGCCCAGGCGAGCCCGCAGACGGCGAGGACGGAGAGGGCACCCGCGGCGATGACGGACGGGGACGGGGACGTGGACGGGGGCGTGGTCGTGGACGGAGATGGGGACGTGGACGTGGGCGCCTGCGTGGATGCGGGCGCTCTGCCCATCTGCCCCTGCGATCCGTTCACGCGGTCCCCCCGACATCCACCGGCATCCCCTCATCGACCTCGGGAGACTATATGAAAACGATGGTCAACAACTACTCGGGGCGGTGGCGGGTTCAGGGCCATAACGTCAACCGAGGGGGCAACTGGCAGCTCCCGGGCGCCAGTTGACGCTTCTACGGTTTCGGTACCCCACCCGAGATCGAGGAGATCCCCCCATGCTCCACAGACATGCCAGGGCCGCCTGTGCCGCGTTCGCCGCCGTCGGCGCGCTGGTACTGGCCGGAATGCCCGGTACCGCTTCCGCGGACGCTGCCCCGGCCGCGCCCCCCACCGCGGCCGAGACCATGGGCGTCGCCAAGGCGTCTCCCGAACTGTTGCGGGCCATGCGGCGCGACCTCGGCATCACCGAGGCGCAGGCGAAGGCACGGCTGGCGAACGAGGCCACCGCGGGTGCCGTCGCCGGAGGGCTGCGCAACGCGCTCGGCCGGGACTTCGCCGGTGCCTGGGTGCACGGCGCCGACTCCGGGAAGCTGAGCGTGGCCACCGCCGACGCCTCGGACACGGCCGCCATCGAGGCACGGGGCGCGCGCGCCGTCGTCGTACCGCACACCCTGCGGCAACTGGAAGGTGCGCTGGCCAAACTGGACGGCGTCGCGGGTGCCTCGGCCGCGGACGTTCCCGTGCGGTACGTCGACGTGACGACGAACACCGTGACCCTGGAGGCGATACGCCCGGCCGCCGCGAAGGCGCTGGCCGCCGCCGCGGGGGTCGACCCCTCGCTCGTACGCATCGAGAAGTCGACGCAGCAGCCGCGTCCGCTGTACGACCTCCGGGGCGGCGACGCGTACTACATGAACGGCAGCGGCCGCTGCTCCATCGGGTTCTCGGTCACCAAGGGAACCCAGCAGGGCTTCGCCACCGCAGGCCACTGCGGCCGCCCGGGAACCACCACCACCGGCTACAACCAGGTCGCGCAGGGCTCCTTCCAGGCCTCGACCTTCCCCGGCCGCGACACCGCCTGGGTGGCCACCAACGCCAACTGGACCGCGACGCCGTACGTCAAGGGAGCCAGCGGAAACGTCCAGGTCACGGGCTCGACCCAGGCTGCCGTCGGCGCCTCGGTCTGCCGGTCGGGATCCACGACGGGCTGGCACTGCGGAACCATCCAGCAGCACAACACCAGCGTCACCTACCCCGAGGGCACCATCAGCGGTGTGACCCGCACCTCGGTCTGCGCCGAACCGGGTGACTCCGGCGGCTCCTTCATCTCCGGCAGCCAGGCCCAGGGCGTCACCTCGGGCGGCTCCGGCAACTGCAGGTCCGGCGGCACCACCTTCTATCAGCCCATCAACCCGCTCATCCAGGGGTACGGGCTGACCCTCAAGACCACCTCGGACGACCCCGGCCCGGGTGAGCCGGGGGAGCCCGGCGGCACCTGGGCCGCGGGAACCGTCTACGCGACGGGAGCCCAGGTGACGTACGGCGGCGCGACCTACCGGTGCCTCCAGGGGCACCAGGCGCAGGTGGGCTGGGAGCCCTCGAACGTGCCCGCGCTGTGGGAGCGCGTCTGACGGTCCCGACGGGCGAGGTCCCGCCCGACGGGGCCGATCCCGCCCGGCGGGGTCCCCCGGCGGGGTCCGGGCCGCGTGAGCTGAGCCACGTGGTGTGAGCCTCGTGGCGCGAGAGCCGCACATTCTCCGGGCGGAGAATGTGCGGCTCATCCGGTTGTGCGCCGTGTCGCTGGTAGGCCGTACGGGTGAGTGGCGTCAGAATTGCCGGATGCAGATACAGCACGTGGGTGGGGTGGTCCGGTGAGCAGGTATGACGTCACCGACGAGCAGTGGGACGGGCTCGCCCAGGTCGTACCGCTGCGCAGCCGCAACGAATGGCCGTCCAGGACCGATCACCGCACGATGCCGCAGGAGTACGAAGCGGCGGAGCAGCGGCGGATGATCGTCCTGCGGGTACAGATCTTCTCGGACGCGCGCGAGGTCGCCGAGTACCTCATCGCGCAGGTTCCGGTGCTCCTCGACCTGACCAGCGCGGAGCCGGACGTGGCCAAGCGGATCCTGGACTTCAGCAGTGGAGTGGTCTTCGGCCTCGGCAGCGGGATGCACCGGGTCGACCGGAACGTCTTCCTCCTGGCACCGGTCGGCATGGAGGTCGAGGGCGTGGAGGCGGCGGCGATCCCCCGATCGTAGGAGGGTTCTCAGATGTAACGGTTCGTCACCGGCGCGGATGCATAGCGTCCGCATCATGACTGTGCCTTCGCCTTCCTCCTCGCCTTCCCTGCCTTCACTTGCACCTCCTTCCGTTTCTGTCCGTCCGCACCGCCCCACGGTCACCGAACTGCGGCTCTCCGCTTTCGGTGCGCACCGTGGGGCGGTGTTCGTGCTGGGCCCGCTGACCTTCTTCGCGGGGCCGAGCGGGAGCGGGAAATCGACGGTCCTGCGGGCGTACGAGGCCCTGGCCGGGCTCGCTTCGGGCGAGCCGCTCGGCGAGGTCTTCCCGGATCCGGAGGGCTGCGTTCCGGAGGGTGCGGCGGCCGACGGACAGCTCCGGCGCGGATTCCGCATCGGCTGTACGGCGGACGGCCCGGCCGGCTCCGTACGACTCGATCTCGTCGTTCAGGCACAGCCGGAACTCAGGGTCGTCGGCGAACGTTTGACCTGTGACGGGCAGGAACTCCTGACGACTTCGCTGCGTGACCCGGGCCGGCCCACCGTCCAGGCCGCCTGGTTCACCTCGGGTGCCGCGCGGACGACGCGGGTGCCGCTGCCGGACGACCGGCTGGGCACGGCGCTGCTTCCGCTGCGCGTGGCGGGCAGGACCGACGGAGAACTGCGGGTGCTGGCCGCCGCCGAACAGGTCCTCGTCGCGCTCCGGTCGGTCTACGCGTGCGACCCCCGGCCGTACCGCATGCGTGCGCCGGTGGCGGTGGGCGAGGGGCTGCTCAGGCGGGACTGCGGCAACCTCGCCGATGTGCTGCGGCGTACCGGCGGCGAGTGCGCGATCCGGCACGCGGCGCTGGTCGCGGCGGCCCGGGCGGGCTGCGCGGGCCCGGTCGACGGCCTGACCGCCCAGGCGCTGGCGGACGGTACGGTACGGGCCCTGCTCGGGCGGGGCGCGCGGGGCGCGACGCCGGTGGGGAGGCTGGGCGACGGGGAGTTGCGGTACCTGGCGCTCGCGCTGGTGCTGCTCACCGGGCCCGGGGTGCTGGACGTGGAGCAGGAGATCGGGGTGCCCGACGCGCACCGGACGCTGACGGTGCTGGCCGACGGGTTCGACCGGGGACTCGACCGGCGGCAGTCGAGGGCCCTCGCGGAACTGGCCGGGCGGATGTGCGCCCGGGGTCACATCCGGCTGGTCGGGACGGTGGGGGGCACCTCGTGCGTGGCCGGGGTGGAGGGTGCGGCGGTGGTAGACCTGGGGGTGTGACGGATGATTCGGCGATGACGACGGGGACGACGGGCGTGCAGGGCGTGGGGACGAGCGGTGACGGTGTGAGCGGCGGGATGGCGGGCGCCGAGGGTGTGCGGGGTGCGGCGGGCGCGGAGCTCGATGTGGCGGTGCTGCAGCGCCGGCTCGCCGCGTTCGCCGAGGCGCGGGACTGGGGGCAGTACCACACGCCCAAGAACCTGGCGGCGGCGCTGAGCGTCGAGGCGTCCGAACTGGTGGAGATCTTCCAGTGGTTGACCCCCGAGCAGTCGGCCCGGGTCATGGAGGAGCCGAAGTCCGCGCACCGGGTCGAGGACGAGGTGGCGGACGTGCTGGCGTACCTGCTCCAGTTCTGCGAGGTGCTCGGGATCGATCCGCTGGCCGCTCTGGCCGCGAAGATCGAGCGCAACGAGTCCCGGTTCCCGGCGTCGGGGGCCTGAGACCGGTCAACCGGGGGCCTGAGACGGGGGAACCGGGAGCCTGAGACCGGGGAACCGGGAGTCGCGCCCCGCCCGCCGCGCGCGGCTTCGACGTGTCCCGCCGAGCAAGATTCGTCACTCTTCGGAGTGATGGCGTTATCCACAACTCCTTTGGTATCCACAGATTTCCGCATAGCACTGGCTTTCCAGTCCGGTTCCCCTCACTCTGGGTAGTGGAAGCGGTGCGGGATGTGGAGCGGGCCGTGGAGCGAGCGGGACGGCAACGGGGGTAGCGGATGGACGCGGTGAGGCTCATCAGGGTCAGCAGACACGCACTGGCTCAGAGCCAGGCGTCGAGGGAGATCCTGTCGGAGGCGTGGCAGGCGCAGGCGTTGACCCAGGCGATCGGCGGGCTGCTCGCCATGAAGGGGCCGCCGGAGCTGAGGGGAGAGGCGCAGGGACTGTGCGAGGCGGGCGGGCGGGGGAGCGGTGCGGTCGACTGGCCGGTCCAGCGGGCGGGCGGCGAGCTGGAGCCGGCGGGATTCCCGGCCGGGCAACCGCCGGACCCCGGGCCACGGGCCGCGCAGCTGACCGAAGTCCCGGACGCGCGGGCCACGTTGGCGGATCTGGCCGTACTGCTGGGAGAGGTGGGCATCGCGCTCGTGGGGGTGGCCTGTGCCACCGACGAGGACGGCTTCTACTGGCAGACCATCGAGGCGATCGACGCCGCCGACGAGTCGAACGACCGGGTGCGCGGACTGCTGCGCCGGCTCACGGTGTGGGAGCACAGCAGGCTGCAGGGCGCGGCCCATGACTCGGCGGCGGGGCCGTCATGACCCTGTCCCGGTCAGTGGGAGCGGTGGTCCCGGTCGCCGTCGTCGTGGCCTTCGGAGCTGGTCGTGCTGCCCGTGGTGGGGCTGCCCGTCGTCGGCGGGCGGTCGCCCGTGGTCTGCAGATCGGCGTCGAGTTGCGAGAGATCGGCGGTCAGTGCCGCCATCAGTTCCTCCATCTGCTGCAACAGGCCCTTGGGGGTGGCCTGCTGGCCCGGTACGGACTGCGGTACCGGATTCGCGGACGCGGCCTGTTCTGGCACGGCTTCCTGGGACATGGCGGCCTCCTCGGCCCAGGCCCTTCCCGTGGGGGAGGGCGGTGTTGCCATCAACGCCCCGACAGCGGTCGTCGGCGCGCGGGCCGGGCTGTCCGGCTCCGACCGAGCAAACGAGTGCCTGGGGCACCAGTCACTGACACTGCCGTGCGAGGACCCCCAGGGAGGCGGATTTTCACCCGACCGGGCAGATGGGGGACAGATGGGGCCGACGGGGTTGACGGCAGTTCGAAGGTGCAGGATGGAGGTATGGATCTTCGAATCTTCACCGAGCCCCAGCAAGGGGCGAGCTACGACAAACTGCTGACCGTGGCGAAGGCCACCGAGGACCTCGGGTTCGACGCCTTCTTCCGCTCCGACCACTATCTGCGGATGGGCTCCGCCGACGGGCTCCCCGGTCCGACCGACGCCTGGATCACCCTGGCCGGGCTCGCCCGCGAGACCAAGCGGATCCGGCTCGGCACACTGATGACCGCAGGTACCTTCCGGCTCCCCGGAGTGCTGGCCATCCAGGTCGCCCAGGTCGACCAGATGTCCGGCGGAAGGGTCGAACTGGGCCTGGGAGCGGGGTGGTTCGAGGAGGAGCACAAGGCGTACGGAATTCCCTTCCCCAAGGAGAAGTTCGCCAGGCTGGAGGAGCAACTGGCCATCGTCACCGGCCTGTGGGAGACGGAGGTGGGCAAGACCTTCAGCTACGACGGGACCCACTACCAGCTCACCGACTCCCCGGCGCTGCCCAAGCCCGCACAGAAGAAGATGCCGGTCCTGATCGGCGGGCACGGGGCGGTGCGCACGCCGAGGCTGGCCGCGCAGTACGCGGACGAGTTCAACATCCCCTTCGCCTCGCTCGACGACACGGCTCGGCAGTTCGCCCGGGTGCGGGCGGCGGCCGAGCAGGCCGGCCGGAAGTCGGGCGACCTGGTGTACTCCAACGCGCTGGTGGCGTGCGTGGGCAAGGACGACGCGGAGGTCGCCCGCAGGGCGGCGGCCATCGGACGGGAGGTGGACGAACTCAAGGCCAACGGACTGGCGGGCTCGCCCGCGGAAGTGGTGGACCGGCTCGGAGAGTTCGGGGCGATCGGATCGGCCCGGGTGTATCTCCAGATGCTGGACCTGGACGACCTCGACCACCTGGATCTGATCTCCTCACAGGTGCTGTCCCAGCTCAACTGAGCCCAGCTCGACGTCGTAACAGGAGTCATCGTGGAGCCCACCCGCCCGCTCGCCGCCGCACTTGCCGAGGGGACCGTCGTCCTCGACGGCGGTCTGTCCAACCAACTGGAGTCACAGGGCTGCGACTTGTCCGACGCGCTCTGGTCGGCGCGGCTGCTCGCCGACGACCCGGGGCAGCTCCGGGCGGCGCACGCGGCGTATGTGCGGGCGGGCGCCCAGGTGCTCATCACCTCCAGCTACCAGGCGACCTACGAGGGGTTCGCGGAGCGGGGTGTCGGGCGCGACGGGGCGACGGAGCTGCTCGCCCGCAGTGTCTCGCTGGCGCGGGAGGCCGGGGCGGCGGCGGAGCGGCCGGTGTGGGTGGCGGCCTCGGTCGGCCCGTACGGGGCGATGCTCGCGGACGGCAGCGAGTACCGGGGACGGTACGGGCTTTCGGTCGCGGAGCTGGAGCGGTTCCACCGCCCGAGGATCGAGGCCCTGGCCGGGGCGGCGCCCGACGTACTGGCCCTGGAGACGGTGCCGGACGTCGACGAGGCGCAGGCGCTGCTGCGTGCGGTCGAGGGGACCGGGATGCCGGTCTGGCTGTCGTACAGCATCACCGGGGACACCACCCGGGCCGGTCAGCCGCTCGACGAGGCCTTCGCG
Source organism: Streptomyces sp. NPDC032721 (assembly GCF_055579625.1). NCBI lineage: Bacteria > Bacillati > Actinomycetota > Actinomycetes > Kitasatosporales > Streptomycetaceae > Streptomyces > Streptomyces sp. NPDC032721. The sequence continues at coordinate 1,006,957 of NZ_JBVIMX010000001.1, read as the reverse complement.
GTGGCGGCGGGCAACGACCAGGTGATCGCGGTCGGGGTGAACTGCTGCGAGCCCGGCGACGTGGACCGGGCGGTGGAGGCCGCGGCGAGGGCGACGGGCAAGCCGGTCGTGGTGTACCCGAACAGTGGTGAGGAGTGGGATGCGGCCGGGCGCGGGTGGACCGGGGCCGGGACCTTCGACGTGGCGCGGGTGCGGGGCTGGCAGGAGGGCGGGGCGCGGCTGGTGGGCGGCTGCTGCCGGGTGGGGCCCGGCGAGATCGCGGGACTGGTGAAGAACGCGGGCTGACCCCGGGCACGGGAAAACCCATGGTCGCAAGGGGCGAACCGGGCAATACTCGATCGGGTGTTCTTGACGATCAGTACCTTCGGCGACCAGGAACGTCCCGCGACCGACCTCGGGTTTCTGCTGCACAAACACCCCGGGCGGAAGCAGGCGTTCGCCACCTCGCACGGCACGGCCCATGTCTTCTACCCCGAGGCCACCGACGACCGCTGCACGGCTGCCCTCCTCCTGGAGGTGGATCCGGTGGCGCTCGTGCGGCGCGGCAAGGGCAAGGGGCAGGGCGGCTCGCCCGACTCGGCGCTCTCGCAATACGTGAACGACCGGCCGTACGCCGCCTCGTCGCTGCTCGCCGTGGCCCTGAGCACCGTCTTCAAGAGCGCCCTGCACGGGGTGTGCAACGCCAGGCCCGAGCGGGCCGCCGCGCCGCTGCCGCTGCGCATCGAGGTGCCCGCGGTGCCCGCGCGAGGGGGTGCCGCACTGGTGGAGAAGCTGTTCGCGCCGCTGGGCTGGACGAGCGTGCGGGCGGTGCCCGTGCCGCTGGACGAGCGGTTTCCCGAGTGGGGCGACTCCCGCTACGTACAGCTGGTGCTGGAGGGGGAGCTGCGGCTGGAGGAGGCGCTGCGGCACCTCTATGTGCTGCTGCCGGTGCTCGACGACTCCAAGCACTACTGGGTGTCGCCGGACGAGGTCGACAAGCTGCTGCGGGCCGGTGAGGGGTGGCTGCCGACGCACCCCGAGCAGAAGCTGATCACCAGCCGCTATCTGTCGCGCCGCTGGGGACTCACCCGGCAGGCCACCGAGCGGCTGGAACTGGCACGGCTCGCGGCCTCCGACGACACCACCGTCGAGGAGATCGACAACGCGGTGGACGACGAGACCGGCGAGACCGAGGAGCGGCCGACGCCGCTCGCGGTCCAGCGGCGGGACGCCGTCCTGGCGGCGCTGCGCGCCGCCGGGGCGAGCCGGGTGCTCGACCTCGGCTGCGGGCAGGGACAGTTGGTGCAGGCATTGCTGAAGGACGCGAAGTTCAGCGAGATCGTCGGCGTGGACGTGTCCGTACGGGCACTGACCATCGCCGCGCGGCGGCTCAAGCTGGACCGGATGGGCGAGCGGCAGGCCGGCCGGGTCACGCTGACGCAGGGATCGCTGACCTACACCGACAAGCGGCTCGCCGGATACGACGCGGCCGTGCTGAGCGAGGTCATCGAGCACCTCGACCTGCCCAGGCTGCCCGCGCTGGAGTACTCCGTCTTCGGGGCGGCCCGGCCCGGCACCGTCATCGTGACCACGCCGAACGTCGAGTACAACGTGCGCTGGGAAACCCTGCCCGCCGGGCAGGTCCGGCACGGCGACCACCGCTTCGAGTGGACCCGGCAGGAGTTCCGCGCCTGGGCCGACGGGGTGGCCGAACGGCACGGTTACGGCGTGGAGTTCGTCCCGGTGGGGCCCGACGACCCCGAGGTGGGACCGCCCACGCAGATGGCCGTGTTCAGCAGGAGGAGCGCGAGTGACGGCGCGACGACAGAGGAAGAGAAGGAGGGAAAGGCCGCATGAACAGCACTGACACCAGTACCGACACCAGCACTGACACCAGTACCGACAGCAGCACTGACACCAGTACCGACGGCACCACCGCATCCCGCAGGCTGCCCGTTCCCGACCTCTCCCTCGTGGTGCTCGTCGGGGCCACCGGATCCGGCAAGTCGACCTTCGCCAAACGGCACTTCAAGCCGACCGAGGTCCTCTCCTCGGACTTCTGCCGGGGCCTGGTCGCCGACGACGAGAACGACCAGAGCGCCAGCCGGGACGCCTTCGACGTCCTGCACTACATCGCGGGCAAGCGCCTGGAGGCCGGGCGGCTGACCGTCGTCGACGCGACGAGCGTGCAGTCGGAGAGCCGCAGGCAGCTCGTGCAGCTGGCCAGGAAGTACGACGTACTGCCGGTCGCCGTCGTGCTCGACCTGCCGGAAGAGGTGTGCGCGGCACGCAACGCCGAGCGCCCCGACCGGGCCGGTATGCCCCGGCACGTCATCCAGCGCCACCGGCGCGAACTCCGCCGCTCCCTCAAGGGACTTGAGCGCGAGGGGTTCCGCAAGGTGCACGTGCTGCGCAGCGTGGCGGAGGTGGAAGCGGCACAGGTGGTGCTGGAGAAGCGCTACAACGACCTCACCCACCTCACCGGACCCTTCGACATCATCGGTGACGTCCACGGCTGCCGCTCGGAGCTGGAGACGCTGCTCGGCAAGCTGGGGTACGTCGACGGGGCACACCCACAGGGGCGGACCGCCGTCTTCGTGGGAGACCTCGTCGACCGGGGGCCCGACAGTCCCGGGGTACTGCGCAGGGTCATGGGAATGGTCAAGTCCGGCAACGCGCTCTGCGTGCCCGGGAACCACGAGAACAAGCTCGGACGTTGGCTCAAGGGAAGGAACGTTCAGCACACCCACGGACTCGCCGAGACCATCGAGCAGCTGGGCCGGGCCGAAGAGGAGGAGGCAGGCTTCAAGGAACAGGTCAGGGAGTTCATCGACGGCCTCGTCAGCCACTACGTCCTCGACGGCGGAAACCTCGTCGTCTGCCACGCCGGGCTGCCCGAGAAGTACCACGGGCGCACCTCCGGCCGGGTCCGCTCCCACGCGCTGTACGGGGACACCACCGGCGAGACCGACGAGTTCGGCCTGCCCGTGCGCTACCCGTGGGCCGAGGACTACCGGGGCCGTGCCGCCGTCGTCTATGGGCACACCCCGGTGCCGAGCACCTCGTGGATCAACAACACCCTCTGCCTCGACACCGGTGCCGTGTTCGGCGGGCGGATGACCGCGCTGCGCTGGCCGGAGCGCGAACTCGTCGACGTACCGGCCGAGAAGGTCTGGTACGAGCCGGTCAAGCCGCTCCTCACCGAGGCGCCCGGCGGGCTCGACGGGCGTCCGCTGGACCTCGCCGACGGGACGTGGCCGGACGGCGGGTCGTGGAGACCCGCGAGCACGGCCGGGTCGCGGTGCGCGAGGAGAACGCGGCGGCGGCGCTCGAAGTGATGAGTCGGTTCGCCGTGGACCCGAAGCTGCTCACCTACCTGCCGCCGACCATGGCGCCGACGGCGACCTCCCGGGCCGAGGGCTACCTGGAACACCCCGTCGAGGCGTTCGCGCAGTACCGGGCGGACGGGGTCGGGAAGGTCGTGTGCGAGGAGAAGCACATGGGCTCGCGGGCCGTGATGCTGGTGTGCCGTGACGCGGAGGCGGCACGGCGGCGGTTCGGCGTGGACGGGCCGACCGGGGCGGTGCACACCCGGACCGGGCGGCCGTTCTTCCCGGACGAGGCCGTGAGCGAACTCGTCCTCGCGCGGCTGCGGACGGCCGTCGGGGAGGCCGGGCTCTGGGAGGAGCTGGAGAGCGACTGGGTGCTGCTCGACGCCGAGTTGATGCCGTGGTCGCTCAAGGCGTCCGGGCTGCTGCGCCAGCAGTACGCGGCTGTCGGCGCGGCACCCGGGGCGGCGTTCCCCGGGGTCCTTCAGGCGCTTGAGGCCGCCGCGGGGCGCGGTGTCAAGGGTGCCGACGAGCTGCTTGCGAAGCAGCGGGAACGAGCGGCCGACGCCGGGCTCTTCACCGAGGCCTACCGGCGGTACTGCTGGACGACGGAAGGGCTGGACGGGGTGCGGCTGGCACCGTTCCAGCTGCTCGCCGTGGAGGGGCGGTCGCTGGCCGCCGTACCGCACGACCGTCAACTGGCCTGGCTGGACCGGCTCGTGGAGCACGACCCGACGGGGCTGCTGCAGACCACGCGCCGGCTGGTCGTCGACACCGACGACGAGGCGTCGGTGCGCTCCGGGGTCGACTGGTGGCTGGAGATGACCGGCCGGGGTGGCGAGGGCATGGTCGTCAAGCCGCTCGGCGCACTGGTCCGGGACCGGAAGGGTCGGCTGGTGCAGCCCGGGATCAAGGTACGGGGACGGGAGTACCTGCGGATCATCTACGGGCCGGAGTACACGCGGCCCGAGCAGCTGGAGCGGCTGCGGGAGCGGCACCTCGGGCACAAGAGGTCGCTGGCGCTGCGGGAGTACGCGCTGGGGATCGAGGGGCTGGAGAGGCTGGCGGAGGGCGAGCCGCTGTGGCGGGTGCACGAGGCGGTGTTCGCGGTGCTGGCCCTGGAGTCGGAACCGGTGGACCCGAGGCTGTAGGGGGCGGGTCCGGAGGGTGCGGTTCCATCGAGGGCCGCACCCTCCGCCCGATCCCCGCCCCGCCGCGGCATCGAGTCCGAGCCAGTAAAGGCGGTCTCAACTGGGGCGACGAGAAAGGGAGTTGATCGTTCTTGACTCGGGTGGTACGGGTGCCTAGTGTTCCTTCTCTCTCTGCTTGACGCACTGTCAAAACGTCGCGTCCGACGCGCCATCGGGGGCGAGCGATGAGTCTTTTCGGCCAAGGCCGTCCCTTCCTGGATGCGCTTTCACGTCAGGATCGGGAGAGCCTGCTCGCACTCGGCGCCCCGCGCCACTACGAACCCGGGCAGGTCATGCTCCAGGAGCGCGACACCGGCACCTTCGTGCTCGCCGTGAGTTCCGGGTGGTCCGTGGTCTCCGTCTCCACCGAGCGCGGCGCGCGGCTGATCCTCGCCCTGCGCGGGGCCGGAGAGGTGATCGGGGACCTCGCCGCCGTCGACCAGGGTCCGCGCAGCGCCACCGTGACCGCCCTCGGTTCCGTCGAGGCGACCTCCATCAGCGGCGAGCGGTTCCGCTACTTCCTCTCCGCGCGGCCGCACGCGACCGCGCTGATCATGCGGCAGTTCAGCGCGCGGCTGCGCAGCGCCGACAGCGAGCGGCGCTCCCTCGCCTCCGAGACCGTGCTGCGCCGGCTGGCCGTACGGCTGCTCGAACTCGCGCAGCGGGCCGGGCGGGCGGACGAGAAGGGCTCGGTGATCGTCGAACTTCCGCTGCCCCAGCACGATTTGGCGTCGGCGGTCGGTGCGACCAGGGAAGCGGTGGCGAAAGCGCTGCGGCTGCTGCGCGAGCAGGACGTCGTACACACCGGGAACCGGCGGGTGACCGTCACCGACATGGAGCTGCTCCACCTGCTGGCCCAGGGGCGGGCCGGGCCACCGCCGCGCGGCGGGCCGGGGGAGAAAGTTCGCCCGGATGTGTAAACGGCTACATCGCGCGGTGGCGGACGGTACAAGAGTGATCTCGGCGGACGACGGCACAGGAGGCACCGGTGTACGGAACGGGAGACGCGGCGGGTCGGCCGTGGAAGGGGGCGGCTGAGCCGGCCGGGGAGGCCGCGCGGTCCGGGGGGTCCGGGGGGCCCGGGGGGTCCGGGGAGCCGGGGGCGGTGAACCGGCTGGTGGTCTTCGTGGACGCCGTGGGATCGGGGGTCCTGGGGCTGGCGGCCAAGAGGCGGATGCGGGAGGCGCTGTACATGGCCTTCGGGGAGGCGTTCGCGTCGATCGGGGTGGCCGCCGACCGGCTGCACCGGGAGGACCGGGGGGACGGGATCCTGGCCGCGCTGCCCGCCGAGGTGCCGCCGTCGTACATGGTCGGCCGCTGGCTGAGCACCTTCTGCGAGAGCCTGCGCGAGTACAACAACGGGAAGCCGGACCCGTTGCGGGTGCGGGTCGGGATGCACATGGGGCCCGTGTTCGACGACGGGAAGGGGCTGGTGGGGCGGGCGGTCGACCTGACCTGCCGGCTGTGCGACAGCGATACCGCGAAGCGGGTCATGACCGCGGTGCCCGACTCGCAGCTGATGATCGTCGTCTCCGGCTGGCTGTACGACTCGGTGGTTGCCGAAGGGGGACGGTACATCGAGCCGAAGCAGTACCGGAGCGGACGGGTCAGCTCCAAGGAGACCGACGAGACCGCCTGGTTCCACGTCCCGGGACTCCCGCACCCGCCGCTGGACGCGGTGAACGGAACCCGGGGACCGACCGCGGAGCACCGGGCTGCGGGATCAGGACGCGGTGATGGGCCGCACGAGGGGGGCGGCCCATCATCGCCGGGGGTGCGGCCCGAAGGGCGGCAACCGCAGCCTCCCCAGCAGGAGTTCCACGTCAAGGGCGACAGCGTGAGCTTCGCCAACAACACCATCCACGGCGAGGTGACGGGCATCCGCAAGGACCGTGGCGCCCCGGGTGAACCCCGGCGCGAACCCGAGCAGCCGCAGCGGGACCCGCGGGCCCGGGCACGGCGGGAGCGCGACGAACAGTCGCCGTACGGTCCGCGCGCGTACTGGGGGCCCGCGACGGAGGAGCTGGAGCCGGACGAGGGGCCGGAGCCGGAGGAGTACGAGCCCGGCTGGGCCGACGAAGACGGCCGTGGCGGAGGCCGGGACGGCAGCCGGGGCGGGAGCGGGGGCGGCGCGTGAGCGACTCGGACGAGGGCGTCGGCGGGGAGTCCGGCGCCGCCGGGGGCGGCTCCCCGGGGGGAGGGGCCGGGCCGGACGGCGGGGGTGGTCCCGGCGGCGGTCAGGACAAGGGGGCGCCGGGCACGCCCGACGGCGCCCCCGACAAGAACAACAGGAACGACAGGAACGACAGGAACGACAAGAACGAGAAGGCCGACCACGACGAGGGCCAACAGACCGAGGCCAGCCCCTTCGATCAAGTGGGGCGCGGGCCTCTGGGCGGCGGCGGTGGCGGAACTGGGGGATCCGGCACCGCCCATGCCGCCCGGCAGAACTTCGCCGGGCGCGAGGCGGTCAGGGACCGCTACGACATCGGCGGCGACAGCCACATCAGCACGGGCAACATCACCCACATCAACCACTACGGATCGTCGTGGGGCAGCAGCCCCGTGGTGGCGGGCTCCGTGCCCCAGGAGGAGCTGGACCGGCTCTCGGACGTCTACTGCGAGGCGGCCGGCTACCAGCGGATGAAGGACCGGCTGCGCGAGGGCAGGCTCCTCGTGCTGTGCGGCGAACCGGGCAGCGGCCGTACCGCCACCGGGCTCGCCCTCCTCGCCGAGCTCACCCACGACCGGGTCGACCGGCTGGACCCCGGCATTCCGCTGCACCGCATCCAAGCGGCCCACCTGACGCCGAAGCACGGCTACCTCCTCGAACTCCCCCTCGACGACGGGAGCGAACAGCCCCTGTCCGAGGAGGGGGCCGGCCGGGGGAGCGACCGGGGCGTCGGCACCCGGACCGGCCACCCGCGCGGCGCGGGCCGGCCCACCGAGCTCCACCTCGACCGGCTCAGCGGACTGCTCGCCGCGTCCGAGGGGTACGCGGTCGTCCTGGCGGGCGGCGGCGAACTCGCGGGCCGGTTCCTGCGCGGACGGTACGGAATGCTCTGCCACCAGCCGCCCACCGAGGCGGTGCTCCACCGCCACCTCCGCGTACTCCTCAAGGACGCGCCCGAGGACGCACTCGTACGCGCGCGCGGTCGCTTCGAGGAGGCGGGCCTCAAGGAGGCGCTCGGGCTGGAGGAGCTGCGTCCCCGGGAGGCCGCCCGGCTCGCCGGGCAGCTCGCGCTCCGCGAGAACGCAGTACTGACGGACGATCAACTCCGCGCCGAATGCGCCGCGTTCGTGCACCTCCAGGCGCGGGCCTGGTTCGCCGACGCGGACCGGCCCGGCGTCCTTCCGGCGGCCCTGCCGCTGCTGGACACCACCGCCTTCCGGATCGCGGTCGCCGTGTTCAACGGATCCTCGTACAGCCTCACCGCGGAGGCGGGTGAGCAGCTCGCCTGGGAGCTGGCGATGACGCTCGACCCCGAACAGGCCGTCGGACGGCGGCTGTTCGCGGTGCACGACAAGGACAGACCCGCGCTCGCCAGGGCCGTCGTGGAGGACGGCGAGTTCGACCTCGGCGACGCGAAGGTGCCGATGCGCGCCGTCCGCTTCCAGGGGCAGGGCCTGGCCACGGCGGTGCTCCAGGAGGTGTGGCACGGCTACCACAACGTACGGGGCCCGCTGACGCGCTGGCTGCGCGCGCTCTGCGACGACCCGCGCCCGCAGCTGTGGGTGCGCGCTTCGATCGCCGCCGGGGTGCTGTGCTCCTGGGACTGGGTTTACGGGGCGGGGGAACTGCTGCACCCCATGGCGGGCGTGGACAGCCCGACCCTCCAGATGGCCGCGGCGACCGCGCTGGCCGAGGCCTCCCGCGAGCCGTCGGTGCGCCCGGCGGCGAAGGCCACCCTGAAGGAGTGGGCGAAGAGCGGCGACAGTGCGCTGGTCACGACAGCCCTGCTGGCCCACGGGTACGGCATGGCGGCGGGCTCCGTCCGCGCCTCGCTCGACGCGCTCGCCAAGGTGGCCCGCCGCGACGACGTGACCGTCGACGAACTCGTGACCGCCTCCTTCAGCGTGACCCGGCTGCTGGCCGGGGCCGACCCCGACACCGTCGTGGAACGGTTCGGCGACTGGCTGCGCGAGGGCGACAGGTCCCTCGTCGACCTCGTCCTGATAGGGGTCATAGGGGCGCTGAACACCAAGGCCACGTACCTCTGGGGCCTGCACGAGGACGAGGAGATGGAGGCGCACGGAGCCAAGCCGCTGATCGCCGCACTGCTGGTGACCCGGCCGGACCTGCGCCGCAAGCTCGCCGACCTGGTCCGGCACGCGCTGAGCACCGCCCGCTCCGGCGACGCCGCACTGGACGCGCTCGGCAGCTGGCTGCGCCGGGCCGCCGAGGAACCGCAACTGCTGGGTCCGGCCTGCGAGTTCCTCGCCCTGCTCGCGGACGGACGGCGGGACCGCGACCGGCTGCGCCACCTGCTGCACCGGCTCGTGCGCGATCCCGGCGACCCACTGGACAAGGCGGCGGCCCGCCGGATGTGGGACGCCGTGGGAGAAGGAGCAGAGGAATGACGGACAGGGATCCGGGGGAACCGGGGAGGCGGCCCGAACAGCCGCGAGCACGGGCAGGCGAGGACCGGCAGCCGCAACCGCAGCGGCGTGGCCGGTCATCGTCGCGTGACCAGGACGAACAGCCGTACGGAAGAGCCGGGTCCTGGCAGGGGCAGGGGCAGGGGCAGGGGCAGGAGCGGGGCCAGGGCCAGGGCCAGGGTCAGGGGCGGCGGAACGGGCAGGACGGGCGGGGCGGGCGGGACGTGGGCAAGGACCAGAGCCCCCGGGGCCCCGTGGTCGGCGAGTACGAGCCGCCGTACGTCCGCCGCAGCAGCCAGGTCGCCGCCGTGATGCTCTACAACAACGGCGGCTACAGCGTGCTGTGGCCCGACCGCCGCGAGGACGTCAACAAGCCCTGGATCGGCCGCCCTTACAGCATCGTCGAGGTCCGGCTCGGGGTGCACGTCACCACCTTCGAACTGCGCCTCCCGGCCGCCGGTGACGCGGCGTTCTTCCACGCCACGGCCCGGGTGCGCTGGCAGGTCGACGACCCGCGCCTGGTCGTCAGCCAGATGGTCTGGGACGTCGGCGAGCTGCTCCGCGACGAACTCCTCGCCCAACTCCGCAGCGTCTCGCGCCGGTTCAGGCTCACCGACTCCCAGCGCGCGGACGACGCCGTCCGGGCCGAGGTGGAGGCCGGCCGCATCGACCTGGGTGCGGACCTCGGACTCTCCACCCGGGTCCATGTGTTCATCGACCTCAGCGAAGAGGTCAAGACGCGGGTCAAGGAGAAGGACACCCTCGTCATCGACATGGAGAACGACGACATCAAGGCGGAGTCGGTCAAGCGCAACGAAGCGCGCAGGCGCGAGGCGATCAAGGTCGAAGCAGCGGAACTCCAGGCGGTGCTGGCCCGGGGCGAGGACAGTGAGATCGCCTACTACATGGCCACCAATCCGACCAAACAGTGGGAGATCCGCACCGCCATCGAGCGCGAACGGCGGGAAGGGCAGACGGACTTCATCAATCTGTTCCACAAACTGCTGGAGACCGGGAACCTGGAGCGGCACGACATCGGCGACCACATGTACGAGGTCCTCCAGTACCTGCGGGAGAGCTCGAACGGAGTGCTCGGCGGCGTCCCCGACACCCTGTTCCCTCCCCGTAGGGGTGGATCCCTCAACGCACCGGACGGAAACCGGAACCGGATCAGGTCCTCGGGGCGTGATGGGGACCATGGTCGGGAACTGGAGCGCGGCGACAGCACCGAACGGCGGCAGCGGGACGAGCCCTCCCAGCCGTACTGGGAAGAGGAGTCCGGACCGGTGCGCGGCCGGGAGGGGCAGGACGGCCGGGACGGCCGGGTGCACCAGCCGACGAGGGTCGAAACCTGGGCGGACCAGGAGCACGAGGGGGGACCGCGACCCGAGCACGGGCGGACCTCACGGCCGAGCGACGGCTTCGACGACTGGGACGAGGCATGACCACCACTGAACCGAGCCGCACACCGGACCCGAATCCGGACCCGAACCCGGTTCCGCTTCCGAGCCCGGACCCGAGCACACCGCCGCCTGCCCCCGAACCCGCCCCCACACCCTCGGCCCCCGCTCCCGTCAACCCCGATGTGCGGTTCGTCGCGGAGCGGCTGCTGGACTCCGTACGCGAGGACATAGGGCGCGCCGACTCGAAGGCGGCCATCCTGCTGTCCGGCGGGCTCGCCTTCCTGGCCGTCGTATGGGCCGGTGAGGGGACCGCGGAGCCCAAGGGGTTCGCGCTGGGGCTGCTGGTGGCGGGCGGGTCCCTGTGGCTGGCGGGGCTGCTGATGCTCATCAGCGTGGTGCTGCCGCGCACCCGGATAGGTGCCGACGCCACGTTCCTGCGCGACCTCACCGGAGGCACCCCGTCCGAGGAACTGCACACCCGGCTGACCGAGTCGGGCGCGGACGTCGTGCGCTGGATGCTCGGCCAGGCGACCGCACTCGGCGCCGTGCTCACCGCCAAATACCGCTGGCTGCGCGCGGGGGTCTGCTGTCTGACCCTCGGCGTGGTGCTCTCCGTAATCGCCCGAGTGTGGTGACGAGACGATGGATCAGCAGATGAATCAGACCGTACGGCCGGGCCGCAGGCAACGCCGCGCGCCGTTGCGCGCCGCCGGACTGGGCCTCGTACTCCTGGCACTCGCGGGAGCCGCCCAGCCGAACGCGCCGGCCGCCCAGCCGAACGCGCGGTCCGCACAGTCCGCGCCGGCCGCCGAAGGGCCCGATCCGATCGACTTCGCCGTCGTCGTGGACCTCTCCAAGAGCCTCGCCGACAAGGACCTGGCCCGCGAGGTGGAGGCCGCCGCGCTGCTCAGCCAGGGTGAGATATCCGAACGGTCCCGGGCCGTCGTGATCGGCTTCGGCAGCTCGGAGAAGGCCGGGGAGTCGGCGGTGCGCGAGGTCTGCACGCTGACCGTGGCCGACGCGGCGGGCCGCAAGAAGCTCAGCGACTGCGTGCAGAAGCTCGGCGACCGGGCCAAGAACGGCACCGGCCCCGGCACCGACTTCCCGGCCGCGTTGCGCCAGGCCGTGGCCCGGCTCACCGCGGACGGCAAGCCGGGCACCCCCAAGGTGGTGTTCCTGCTCACCGACGGGAAGCTGGACGTCGCCGACAGCCCCGCGTACGGCGCCGACGCCGCGAGCCGCCAGTCCAACGCGGCCAAGCAGCTCACCGAGGAACTCGCCCGCGCCCGCTCGGCGTCGGTGCAGATCTGGCCCCTGGGCTTCGGCAGCCAGATCGACAGCGGCGCACTCGACGCGATGGCCAAGGGCGGCTACCGCAACGGCTGCGCCGACCTCCCCGGTGCCACCCCCCGGGCGCGGGTGGTCTCCAACTCGGAGCAGATCGACCAGGCACTCCAGGAGACCTTCGCCGCCGCCCGCTGCGCCCAGGTCGTCGAGGGCACCCGGGGCAAGCCGCCCGGGGACCTGTCGGTGACCATCCCGCCGATCGCCACCGACGGCTCCATCACGGTCAGCAAGCACGACCGCAAGGTGTCCGTGACGTACTACGACCCCAGCGGGAAGAAGGTCCCCACCAGCGGTTCCGCCGACGGCTCCAGCTTCGAGGTCAGCGGCCAGGACGGCCCCGTCGAGGCGCTGCGGGTGAAGAACCCGATGCCGGGGAAGTGGCGGGTCAACGTCGAGGCGCCCGAGGGGCACCGGAGCCAGGACGTCGCGGTCCGGGCCATCTGGCAGGGCAGGCTCCGGTCCGCGATCGCCCTCGACCCCTCCTCGCCGCGCGCGGGCGAGAAGGCCGTGGTGGAAATGCGCATGCAGACCCGGCAGGGCGTCGTCATCACCGACCAGAACCTCCTCAAGGGGATCCAGGTCGGCGTCAAGGTCACCGGGCAGGGCTTCGCGCCGGTGAACGTCACGCTCAAGGACGACGGGACCACACCCGACGCCAAGGCCGGGGACGCCCGTTTCACCGGCACCCTCGACGTGCCCAAGGGGGCCACCGGATCCCTCGCCGTCACCGGAGAGATGTCCGCGCCCGGCGTGACCGCCGACCACCGGCCGCTGTACACGACCCTGGCCTCCGGACCGGCACAGGTCGAGGCGGGGCTGAGCATCAAGCGAAGCACCGTGTACCCGGGGGGAACCCTCCGGGGAACCCTGGACGTCACCAACAACGACTCCGTGGCGCACACCCTCAAGATCAGCCTCGCGGACCTGCCCCCGGGCACCGCTGTGAAGGTGGCCCCGGCCACCGTGCGGGCCGAACCGGGCGCCTCGCACCACGAGTTCACGGTGGCCGTCGGTACGGGCGTCGCGCTCGGCGAACTCGGCGGCTCGGTCGTCGTCGTCGACGCCGACGCCCGGGGGAGCACCCTGGACAGCACCTTCCTCGAAGCCCTCGTCGAAGCCGCACCCACCTGGTGGGACCGCTGGTGGTGGGCCGTGATCGCGGCGGCGGCGCTGCTGCTGCTGGCCGCCGCTGTGGTGGGCGTCCTCATCAGGGCGCGCAAGCGGCTGCGCGACCTGACCGGCGTACGGCTCGAACTGTGCAGGGGCACCCAGACGCTCGACAGCCTGACGGTACGGCCCGGACAGAGCAGCGGCGGCACCTTCCACTTCACCGTGGAGCGCGCCAGCGGATCCGCGCCCAAGCTGCGGCGGGCGACCGTGGCCGCCCACCGGCTGAGCCGCACCGGTGCGGGAGTGATCGCCGTACGGCTGCACCGAAGGGGCGAACGCACGCTCGCCCCGGGGGAGTTGCTGGAGATGGAGGACGGTCTGCAACTGCTCGTGCACGACAGCAGGCGCACCACCACGCCTCCCAGGCCACCCCGTGGGCGGCCGGGCGGGCGGCCCGGCGGCAGGCAGGGCGGACCCGGCGGCCCCGGCGGACCGGACGGCTCCGGCGGCCCCCGCAACGGCACCCCGAACGGCGGCCGGGGCGCACCGCGCGACCCGGCGGCCGGGACCGGGACCGGGTCCGGGTCCGGTGGCCGCCGCAGTTACGACTCCAACTTCTGAGCCCGGGCACCAAGGGGAGACGAGAGACAGATGAAGATCTACCAGCCCATGCTCTTCGTCGGACTGGGCGGCACCGGCGGCCGCATCGGCGCCGAGCTGGAACGCGGTCTGCGCCGCGAGCTCTGCGGCCCCGACGGCACCAAGCTGGCCGGTGACGAGCGCCGCAAACGCTTCCAGCTGCCCGACTGCCTGCAGTTCGTGTACGCCGACTTCAGCGAGTCCGAGCTCGACCAGCTGCCGCACCTCCAGGCCAAGGGCGCCGAGGCGGCCGCGTACGCCCGTACCTCACGGGTCGTCCACGACCTGCTGCCCGCCCACTACGACAGCTCCCCGGACGTCGCCCGGATGCTGCGCGTCGCCCTCCACGAGGAGACCCGCACCTGGCTGCCGCCCAAGGAGCGTGAGCCGCGCGTCGCCCCCTTGCACAACGGGGCGGGCCAGCTGCCCACCGTCGGCAGGTCCGCGCTGTTCGCCACCCTGCGCGGCGGCCTGGAGCCGGTGCTCGGCCAACTGCGCGCCGCCATCAGCGAGATCAGCAACTCCGCCGGTGACCTGCGGGACGTCGGCGGACGGCAGATCCGGGGCTGCGACGTGTTCGTGGCGTTCTCGGTGGCCGGCGGCACCGGCGCCGGCATCTTCTACGACTTCATCCACCTCATCGGGCACGAGTTCCGCAAGTCCAAGGTGCCCGGGGTGAAGATCTACCCCCTCGTCGTGATGCCGTCCGCGTTCCCGCCCGAGGCGGGCGGCGGCCGGGACGCCGAACTCAACGCCGCCCGCGCCCTGGTGGACCTCTCCCGGCTCGTCGACGACCAGAACGTGCCCAGCGCCCAGTCCGACTTCGGCGACGTCGAGCAGCAGGGCTCGCTCGCCGTCCGCTACCCGGGGGAGGGGCTGGTGCGGCTGCGCTCCTCGACGGTGCAGACCGCGTTCCTGTTCAGCAAGCCCTCCGGGATCAGGCCCGAGGACCTGCGCCGCTCGGCGACCGCGATGGTGATGTCGCTGATCGGCACCGAGCTGGGCGACGACTCCGCCAACGGGCGCAGCGAGGGCGACTACATGTCGTTCGCCGCCAGCTTCGTCAACAAGAGCGTGGAACGCTCCACCCCGTCCCGCTCCGGCATCGGCCACCGGGGCATGTCCACCAGTCTGGCCGCCTCCCTGACCGTCCCGGTCGACGACCTCGCGGAGATCGTCGCCAGCCGTCTCCTCGCCCAGGCCGTACGGGACATGGGCGAGCGGGCCCTGCGCGCCGACGAGGAGGGCACCGAGCGGGTGCGCGACCTCTTCGACCGCTGCGGCATCGGCGCCCTGTGGACCAGGGAGGCCCCCGAGGTCCCGGCGCCCGACCCGCTGCCCAAGGGGGGCAAGGACATCGGGCAGGCCCTGCGGGACCGGATCGGCGACATGGAGGACGGCCTCAGCCGCCTCGACCGGGAACTGGGGCGCGAGGTCCCGCGCATGGTCGAGGACTTCAAACCGGGCACCGGAGTACGCGAACTCCTCGGCGTGATAGGGCCGTTCAGAGCCGAGCGGGTACTGCTCGGGCTGCCCGAGCACCAGCAGCGGGCCGCCGCCGTCGGCTTCGCCGGGATGCTCGACAACCGTAAGAACGACCCCGACAAGCCCGACGGAGTCACCCCCTCCGCACCCCAGGTCCCGCGCGTCAGGCGCAGCGTCGGCGGCATCGTCCCGGCCCGCTGGGGCGACCCGGACGTCCAGCTGGCCGTCGAGGAGCAGGACACCTGGTACCAGTGGCGGGCCAACCGGCTGTGGCACCGCAGCTGGAAGGACCACGAGCTGCGCTGGCGCGCCCCCCTCGCCCGCACGATCAAGGAAGTCTCCGCTCTGGTACGGGCGTTGAAGTCGCACGAGGAGGACGAGCGCAAGTCCTTCCGGGACCGCCGCAAGGAGCTCTACCGCGACGACCGCACCGGCGTCGCCTACCTGCTGCCCCCGCAGGGCACCCTCGGTGCCTTCTACGACGACGTCTTCGACCGGCTGCGGCAGAACGAGGGACTGCCCGAGAACCAGGACGCGGCGGGACTCCTCGACAAACTGGTCCAGCCGGGCGACTGGCAGCTCGCCCTGGACGCAGTACGGCGCTCCCCGCGCGACGCCGTCAAGGAGATCAAGCAGGTCGTCGAACGCCGGGTCAAGGGCCTGTTCGGCGAGGCCAGCATGCTCAACGACCGTCCCCTGCTGCCCTCGCTCGGGGTACTCCTCCAGGCGGCCGCGGGGGACGAGGAGGCCGAGGCGTCCGTCGACGCGCGCTGGCTGGAACAGTTCCGCTCCCAGCTCGCCAGCCTGCTGCCGGTCGGCTTCACCCCCGACGGCAACGGCCCCCTCAAGGTCCTCATCGTCTACCCGCAGAGCGAGACCAACGAACGCAACGCCCGCTTCCTCCAGGAGGAGCTGAACCTGCCGCGCGACCTGGGCGGCAGGCCGGAGACCCGGGCCGTGGACACCCAGGCGATCACCGTCGTGCTGTTCCGCAGCGGGATGAGCCTCACCGACGTGTCCGAGGTCAGGCACGTACTGCGGCTGTGGGCCGAGTCCCGGGACGCGGCCGGCACCGACGACTTCCTCCAGTGGCGCCAGCGGCTCGGCTACCGCGACGACTGGCTTGCCAGCACCGAGGACGACCGCCAGCGCATCCTGCACCGCATCCTGTGCGCCATGTGGAACGGCCGCGTCGAGGTGAGCGGCCCCGCCCACTCGCCCAGGGCCATCCGGATCCGGCTCCAGGAGGGCGACTCCGCCACCATGACGCTGCGGCTGGAGGCCTTCGACGAGTCCGTCTCCAGCTGGTCGGGCCTGCTGCGGGCGTACGAACAGTGGGCGCTGCTCGACGAGGGCGAGATCATCGAGGACTTCTGCGACCAGCTGATGGCCGCCCAGCCGCACGGCCTCACCACCACCCCCGTCGCGCCCTCGGAACTCTTCCGCACCCTGGTCCAGGACGTGGCACCCCAGCAGATCGCGCTCCTCGAAGAGCTCTCGGCGGAGTACGGGGCCGAGGACGAGGAGTGGATGGTCCCGCTGCACGGCTTCTGGGAGCGCACCCTCCAGGGCGCCCTGGACCTCCGCTTCCCGGGCGCCCTGCGCCCCACCCGGCCCAACCTGCGTGCGCTCTTCCAGCGTTACGGGGTGGAACGGGGCAGCGGCCCCCGGGCGCTGGGCCGGGGGCGGTACGCGACCGGGACCGGTCCGGCGGGCGGCGGATCCGCACCGGAGGACACGACCCGGGTGAACGGGCACGGGCCCGGGCCCGCCGGTGACGAGTGGCCGGGCGACGAGGAATGGGTGGTCGCGAGCGACCGCCCGACCACGAACGGCCGCACCCGGCCCAGCCCCTTCCAGGACGACGGCCCCCTGTGGTTCGACGAAGAGGCCGAGTGGCCGCAGGAACCCGTTGCGGCGGAGGACCTCGACGGTGCCCGGGAGGCGAAGGAGCCCGGCAGCCCGGGTCCCGGCAGCCCGGGTCCGGGCCGTCCGGACCCGGACGGCGACCGCTTCCGCAAGCCCTCGGCCGGACAGGGGTCGGAAGGGGAGCAGTGGTGATCATCGAACAAGGGCTGCCCGCACACGCGGTCTGCCTCGACCTGCGCCCGGTCACCGGACCGGACGCCGAACCGGGTGCGGTCGCCCGAGCGGTGCGCGAGTCCCTCGCCGCCGTACGGGCGTCGGCCGGCGCACGGCGGCGCTTCCTCGTCGTCGACCACGCCGCCGAACTCGACCGGAACCAACTGCTCTACGAACAGCTCTTCGCACACGGGGCCGCCCGCATCGTCTGCCTGGCGATCGGACCGGCCGACCAGGAGGCGCAGGCCGCCTCCGTACCCGTGCCGCCGGCCCGTCCCCTGGTACGGCCGCTCTCCCTGCGGCCGCCGGACGCCGGAGTGCTGTGGATCCTCGACCCGCTCGCGGGCGAGGCGCCCCCGGCGGGCGGGCTCGACGACGGCGACGTACTGCGGCCGCTGATCGAAGTGATCTCCGAGCCCGGGGTGTTCGACGCGGTGCTGCTCGCGCTGGGGAAGGTGACGGACGGGGTCGCCGTACCCGGGGTGCACATCCTCGAACACGATCTGACGGAGGCCGCCCGCCGCCGGACCTGGCGCCAGGCCCTCGACACCCTGGCCGGTCAGGACGTACCCGCACCCGCGCTCGTCGCCGCCGCCTCACCCGCCGCCCACTCCGGCTACGCCGACGAACCGGCCACCGGATCCCAGGAGGCCGTCCCCTCCGAACTGTCCCCGCTGCTCGGCGGCGGCATCCCCCGCAGCATCCGCGACCGGGCCTGGCTGGTGCACGGCGGCGACGCCGAACTGCGCCACCGCAGGTGCGAACAGGCACTGCGCAACGCCGAGAGCGCGTACGAACAGACCCGCACCGCCTCGGGACTCTTCACCTCCGCCCGCCAACAGGCCGACGTGCCAAGCGCGTTGGGCGAACTTGCCGCCGCCCTGGAGAGCTACCGCGAGACCATCGCGGGCGCCCTCACCGAAGGCGACGGACTGCGCCTGACGCCCGAACAGCGCAGCCGGCTGAACCGGCGCGGCATCGAACTCCCCGAGATAGCCGAGGTCTCACGCGAGAGCGTCGGCCCGGGACTGCGCGGCTACACCGAGCAACTCCTCGGCAAGGGACTGCCGTTGAGGTCGGTCGCCGCCAGGCTCGGCGGCCTTTCCGACCAGTCCGCACCCGTGGGCAGCGCCGCCCGGCTCAGCGAGCTCGACCAGGTCTGCCCGAGCGGCTACGCGGCCGAACTCGCCCGCCCGGCCCCCTTCGTCGTGGGCCACGACCGGCCCGCCGCCGTCGACCCCGGCCTGGCCCTCCTGCTCGCCTTCGCCGCCGGACTGTGGCCCTGGTTCGGCTGGCTGATCGGCCCCCTCGCCGGTGCGGCGATGGCGGTGCCCGCCCTGCTCATGATGAGCGGCAGGCCCAGCCGCTCACCGGACCGGCGCATCGACGGCGGCGGTACGACGGGGTGGTTCGGCCGCCTCGTCGCCGGACTGGCCGGTGGCGTGGCAGGCGGTCTTGTCGGCCAACTCGCCTCGGTGCCACCCTGGCTGGGGGCCGGTGCACTGGTGCTCGCGGTGGCCCTTTCGGTCACCCTCTCGGCACGGGACTGGACGCGGGCCGTCGATGCCTGGTGGACGGAGATGCGGGTGCGCGAGGCGGCGGGCTGCGTGGACGACATCGACGGGCTGCTCGCCGAAACGGCCGTGCACGACTGGCTGTTCGCCGACGCCCGCTACCACTGCTCCGACGGGGCGCGGGCAATCGCCGTACTGCTGAGGCGGGTTGCCGAGCGGGTGGAAACGTACGAGCCGCCCCAGCGGCCCGCCGTGGCCGCGGGTGGACCCGCCGTCGCTCCAGGGGCGAACACCGGGTACGAGTACGAGCCGGCGTCGGGGGAGTCCGGCGATTCCGGAGAGCCCGGCGCTACGGGGGAGACGGGCGAGTCGGGCGAGTCGGTCAACCCCACCACTCAGGTGTGGAGTTGGGACAGCTGGAGCGATGCCGTCGACACCGATCACACCGGCAGCCCGCTCAGCGAGATCTTCGCGCCCGCGCCCGACGCGGCCTTCCCGCCGGAGCAGTCCACCTCCCCGTACGGTACGCACTCCCACCACCGCTTCGAACAGCCCTACGACGAATGGGAGTTGAGCGACGCCGCACGTCCGGCCTGGCTTGAGCGGGAGACCGGCGACGGGGGCTCCGCGCTCGTCTCGACCCTCGTCTCCGACCTGACCCACGGCATCACCGGCCTCCTCGGCTCCTGCTGGGCGACCGTCGAGCGCGACCCCGACGCCGCCTCCCGGCTCCCCCTCGCACCCAAGGTGACCGGTCTCCTCGACCAGGAGCACGCGGCCCTGCGCCGCGATGCCGTCGCCGCGCCCCCGCCGTTCGTCCCGCACACCGAGAACCGCCCCGGCGCGGCACTCCTGCTCGGGGTCGCCGTCGACCGCACCGCCGAAATGCTCGACTCGGACTCCTTCGCCGAACGGGCCCTGCGGCTGTGCGCCGCCGAACACCGCCGGATGCTCTCCAGGGACCCGGAGGCCGAACGGCGGGTGCGGTTCGCCCCGGAGGCCGCTCGCCGGGGCGCGGAGGTCGTCGACCCGGACGGCTGGCACGGCCCGGCGGACGACGTGGTGTGGACACCGGGCGGCCGGCACGCCGGAGTGCTGAGCCTGGTACCACTGCGCACCGGCGGGGTCCGCACCGTGCGCTCGTACGACGAACCGGAAGCGGAAGGCGAGTACGCATGACAGAGGCGCTACCGGCCGAAGAGCTGGAGTTCTTCCTCCTCAAGGGGGACTCCGTTCGTTTCGCGGCCGGGTTCGGCGACGACCGCCGCGTCGGCGGGCGCGGCACGGCACTGACCCGCGAGGCGAAACTCGGCGACGGCTGGGAGGTCGTCCAGCACCGGCTGCCGCTCTCCGCCCGCAGCAACCCGGCGGCGTTCGACGCCCTGGAACGCGAGGTCGCCGCCGCCGTCACCGTCGAGCGGAGCTACGGGAGCGAACCGTACGGCGAGATCTTCACCCGGCTCGTGGGCTTCAACCTGGACGCCCCCGAGCCCTTCGTGCTGTACAAACGCCCCGTCGGCGACCCGCTCGCGGAGCGCCTGGGCGCCCTGGGCATCCAGGCGCAGCGCAACGTGATCAGCCAACTCGTGCTGGCCGTACGTCTGTTGGGGGCTGCCGGGCTCGTCCACCGGGCCCTCACCCCGCACACCGTCCGCTGGGACGGCAGGCGGATCCAGCTCGCCGAACCGTACGCCGTGATCCGGGCGGGCGACCCCCGCGACGCCTTCGGCACCGGCCCCTGGGCCTCGCCCGAACAGTGCGAGGGCCGGGGCTTCGCCGACGAACGCGACGACGTGTGGGCCGTCGCCCAGCTCGCGTACACCCTGCTCTCCGGGCGCACCAGCAACGGTCAGGGACCGCCCGCCGACCTCGCCGACTACCGGCAGCTCGCCGCACTCGGCAACGGGACGGCCCATGGGAGCTCCGGCGGAACCTTCGGCGGCGCCTCCGGCGGTGCCTTCGCCGCGCTCGCCGCCGACCGGCCCGCCGCCGCCGACCTGCTGCGGCTGCTCGGCGTCCCGGACCCGCTGGGTGCCACCCCCACCGCCAGCGACCCGCTGGCCAGGGCCCGCGCCGACTTCGACGACCGTACGGCGGCCAAACGCCGGGCCCGTGGCCTCGGCGCGACGCCCGGGAGCGGCACGGCCGAGGCCAACGGGCAGGAGTGGAACGGCGGTTACGAATATCCGGCCTCGCGCACCGGCCGCCGCTCGCTGCGCGACCTGTTCGCCACCGGACTGCCCCGCAGAGCCGCGGCCCCACCCCCGGAACCGGCGCCTGCGCCCCCGGTCGTACAGCGGTCCGCGCTCTGCCCGCACTGCCGCCTCCCCGTCGCCTACGACGAGAGCCGGCTCTTCGCACGCAACGCCAAGAAGGAGTACAAACCGCTCGACCTCACGGCGGAACTGCGGCCGATGCACCGCACGGAATCCCTCCGGCACGCCTTCCAGGCGTGCCCGCACGCCCCCGCCGCGCGCCCCCACTACCTGCCCGTGCCCTACCTGACCAACGGCGAACCCCTCACCATCGCCATGGTCGGCAGCTCCGCCGCGGGCAAGACCCACCTGCTGGCCGCGATGCTCGGCGAGATCGAGCAGGGCGGCCTCGAACCGTACGGACTGACCTGCCTCCCGCTGAACCCGGACTGGCACCGCGAGTTCCTCCAGGAGAAGGTCCAGCGCCTCCATCAGGGCGAAATGCTCGACGGCACCCACCAGGAACCCTTCGCCGACTTCGCCGACGGGCTCCTGGTCACCGGAACCGGGGTGAACCGGCCCGTCCTCTTCTTCGACCTCGCGGGCGAGGACCTCGCGCAGGACAACGAGGTGGCCCGCTTCCTCGGCGAGGTCGGCGCGTTCATCTTCGTGCTCGACCCGCTGCGCGCACTCCACCTGTCCACCCTCGACCCGATCCGCGCGCGCGTCGGACTGCACCAACGCGACCTGGGGGACGAGGCGTTCACCACCGTCCTCAACCGCATCCCCAGGGACGGGCGTTACGTCGACGCGGCGGCGGCCGTCGCCGTCAACAAGAGCGACCTCGTACGGTTCGACCCGGCCGTGGACCGCTGGCTCAACCGCTCCGCCGGACCGGGATTCGACGTCGCGACGGTGCGCGAGGAGAGCCGGGACGCCTACGCTTTCGTACAACACCACGGCAGCCGGGCCTGGTTGAAACCGTACGACGACTGCGGGCGCTGCACACTGCACTTCGTGGCCGCCACCGGAGGACAGGAACGCGACTCGGCCTTCCCCAACGGGGTACGGCCCCGGCGGGTACTGACCCCGCTGCTGTCGATCTTTGCCATGTGCGGGCTGCTGCCCGGCGTCGACCGGGAAGAGGTGGGGGCCTGATGGGCGGGCGACAGGGAGACGAATCGGTCGAGCAGATCGTCTTCCGCTGGGACGCGGGCAACCGCTCGGGCAACACCGGCTTCGGACCGGTGGCCTGGTCCTGCGACCCGGCCACCGCACAGGAGCTGTTCCGCAGCGTGGCACCGCTGCTGCGCGGCAACTTCAGCCCCGACGACGGCCCCGACGCCGCGGGCCTGGTCCGGCTGGAGCAGGAACAGGGCATGGTCATGCTGCTGCGCCGCACCCCGCGCCGCGACCCCGGCGGGCGGCCGGGCACCCTCTGCCACGCACTCATCGGCTCGGCGGGGGCGCTGGACCCCGACACCTGTGTGGGACTGGACAACTGGTCCTGGGCACGGGGCGGCCCGGACTGGGGAGAGGTACGGGGCGAACTGCCCAAGGTCCCGGCCGCGGCGCTCGCCGACTCCTCCGCCCGGGGCCTGGCCGTCTTCACCGACGAGTCCGACGGCGCCACCCCGGACACCGCACGCCCGCTGGTCGCGGCGGCGGCGGAACTGCTGCGGCACCCCCGGCGCGGGCTGATGGTGCTGGACCGGGAGGGCGGGCGCAGCGCCTGCCGCACGCTGATGGGCATGCACGGGATCTTCAGCGCCGTCCTCCCCGGCACCTGGACGTTCGCCACCCGGGACACCGCCGAGTCCGGCCTGATCCGGTTCGCCTTCGTACGCCGCTGGCCGGGATCGACGGCCCCGGACTCCCGGCGCACCCGGGTCGACCCGGACGAACGGCACGGCGACCTGGCGGAGGAACTCGCCACCCACCTGGTCGGCCACTACCTGGCACGGATCGGCCGGCCCGACCGCATGTACGAGGTGTCGGACGCCCTGGGCGACGCGGCTGACGGCAGCAAGGCGAACAACCTGGACGGCGAACAGCTCCAGCGCGCCGCCGAACGCGCCCTGCACCACCTGAAACCCGCCCCCTCGGCCCGCCAACAGGTCGCCCCGCCACGCGCACACGAACAACTCCGTGCCCGCACCCTGGAAACCCGCCGCGAACAAGAACGCGAACTGGAACGCCAACGCCAACTCCGCATCGCCCGCGACCGCCACCAACCCCGAGACCCCGCGACGACGCCCCCGCCCCCTTGGACGCGACCCTCGCCCCCGCCCCCTGGGGCGCGACCCACGCCCCCGCCCCCTGGGGCGCGGGCCACGCCCCCGCCCCCTTGGGCGGCGGGGCCGCCCCCCGGGGGCGGAACGGGCGGGCAAGGGGGCGGCCCCCGCCGGAGCCCCCACCCCTCGCCCCCGCCCCCAGTACCCCCCACCTCCCACGCGTCCGCTCCATCCCACCCCGCCCCGGCTTCCCACGCGTCCGCTCCATCCCACCCCGCCCCGACTCCCCACGCGTCCGCCCGACCCCAACCCGCTCCCACCCCCCACCCGTCCGCCCCACCCCAAACACCCCCCACCCCACCCCCGCACACCCCAAACCCCACCCCCACCCAAAACCCCACCCCCACCCCCCACTGGCCCGCCCCCACCTCCACCCCCCGCCGCCTCATCCCCACCCTCCGCCGCAAGTCCTCCACCCCGTACCCCGAACTCCTCTCCCTCCTCCAAGCCCTCGAAGAGACCACCCCCGCCGACGCCGAACACGGGCCCCTGACCCAAACCCTCCCCGGCGTCGCCGACACGGACCTGATCACCGCCACCCGCGAGCGCCTCAGCTACCCGGCGACCACCCTCCTCATCACGGAGGCCGCCTCCCGCTGGCCCCAATGGCGGGACCCGGTAAGGCTCCAGTTCTGCGAGGCCTGCCTCGAAGCGGCACTGTTCCTGCCCCGCTGGCAGAGCCCCGCCGACACCCACCCCGACGACGAGGTCCGCGCCGCCAACGCCGCGACCCTCTACGGCTGGGCGGTCCGCCCCCTGGCCGCCGAGGCAAGCCCCAGCGCCCGCCTGGAGGAACTCCTGCCCAGGCTGCGTTCCGGCCCCGACCCCGCCGCCAGGTCCGCCGTACGCCAGATCCTCGAAGCGGGGGAACTGCCGGGACTGCGCGAGGAGGTGTGGCGTGCGGTGCTCACCAGAGGACGCGAGCCGCGCGGCAGCCGCAGCGACGACCCCGGCCGACCACCCCCGGAGGGCGGACCGCCCCCTGCGGCGGTGCGGCCCTCCTTACCCGAGGAGAGCCAGCCCCGCCCCACCACATCCGCCCCGGCCCCACCCACCACACCCGCCCCGCCCTCACCCCCCACCCGCCCCTCCACCTCAACACCCGCCCCCGACGACGACCACGCCCGCCGCATCAAAATCGTCCTGGCAGTCGTCGCCGTCCTCGTCGCCCTCGTCATCACCCTGCTGGTCCTGATCGCCCGTTCCCTCTGATTCCGGCATCAGCGCCCTCGGCCCTCGACCCTCGGCATCAGCAGGGCGCGAACCGCCCGTCTCGGCCAGGATGGGAGCCATGGGATTCCATGTCGACTCCGAGACCGGGCGGCTGCGCCGCGTCATCCTCCACCGCCCCGACCTGGAGCTGAAGCGGCTCACACCCAGCAACAAGGACGCGCTCCTCTTCGACGACGTGCTGTGGGTGCGCCGGGCGCGGCAGGAGCACGACGGGTTCGCGGACGTACTGCGCGACCGGGGCGTCGAGGTGTACCTCTTCGGCGACCTGCTCACCGAGGCACTCGAACTCCCCGCCGCGAGACGCCTCGTACTGGACCGGGTCTTCGACGAGAAGGAGTACGGCCCGCTCGCCACCGACCACCTGCGCGCCGCCTTCGACGAACTGCCCGCCGCCGAGCTCTGCGAAGCCCTGGTCGGCGGCATGACCAAGCGCGAGTACCTGGCCCGCCACCCCGAGCCGACCTCGGTCCGCTTCCACGTGATGGAACCCGACGACTTCCTGCTCGGCCCGCTGCCCAACCACCTCTTCACCCGCGACACCTCCGCCTGGATCTACGACGGAGTGTCGATCAACGCGATGCGCTGGCCGGCCAGGCAGCGCGAGACCGTGCACTTCGAGGCGATCTACCGGCACCACCCGCTGTTCACAGGACCGGACGCCGGCCCCTTCCACACCTGGTCCGAGGGTCAGAGCGACTACCCGTCCACCATCGAGGGCGGCGACGTCCTGGTCATCGGCAACGGCGCGGTCCTGATCGGGATGAGCGAGCGGACCACCCCGCAGGCGGTGGAGATGCTGGCCCGTGGTCTCTTCGCGGCCGGTTCCGCGCGGACCATCGTGGCGCTGGACATGCCCAAGCGGCGGGCGTTCATGCACCTGGACACGGTGATGACGATGGTCGACGGCGACACCTTCACCCAGTACGCGGGCCTCGGCATGCTCCGCTCGTACACGATCGAACCGGGCGCCGGGGACAACGAACTGAAGGTCACCGACCACCCGCCGGAGCACATGCACCGCGCGATCGCCGCCGCCCTCGGCCTGGACTCGGTACGGGTGCTCACCGCGACGCAGGATGTTCATGCGGCGGAACGCGAGCAGTGGGACGACGGCTGCAACGTGCTCGCGGTCGAGCCCGGCGTCGTGGTGGCGTACGAGAGGAATGTGACCACCAACACCCATCTGCGGAAACAGGGCATCGAAGTGATCGAGATCAGGGGCAGCGAACTGGGCAGGGGACGGGGCGGGCCGCGCTGCATGAGCTGTCCGATCGAACGCGAGGCCGTATAGAACCCCTACGGCCCGTATAGTGATGCGTTCTTCCGTATAGGATTTCATCACTCCGTCCGGTCGTCCCCTGGAGCCCCACCATGACGTCACCCCTCACAGATCTCGCCGGCCGCCACTTCCTCAAGGAGCTCGACTTCTCCGCCGAGGAGTTCCGTGGTCTGCTCGCCCTGGCCGCCGAGCTGAAGGCGGCCAAGAAGTCCGGCACCGAGGTGCCGAGGCTGCGCGGCAAGAACATCGCGCTGATCTTCGAGAAGACGTCCACCAGGACCCGCTGCGCCTTCGAGGTCGCGGCGGCCGACCAGGGTGCGTCGACGACCTACCTCGACCCGGCCGGATCCCAGATGGGGCACAAGGAGTCGCCGAAGGATACGGCGCGCGTACTGGGCCGGATGTTCGACGGCATCGAGTACCGGGGCGACGCCCAGGCCACCGTCGAGGAACTGGCCGCCCATGCCGGTGTCCCCGTCTTCAACGGCCTCACCGACGACTGGCACCCCACCCAGATGCTCGCCGACGTCCTGACCATGACCGAGCACGCCCCGGACAAGCCCCTGGAACGGCTCGCCTTCGCCTACCTCGGCGACGCCCGCTTCAACATGGGCAACTCCTACCTGGTCACCGGCGCCCTGCTCGGCATGGACGTCCGGATCGTCGCCCCCCGCGCCTACTGGCCGGCCGAGCAGATCGTCGCCGAGGCCCGCAAGCTGGCCGGGGCGAGCGGTGCCCGCATCACCCTCACCGAGGACGTCGCGGAGGGCGTACGGGGAGCGGACTTCGTCGCCACCGACGTCTGGGTGTCGATGGGCGAGCCCAAGGAGATCTGGGCCGAGCGCATCGAGGCCCTCGGCCCGTACGCCGTGACCATGGACGTGCTGCGCGCCACCGGCAACCCGGACGTGAAGTTCCTGCACTGCCTGCCCGCCTTCCACGACCTCGGCACCAAGGTCGGCCGCGAGATCCACGAGCAGTACGGGCTGGAGTCGCTCGAAGTCACCGACGAGGTCTTCGAGTCCGCGCACTCCGTCGTCTTCGACGAGGCGGAGAACCGGCTGCACACGATCAAGGCCGTACTGGTCGCGACGATGGCCGACACGGATGCGGGCATAGGCGCATAGCAATACACCCGATTGGGTGAATATGCAGCGCATTGGCTACGATGACCCTGCTTGATGGGGTTCGGGCGCTTCTGCTCGGACCCCATCCGTTTTTGCGTACGCCGTGCACCAGAGAAGAGAACCACCCCATGCCAACCCTCAAGCGCATCAAGTCGCCCGATCTCCTCGTCGCGGAATCCGGCGCGGACCTGGAGGGCCACGGCCTGAAGCGCACCATGGGGCTCTTCCAGCTCGTGTGCTTCGGCGTCGGCGCCATCGTCGGCACCGGCATCTTCGTCGGCCTCTCCGACAGCGTCGCCGAAGCCGGACCCGCTGTCGTCGTCTCCTTCGTCCTGGCCGCCATCACCTGCATCTTCACCGCGTTCTCCTTCGCGGAGCTGGGCGGCGCGATCCCTGTCTCGGGCAGCTCGTACTCCTTCGCCTACGCCACCCTCGGCGAGCGCATCGCCTTCCTCGTCGGCTGGTGCCTGCTGCTGGAGTACGGCATCTCGGTCTCGGCCGTCGCCGTCGGCTGGGGCCAGTACCTCAACGAACTCCTCGACAGCCTGATCGGCTGGCAGCTGCCCGCAGCCCTCTCCAGCCCGCCCGGCGACGGCGGGATCGTCAACATCCCGGCCGTCGTCGTGATGCTGCTCGCCGCGCTGCTCCTGGTGCGCGGCATCCGCGAGAGCGCCCGCGCCACCGCGGTGATGGCCGTCGTGAAGATCGCGGTGCTGATCCTGTTCTGTGCGATCGCCTTCACCGCGTTCAACTCCGACAACCTGTCGCCGTTCGCCGCGCACGGGCTGATGGGCGTCACCTCCGGCGCCTCGGTCGCGTTCTTCTCGTACATCGGCTTCGACGCCATCACCACGGCCGGTGAAGAGGTCAAGAACCCGCGCAAGAACATCCCCATCGCGATCATGATCTGCATCGGTGTCGTCACACTGCTCTACTGCCTGGTCGCGATCGCCGCCATCGGCGCGATGTCGGCCGACGAGGTGGCCTCCAAGCCCGCCGCGCTGTCCCTGATCGTCAACCAGGTCACCGACTCCTCGCTCGGCGGCGGAATCATCGCCTTCGGCGCGGTCGTCGCCATCGCCTCGGTCGTCCTCGCGGTGATGTACGGGCAGACCAGGATCCTGATGTCGATGTCCCGCGACGGACTCATCCCGCGCGTCTTCGAACGCATCTCGCCCAGGACCTCGACGCCGGTCGCCAACACCTGGATCGTGGCCTGCGTCTTCGCGGTCCCGGCGGCGGTCGTCCCGCTCGACGTCGTCATGAACCTCACGACCATCGGCACCCTCGCCATCATGGCCGTCGTCAACGTCGCGGTGATCGCACTGCGCCGCCGCAACCCGGACCTCCAGCGGTCCTTCCGGGTGCCGCTGTTCCCGGTGCTGCCGGTGCTGGGCGTGCTCTTCTGCCTGTACCTGATCTACGGAACGGGCTGGCGCACCTGGCTCCAGTTCGGCGTGTTCCTGATCGTGGGAGCGCTGGTGTACGGGCTCTACGGCCGCCGGCACTCGCGCCTCGGCACGACGGAGGAACCGCTCAGCGCGACGCGGGGAGCGTGAACCAGACCGCCTTGCCGGTGGGCGTGCGGCGGTGACCGCAGTCCGAGCTGAGGGTACGGATCAGCAGCAGGCCCCGGCCGTGCTCCTGCCAGGGGTCGGGGCTCGCGTCCCCGGCACCGCGGTCCAGGTTCCCCGGCGGCTCCGGGTCACCGTCGTGCACCTCCACCTGGAATCCCGTCGGCAACAGCTCCACCACCAGCTCGATGGGGGCGGAGCTGTCCGCGTGCTCGACGGCGTTCGCCACGAGCTCGGCGGTCAGCAGCTCGGCCGTGTGGCAGTCCGCCTCCGCGGCCTCCAGCTCCGCCAGCGCCGTACGGACCAGGGCACGCGCCATCGGCACGGCGTACGACGAGTGCGGCAGTTCGATACGCCAGGAGGCGGGGCCGGAAGCTGAGTGCAAGGTGGGGTCCGATCGGGCAGGAGAGGAGCCTTGCTTCCACCGTACGAAGCGAAAAGCCGTTCCCCCAGGGTCTCTCGCCGGGTCGTGCCGGGACCTGCGCCCCCACAGGTCGGGACTTTGGGCGTGATGCACGGCACAAACGGGCCCTGGCCGGGCCCGGCCAGGGCGCGCCCTGCGCAGGCGGGCACGCGAGGATGCCTGATATCGCGCACTCGTGACGGCGGTCACGGACCGGTGATAACTTCGAAGGACCCCCGAGGATCCCGAGGGCCCCGGAGCGCTCCCCAGGAGGCGCGAGGGACTGCAAGGGACCGCCACCGAAGGAGGCCGTGCCCCGATGAGCCCTTTCCTCAGCTCCGCCCAGCGCACCGAGAAGTGGCGTCATCTGCGGCTGACCCTGGACGACGACGGCGTCGCGACCGTCACCCTCGCCCGGCCCGACAAGCTCAACGCCCTCACCTTCGGCGCCTACGCGGACCTGCGTGACCTCCTGGCCGAACTCGCCAGGGAACGCACCGTGCGCGCCCTGGTCCTCGCGGGGGAGGGGCGCGGCTTCTGCTCCGGCGGCGACGTGGACGACATCATCGGCGCCACCCTCGCCATGGACACCGCACAGCTCCTCGACTTCAACCGCATGACCGGGCAGGTCGTGCGCG
Organism: Streptomyces sp. NPDC032721; assembly: GCF_055579625.1. NCBI lineage: Bacteria > Bacillati > Actinomycetota > Actinomycetes > Kitasatosporales > Streptomycetaceae > Streptomyces > Streptomyces sp. NPDC032721. The sequence continues at coordinate 977,537 of NZ_JBVIMX010000001.1, read as the reverse complement.
CCCTGCGCGAATGCCCCTTCCCGGTGATCGCGGCCGTGCACGGCGTCGCGGCCGGAGCGGGCGCCGTACTCGCGCTCGCCGCCGACTTCCGGATCGCCGACCCCTCCGCCCGGTTCGTGTTCCTGTTCACCAAGGTCGGCCTGTCCGGCGGGGACATGGGCGCCGCCTACCTGCTGCCCCGGGTCGTCGGCCTCGGCCACGCCACCCGGCTGCTGATGCTGGGCGAACCCGTCCGCGCCCCCGAGGCCGAACGGATCGGCCTGCTCAGCGAGTTGACCGACGAAGGCCAGTCCGACGCCCGCGCCACCGCCCTCGCCCGCCACCTCGCGCAGGGCCCGGCCCTCGCCTACGCGCAGACCAAGGCCCTGCTGACCGCCGAACTCGACATGCCCCTGGCCGCCTCGGTCGAGCTCGACGCCAACACCCAGGCCCTGCTCATGAACGGCGAGGACTACGCCGAGTTCCACGCCTCCTTCACCGAGAAGCGGCCCCCGAACTGGCAGGGCCGCTGACCATGCCTCCCCTCCCTTCCCCCCTCCCCGCCCCCCTTCCCACCGGCCGCCCACCGCTGCGCGTCGCCGTCATCGGCGGCGGGCCCGGCGGGCTGTACGCGGCAGCCCTGCTCAAGCGGCTCGACCCGGACCGCGAGGTCACCGTCTTCGAGCGCGGCGCACCCGAGGACACCTTCGGCTTCGGCGTCGTCCTCTCCGACGAGACCCTGGGCGGCATCGAGCACGCCGACCCCGAGGTCTACCGGGCACTGACGGCCGAGTTCGTCCGCTGGGACGACATCGACGTCGTGCACCGGGGACAGCGCCTCACCTCCGGCGGCCACGGTTTCGCCGCCCTCGGCCGACGCCGGCTCCTGGAGATCCTGCACGCCCGCTGCCACGCCCTCGGCGTCCTGCTCCACACCCGCACCGAGGCCCCGCCCGCCGCCGAACTCGCCGCCACCCATGACCTGGTGATCGCCGCCGACGGAGTGCACAGCCTCACCCGGCAGACCCACGCCGAGGTCTTCCGCCCCCGCATCACCTCCCACCGCTGCCGCTACATCTGGCTCGCCGCCGACTTCGCCTTCGACGCCTTCCGCTTCGAGATCGCCGAGACACCGCACGGAGCGATGCAGCTCCACGGCTACCCCTACGCGAAGGACCCCGCCACCGGGGAGGGCTCCTCCACCGTCATCGTCGAGATGCGCGAAGAGGTCTGGCGGGCCGCCGGCCTCGACACCTGCGACGAGGCCGAGTCCACCGAACGCTGCGCCAAGATCTTCGCCGACGCCCTCGGCGGCCGTCCCCTCAAGGGCAACAACTCCTCCTGGATCGCCTTCCGCACCGTCGTCAACGACCGCTGGTCGCACGGCAACACCGTCCTGCTCGGCGACGCCGCCCACACCGCCCACTTCTCCATCGGCTCCGGCACCAAGCTGGCCGTCGAGGACGCCCTCGCGCTGGCCGCCTGCATCGAGGAACAGCCCGACCTCCCCACCGCCCTCGCCGCCTACGAGACCGAGCGCCGACCGGTCGTCGAGTCCACCCAGCGTGCCGCCGCCGCCAGCCTCCGCTGGTTCGAGGACCTGGCCGGCTACCTCGACCAGCCGCCCCGCCAGTTCGCCTACAACCTCCTCACCCGCAGCCGCCGCGTCACCCACGACAACCTCCGGCTGCGCGACAGCGCCTTCACCGAAGCCGTCGAGAAGGACTTCGGCTGCCCCAACCCGGACACGCCCCCGATGTTCACCCCCTTCCGGCTGCGCGGCCTCACCCTGCGCAACCGCGTCGTCGTCTCACCCATGGACATGTACTCCGCCGAGCACGGCGTCCCCGGCGACTTCCACCTCGTCCATCTCGGCGCCCGCGCCCTGGGCGGCGCGGGCCTGGTCATGACCGAGATGGTCTGCGTCAGCCCCGAGGGCCGCATCACCCCCGGCTGCGCCGGCCTCTACACCCCCGAACAGGCCGCCGCCTGGCGGCGGATCACCGACTTCGTCCACGAGCAGTCCCCGACCACCGCCATCGGGGTCCAGCTCGGCCACTCCGGCCGCAAGGGCTCCACCAGACTGATGTGGGACGGCATCGACCAACCCCTCGACGACGCCAACTGGCCACTCGTCGCCCCCTCCCCGCTGCCCTACCGGCCCGGCGTCAACCAGGTCCCCGCCCAGCTCGACCGCTCCGGCCTCATCGACATCCGCGAACAGTTCGCCGCCGCCACCTGGCGCGCCGCCCGCTGCGGCTTCGACCTCCTCGAACTCCACTGCGCCCACGGCTATCTGCTCTCCGAGTTCCTCTCCCCCCTCACCAACCAACGCACCGACGCCTACGGCGGCTCCCTCACCCGCCGCCTCCGCTTCCCCCTCGAAGTCTTCGACGCCGTCCGGGGCATCTGGCCCGACGACAAGCCCATGACCGTCCGCATCTCCGCCACCGACTGGGCCGACGGCGGCACCACCGAGGAGGACGCCGTCGAGATCGCCCGCGCCTTCGCCGCCCACGGCGCCGACGCCATCGACGTCTCCACCGGCCAGGTCGTCCCCGACGAGGCCCCCGAATTCGGCCGCTCCTACCAGACCCCGTACGCCGACCGGATCCGCAACTCCCTCGACGTGCCCGTCATCGCCGTGGGCGCCATCTCCTCCTGGGACGACGTCAACTCCCTCCTCCTCGCAGGCCGGGCCGACCTCTGCGCCCTCGCCCGCCCCCACCTCTACGACCCCCACTGGACCCTGCACGCCGCCGCCGAACAGAACTACTCCGGCCCCGCCGCCCCCTGGCCCCTCCCGTACCGGGCCGGCAGCCGCCGCCCCCCGACCGGCCGCACCGACGGCCCCAAACCCCGTCTCTCGCTACACCCTTCATAAGGGCGTGGCCCCGGCGGGTCAGGTCATTCCGCGGTGACGACCACCCGGTCAGCGACCGCCCGGTAGCCGAGCCGCCGGTAGAGCGCGTTGCTCGTCGGATTCGCCAGATCCGTGAAGAGCAGCACCTCCGCCGCCCCGGCATCCCGCGCCGCCGCACTCACCACCGCCGTGACCGCTGCCGCGTACCCGTGGCCCCGGTGCTCCGGAGGTGTGTAGACCGGGGCGATGCGTACCGCACCCGCCGCCGGGTGACCCGATCCGGCCAAGGACACCGGGGTACCACCGGGGTGCACCCACAGCGTCAGGCCGCCGTGCGCTATTCGGTCGTCCACCGCGGCCCCGGTCCGCACGGTCGGCAGCCCGGTGTCCCGGCCGAAGGCGTCGTACCACTCGACGAGCAGGTCGCGGTCGTCGGCCGTGGCCGTACGGGCGTGCCCGGGCGGCGCGGGCTGCGGGGGTATCAACTCGCCCAGCCTGTGAAGGCGTTGCTCCATCCCGGTTCGCGAGCCGGGCCACCCGGCGGCCAGCGCCGAGGCAGTGCTCCGGTCGGCATTGACCGCAGTGACCCCGTACTCCTCGCACGCGCGGGCCAAGGGGACCACCGCCTCGGCGGGAAGTTCACTCACCAGCAGCGGATGCGGCCGTGTCCACACCACCGCGCCCTGCACGATGCCGTCCGCCCCGCGCCACCAGCCGAAGAGCGGAAGGTGATCGCCGAACGTACGCAGTCCGCGCCTGCGGAGCGTGGCGACGACGGTCAGCAGTTGGGTGTTCTCCGCGGGACGGGCGGCCACCGCCGACTCCGCCTCGTCCCGGTAAGCGTCAAGGTCTTCGCTGAATGTCCAGGTCATGCCCCATCATGCGCAGCTTCCCGCAGGTCCTGCTCGCGGTTGTCCACAGGCTCGGGCTGCGGTCGTACAAATGCGGCGCCCGCGTCGCGCAGCCGGTTGTGGAGCTGGGTGAAGACCTCGGCCGAGCGGCCGCCCGGCCAGTCCTTGGGCAGCAGTTCGGCGGGCAGGCCCGGGTCCGCGTAGGGGAGGTGGCGCCAGGAATCCAGGGTCAGCAGGTAGTCCCGGTAGGCCCGTTCGGCCGTCGCCGGGTCCGTTGTGAGGGCCGAGCCCGACGTCGGGCGTGCCCCGTCGCGCTCCTTCCAGTACCGCAGCACCGGCTCATGGCGGCGCAGGAAGTCGTCGTGCAGGGCGGCTATTCCCGACAGGTCCCACCAGCGGGCGACCGCGTCCGCCGTCGCCGCGAAACCCAGGTGGTCACCGCGGAACAGGTCCACGTACTCGGCCAGTTGGAGTCGTTCCAGCGTGTGCCTGGTCTCCTCGTACAGGCCGCCGGGCGCGATCCACACCCCCGGTGCCGCCGTGCCGAAGCCCAGCCGGGCCAGTCGGGAGCGCAGTACGTGACGCTTGGCGCGCTCGGCCTCGGGGACGGAGAACACCGCCAGCACCCAGCCGTCCGACAGGCGCGGCTCCGCGCGGGCGTCGATCCGGGCGTAGATGCGGCGGTCGCCGTCGTCCAGGAGCTGGCGGGCGTCCTCCGACAGCGTGTACCCGGCCGCGCCCTGCGCCGTACGGGCGGGAATCAGCAGGCCGCGCCGCTTGAGCCGGGACACCGCCGAGCGCACCGACGGCGCGTCGACGTCCACCGCCGCGAGCAGCCGGATGAGCGAGGCGATCGGCATCGGCGCGCCGACCGCATCGCCACGCCCGTAGGCGCCGTACAGCGTGATGATCAGGGAGCGGGGAGTGTGCAGGTCAGCCACGTGATCACTGTACGTTCCCGCCTGCGGTGCCGGGCTGCTGGGCGTCACGCAGCCGGAAGCGCTGCAGTTTGCCCGTGGGCGTGCGCGGCAGCACGTCCAGGAACACGATCTCGCGCGGGCACTTGTACGGCACCAGCTCCGCCTTCACGAAGTCCCGCAGCAGCGCCGTCGTCGCCTCGGTCCTCGGCACCCCCTCCCGCAGCACCACATAGGCGGCGACGATCTGCCCGCGCAGCTCGTCCTCGCGGCCGACCACCGCCGCCTCCAGCACGTCGGGGTGGTGCAGCAGGGCCTCCTCGACCTCGGGCCCCGCGATGTTGTACCCAGCGGAAATGATCATGTCGTCCGCGCGGGCCACATAGCGGAAGTAGCCCTCGGCGTCCCGGACGTAGGTGTCCCCGGTGATGTTCCAGCCGTCCCGCACGTACACCTGCTGGCGCGGGTCGGACAGATAGCGGCAGCCCACCGGGCCCCGTACCGCCAGCAGCCCCGGCGAGCCGTCGGGGACGTCGGCGCCGTCCGCGTCCACCACGCGCGCGTACCAGCCGGGCACCGGCCGCCCCGTGGTGCCCGGGCGGATCTCGTCGTCGGCCGCCGAGATGAAGATGTGCAGCAGCTCGGTCGCACCGATGCCGTTGATGATGCTCACCCCGGTGCGCTCCCGCCAGGCCTGCCAGGTGGCCGCCGGCAGGTTCTCGCCCGCCGACACACAGCGGCGCAGCGCGCTCAGGTCGTACGCCGTCGGCGACGCCAGCTCCTCCAGCATCAGCCGGTACGCGGTCGGCGCGGTGAACACCACCGACACCTGGTGCTCGGCCAGTGCTGGCAGCAGTTGCATGGGCCCCGCCTGTTCCAGGAGCAGCGCCGAGGCCCCCACCCGCAGCGGGAAGATCACCAGACCGCCCAGGCCGAAGGTGAAGCCGAGCGGCGGACTGCCCGTGAAAACGTCGTCCGGTTCGGGTTTGAGGACGTACTTCGAGAAAGTGTCGGCAATGGCCAGCACGTCCCGGTGGAAGTGCATGCACCCCTTGGGGCGGCCCGTCGTCCCCGAGGTGAAGGCGATCAGCGCGACATCGTCGCCGGCCGTCGCCACCGCCTCGTACCGCGTCGGCTTGATCGCCGCCATCCGCACCAGATCGTCGGGCGCGTCCCCGCCGAACGCCGTGATCCGCAGCCCCGGGACCTCGGCCTTCACCAGGTCGTCCACCGTCCGCACGTCGCACAGGGCATGACTCACCTGCGCGATGCCGCAGATCGTGGCCAGCTCGGCAGCCCGCTGCTGCGCCAGTACGGTCACCGCGACCGCGCCCGCCTTCATCACGGCGAACCAGCAGGCCACCAGCCACGGAGTGGTGGGACCGCGCAACAGGACCCGGTTGCCGGGAATCACCCCCAGGTCGTGGGTGAGCACGTGCGCGATCTGGTCGGCGTGCTCACGCAGCTCGCCGTACGACCAGATCTCGCCGGAGAGGGTCCGCAGGGCCGGCCGGTCGGCGCGGAACTCCTCCAGCGTGCGGTCCAGCAGCTCGACACCGCAGTTGAGCCGGGCCGGATAGCGGAGTTCCGGCAGGTCGAAGAGGAGTTCGGGCCACTGCTCGGCGGGCGGCAGGTGGTCGCGCGGGAAGGAGTCGGCGTGCGCCGACGGGTGCAGCTCCATGGCCATGACGGGTTGGCCCCCTTGCAGCGAGCAGTCCGGGATGCGACTGACGGTCTGACGGGTGGTTGATCCGGCCGTGCGGTAGCACTGTTCCGAGTATCGCGGGCATGCGTGGCGCTGTCGTGCCGGTGCCTCAGTGCTCGTGCCTCAGTGCTCGTGCTTCAGTGCTGGTGCTGTCGAGCGTATCGTGATGGTGACGACAGTCAACGGTCCGCGATAACACGCGGGATGAGAGGGGCCACAGATGCCCGGATTCGCGCTGGAGCCGGAACAGCTGACGTGGTGCGAGGAGCTGCGCGCGCTGGCCGGGGAACGGCTGCGCCCCCTGGCGGAGAAGGGGGAACCCGGACAGCTCAACCGCCCCCTGGTCGCGGCGCTGGGCGAGCTCGGACTGCTGGACAGACTGTTCTCGTCCGGCGCGCTGGACCTGTGCCTGATGCGCGAGTCGCTCGCGTACGGCAGTACGGAGGCGGAGACCGCGCTCGCACTCCAGGGCCTCGGCGCGTCGCCGGTCGCGCGGGCGGGCACCGACGAGCAGCGGGCCCGCTGGCTGCCCGGTGTACGGGCGGGCCAGGTGATCGCCGGATTCGCGCTCAGCGAGCGGGCGGCCGGGTCGGACGCCGCCGCACTGACCCTCCGCGCCGAACCCGTGGCGGGACCCCGGAGCGGCGCGGCCTCCGGCGCGGACCCGGGATCGAGGCCCCGTACAGGCGCAGGTGCAGGCACGGGTGCAGGCACGGGTGCAGGCGCAGGCGCAGGTGCAGGCGCGGGCGCAGGCACCGGCTCCCGTACAGGCCCAGGCTTCCCGACCGGCACCGGCACCGGCACCGGCCCCGGCACCGGCTCCGGCTCCGGCACCGGCTCCCGTACCGGCACCGGCACCGGCTCCCGTACCGGCACCGGCTCGGGATCCGGTGCCCCGGGCTGTGCCGACGGCTGGCTGCTCAGCGGCGAGAAGTGCTGGATCTCCAACGCCCCGTACGCCGACTTCTACACCGTCTTCGCCCGTACGACGCCGGGCGCGGGCGCGCGCGGCATCACCGCGTTCCTCGTGCCCGCCGACCGCCCGGGACTGACCGGCAGCGCACTCGACATGCTCTCTCCGCACCCCCTCGGCAGCCTCACCTTCGACGCCGTGGCCGTCACGGAGGCGGACGTCATCGGCGCACCGGACAAGGGCTTCCGGGTCGCGATGGACACCCTCAACCTCTTCCGGCCGAGCGTGGGCGCGTTCGCGGTCGGCATGGCGCAGGCCGCGCTGGACGCGACGCTCGACCACACCTCGTCGCGGACCGCGTTCGGCGGGCCGCTCAAGGACCTCCAGTCCGTGTCGCACCAGGTCGCCGAGATGGCCACCCGCACGGAGGCGGCCCGGCTGCTCGTCTACGCGGCGGCGTCCGCGTACGACAGGAACGAACCGCAGGTGCCCAGGAGTTCCGCCATGGCGAAACTCTTCGCCACCGAGACCGCGCAGTTCGTGGTGGACGCGGCCGTCCAGCTGCACGGCGCCCGCGCCCTCCAGCGCGGCCACCTCCTCGAACACCTCTACCGGGAGGTGCGCGCCCCGCGCATTTACGAGGGGGCGACCGAGGTCCAGCGCACGATCATCGCCAAGGAGCTGTACGCCCGATGACCCTCCAGCGTCACAACCCCGCCGAGCTCTCCCCGCCCACCGGCTTCTCGCACGCCGTCAGCGTCGCCGCCACCGGCTCCCGGCTGGTCTTCCTCGCCGGACAGACCGCCCTCGACGGGGCAGGGAAGGTGGTCGGCGAGACTCTGCCCGAGCAGTTCGAGACCGCGCTCACCAACCTGCTGGCCGCTCTCGCCGATGCCGGGGGCACCCCCGACACCCTCGCCCGCGTGACGGTGTACGCCACCGACGTCGCCGACTACCGCGCGCACGCCCCCGAACTGGGCCGCATCTGGCGCCGGTTGGCGGGGCGCGACTATCCCGCGATGGCCGTGGTGGGAGTGGTGCGGCTGTGGGACGAGCAGGCGCTCGTGGAGCTGGACGGTACTGCCGTGCTCTGAGGGGAAGTTGAGGAGGAGCGGCCCCAGCATCCCTTGGCAGCTCCAGTGTTGTGTGACATATTACTGACGTGTTCACGAGACGCCGCTTCGACGTGGTCGTCGTCGGTACCGGAATGGTCGGAGCCGCCTGCGCCCATGACGCATCCCGTGCCGGGCTTTCGGTCGCCGTGGTCGACCGGGGCCCGGTGGCCGGCGGCACCACCGGCGCCGGCGAGGGCAACCTGCTCGTCTCCGACAAGGAGCCAGGACCCGAACTCGACCTCGCGCTGCTGTCCACGAGACTGTGGCGCGAGCTCGCCGCGGAATTCCCGGAGTCCATCGAGTGCGAGGCCAAGGGCGGACTCGTCGTCGCGGCCCACGAAACCGGCCTCGCGGCCCTGCGCACCTTCGCCGCCGCACAGCTCGCTGCGGGCGTGCACTGCGAGGAGGCCGGCCACCTCACGGACCTCGAACCCCATCTCGCCCCCGGCCTCGCGGGCGGCATTCACTACCCCCAGGACGCCCAGGTCCAGCCCGCCCTCGGGGTGACCCGGCTGCGGAACTCGCGCCTGCAGAAGGTGAATTGGCGGCCCATCACATCGCCGGAAGAGGCGCGGTGCCACGCTCCCTCGTCCGGCGCCGCGAACGGCTGCGGCGGTTCGCCGATGCCATGGCCGCCGCGCACGCACCCGGTCCGCACTGGGCGGACTGGCTGCACCCCGACACCGATGTCTGCCGCTGCGAAGAAGCCACCGCCGGACAGGTTCGCGAGGCTGTCGACGAGCTCGGCGCCCGCGACACCCGTGCGGTCAAACTGCTCACCCGTGCGGGAATGGGCTGGTGCCAGGGCCGGATGTGCGGGCCGGCGGTCGCCGCACTCGCGGCGAGTGGCGAGGGCGGGGGAGGCGGGGGAGGTGGCAGCGCGGCTCCTGGCCGACGTCCGATCGCCTGTCCGCTCACCCTCGGCGAACTGGCCGACGACTGACCGGCGCGGGCCCCCGGACCGTGAACTCGACTGCGGCCGCCGATGAGTACAAGCACCCGCACCCTTGCCGGACCCGCACACCATTCAATAAAATGTCACACATCACTTGAGGAGTCGCTGCATGAACACCACGCACACCCCTGCCCCCGCCACCCCCTCCCGTCTGCGCCCCTGGCACGGCGTCATGGTCGCCACCACCCTGCCCTTCCGTGACGACCTCACCGTCGACTTCGACGCGTACGCCGCCCAGGTGTCCCGCCTCATCCAAGCGGGCTGCGACGGTGTCGTGCCCAACGGGTCGCTCGGCGAGTACCAGACCCTCACCGACGAAGAGCGCGTCCAGGTGGTCCGTACCGCCGTCGAGGTCGCCGGCGGTGACCGCGTCATGCCCGGAGTCGCCGCGTACGGCAGTGCGGAGTCGCGCCGCTGGGCCGAGCAGGCGGCGGAGGCCGGGGCCGGTTCCGTGCTGCTCCTGCCGCCCAACGCCTTCCGGGCGGACGCCGATTCGGTACGGGCACACTTCGCGGAGGTCGCCCGCGCCGGTGTCCCCGTCGTCGCGTACAACAACCCCATCGACACCAAGGTGGACCTGACCCCCGAACTGCTCGCCGACCTTCACTCCGACGGCAGCATCGTCGCCGTCAAGGAGTTCAGCGGCGACGTCCGCAGGGCCTACGAGATAGCCGAACTCGCCCCGGAACTGGACCTGTTGATCGGCGCCGACGACGTCCTGCTGGAGCTCGCTCTCGCCGGGGCGGTCGGCTGGATCGCGGGATACCCCAACGCGCTGCCCGCCTCCTGTGTCGCCCTCTACCGGGCCGCTGTCGCGCACGACCTGCACACCGCCCTGCCCCTCTACCGCGCGCTCCACCCCCTGCTGCGCTGGGACTCCAAGACGGAGTTCGTGCAGGCCATCAAGCTCTCCACGGACCTTGCAGGACAGCGTGGCGGACCCACCAGGCCGCCGCGCTTCCCGCTCCCCGCCGCCGACGCCGCAGTCGTCCGCGCCGTCACCGAGAAGCTCCTCGCCGACGGCCACCACTGAACCGGCGGCGCCCCCAAGGTCACCACCGTCCCTCCCCGGACATCCCAACCAGCCTGCGAGGAGAGCCAGTTGCGCACCCGACACGTCTTCCACGCCGTCGACTCCCACACCGAGGGCATGCCCACCCGCGTCATCACGGGCGGCATCGGCACCATCCCCGGCGCCACCATGGCCGAGCGCCGCCTCTACTTCGCGGAGCACCGCGACCAGATCCGCAGCCTGCTGATCGACGAGCCGCGCGGCCACGCTTCCATGAGCGGCGCGATCCTCCAGCCGCCCACCCGCCCCGACGCCGACTACGGCGTGCTCTTCATCGAGGTCTCCGGCTACCTCCCGATGTGCGGCCACGGCACTATTGGCGTCGCCACCGTCCTCGTCGAGACCGGCATGGTCGAGGTCCAGGAACCCGTCACCACGGTCCGGCTCGACACCCCCGCCGGGCTCGTCTCCGTCGACGTACAGGTGCGGGACGGGGCGGCCACCGCCGTCACCTTCACCAACGTGCCCGCCTTCAGCGTCGCCCTCGACCGCAAGATCGAGATCCCCGAACTCGGCACCCTCACCTATGACTTGGCGTACGGCGGAAACTTCTACGCCTTCGTCCCGCTGGACTCCGTAGGCCCCGAGGGCATCCCCTTCGACCGGGCCCGCAAGGGCGACATCCTCGCCGCCGGACTCGCCCTCATGGACGCGGTCAACGCCGACCCCGCGCACCGTCCCGTGCACCCCGAGGACGACCGTATCGGCGGCCTCAAGCACGTCTACTTCGCCGCTCCCGGCTCCGACGCCGTCCGCTCCCGGCACGCGATGGCCATCCACCCCGGCTGGTTCGACCGCTCGCCCTGCGGCACCGGCACCTCCGCCCGGATGGCCCAGCTGCACGCCCGGGGCGAACTGCCCCTCGACCGCGACTTCGTCAACGAGTCCTTCATCGGTACGGAGTTCACCGGGCGGCTCATCGACACCACAACGGTCGCCGGAATACCGGCAGTTGTCCCCACCGTCACCGGCCGCGCCTGGATCACCGGCACCGCACAGTACTTCCTCGACCCCGCCGACCCCTTCCCCGGAGGGTTCATCCTGTGACCGGTGCATCCTTCATCACCACCACCCGGATCGTCTCCCGCAACCCCGCGAACCCGGACGAGATCGTTGTCGACGTACCAAGTACCGGCACCTGGGCGACGGTTGAGGCCGCCGACCGGGCCCGGGGTGCACAGCGCACCTGGTACGCGGCCGGAGCCGCCGCGCGTTCCGCCGCCCTCACCGCCACCGCCCAGGCCGTCGAACAGGCGGGCGCGGAGCTCGCGGAGCTGGCAGTGCGGGAGGTGGGCAAGCCCATCGCCGAGGCGCGTGCCGAGGTCTCCCGTACCGTCGCCATCCTCCGCTACTACGCCCAACTCCCTTACGACGCCACCGGATCCGTCCATCAGCCGGCATCCGGCACCGGACTCCTGCTCACCCGCCGCCGGCCGCGCGGGGTCGCCGGACTCGTCACCCCCTGGAACTTCCCCTTCGCCATCCCCGTCTGGAAGGCGGCCCCGGCGCTCGCCGCCGGAAACGCGGTGGTGCTCAAGCCCGCCCCCGAGGCCACCGGATGCGCCCTGCGCCTGACGGAACTCCTCCAACAGGCGCTCCCCGAAGGAGTGTTCACCCTCGTACCCGGCGGTGCACCGGAGGGCAACGCCCTGGTCACCGCCGTCGACGTGGTCAGCTTCACCGGCTCCACCGTCACCGGCGGCGCCGTCGTACGGGCCGCCACCGCACGCGGCATCCCCGTCCAGGCCGAGACCGGCGGCCTCAACGCCGCCCTCGTACTCCCCGACGCCGACCCCGCCCGGGCAGCCGCGCACATCGCCGCCGCCATCGCCGGATACGCGGGCCAGAAGTGCACCGCGACCAGCCGCGTCATCGCCGTCGGCAGCGCACTCGGTCCGCTGCGCGACGCGCTGACCGAGGCGCTGCGGGCGATCCCGGCCGCCGACCCGGCTCAACTCGGCACTGTGTGCGGCCCGTTGATCTCGCAGGGCGCGCGGGAGAACGTACTGTCCGCGTCCCGTGGCGTGCCCGTACTGGCGGGCGGCAAGGTGCCCGAGGGGGGCGATGACGGCGAGGGGTCCGGGTGGTACGTCGAGCCCACCCTCGTCGAGCAAGTCCCCTCCGGGCACCCGCTCCTGCGCGAAGAGGTCTTCGGTCCGATCGCTGTCCTCCGCCACGCCGACGACCTCGACCAGGCGGTCCGCATGACCAACGCGGTACCGTACGGCCTCGTCACCTCCGTGCACACCGGCGACCTGGACGCGGTCCTGGGCGGCCTCGACGGACTCGACACCGGCATGATCCGTATCAACGCCCCCTCCACCGGCGTCGACTTCCACCTGCCCTTCGGCGGTACGAAGTCCTCCGGCCACGGCCCGCGCGAACAGGGGCGCAGCGCACTGGACTTCTACACCTCCACCCGCACGTACTCCCTCCACCGGGCGGCCGACAGTGCAACGTGACATTGTACGCTGGGCAGTCCGCAGCAAACCGGAGGGCCGCAGCCATGGGCGAACTCAAGCAGCAACGCCACCTCATCACCGCGCAGGAGCGGCTCCGCGACCAGGTCGCCAACGCCCTGCGGGCCGCCCTCATCGCCGGCGAACTGCAGCCGGGCTCCGTCTACTCGGCACCCGGTCTCGCCGCCGACTTCGGTGTCTCCGCCACGCCGGTGCGCGAGGCGATGCTCGACCTGGCCAGGGAGGGCCTGGTCGAGCCGGTGCGGAACAAGGGCTTCCGGGTCACCGAGGTCAGCGAGCGCGACCTCGACCAGTACGCCGAGATCCGGGCGCTCATCGAGGTGCCGATCGTCGGGCAGGTCACCCGGAGCGCGACCCGCGAGGAACTGGAGGCGCTGCGTCCGGTCGCCGAGGAGATCGTCGCCGCGGCGCGGGAGCACGATCTGATCGGGTACCTGGAGGCCGACCGCCGCTTCCATCTGACCCTGCTCGGGCTCAGCGGCAACGACCGGCTGGTCGAAACGGTCAGTGACCTGCGCAAGCGCTCGCGGCTTTATGGGCTGACCATGCTCGACGAGCGGAACCAGCTGCTGCCGTCCGCCGAGGAGCACCTGGAGCTGCTCGACCTGATGCTGGCCGAGGACGCCTCGGGCGCGGAGGCCTGCATGGCCCGCCACCTGGGGCATGTCCGTTCGCTGTGGGCGCGGGCCCGCGACGAACCCGTGGAGTCGGGGCGGCCCGCCGCACGGAAGCTGGGCGTCCGCTAGCGGGCTGGGCAGCGGCGTATCAGGATGGTGCCGTCCGAGCGGTAGTCGAGCCAGTGCGGAACAGCGGAGGAACGTCCTCATGGAGTGGACCCTCGAAATCGTCAGCGTGCCCGTGAGTGATCTGGACCGGGCCAAGGATTTCTACGCGGACAAGTGCGGCTTCACGGTCGACGTGGACCTCCAGGTGGCGGAGGGGGTACGGGTCATCCAGCTGACCCCGCCGGGGTCGCGCTGCTCGATCGCCCTGACGGAGGGGACGGCGCCGCCGGCGGAGTGGGTCGGGGGCGCGGCGGCCGGGTCGCTGCACGGGGCGCAATTGTGCGTGATCGACGTGGCGGCGGCGCGGGAGGAGCTGGTGGGGCGGGGGGTGGAGGTCAGTCCTGTGATGCACCTGGGGGACAAGGGGTGGGAAGAGGGCAAGGGGGACACGTGGAACTCGTGGGCCTTCTTCAAGGACCCTGACGGGAACAGCTGGACGATCCAGGAAGCGCCGTCGCCGTTGTCGAACCGCTAGTCCGCCGGGGGCGGGGGCAGGTAGATCGAGGGAACGCACTTACGGCCCCGTGCATCTTCCTCACTGCCCTCTCCCCTGTCGCGCGCACGGGCGGCATCTTCCCGGGGACGCGTACGCCGCCCAGCCCCTGTGGCCACCACCGCCCCGCCCCCCTGCGGGCCTGGTGGCCGCCGCCGCCCCGCTCCCCGTGGGCACGGGGGCCGCCCCCCTGGGGCGGAACGGGTGGGCACGGGGGGCGGCCCCCGGTTCCGCTTGCCCCCTTGCTTTGGTCCGGCCCCGGTGAGGGGGTCTGGCTTGCCAATTCTTGGGCGGTGGGGCGGTACGGGGCGGAGGTGGCACGGCCCGGAGGGTGCGGCTCCGCCGGGGGCCGCCCCCTTGCCCGCCCGTTCCGCCCCCGGGGGCGGCCCCGCCGCCCAAGGGGGCTAGGGGGGTAGGGGGGTAGGGGGTAGGGCTGGCCCCGCCACCCAAGGGGGCTAGGGGGAGGGGGTAGGGCTGGCGGCCACGCCGCCCATGGGGGTGGGGGCGACTGGGGGGCGCAGGCGGGTTCGTGGTGGGGCGACTTGGCAACCTGTGGGGCGAGTTGGGGCTCGTCAGGGTCGCCGAGGGTCCTGTGTGCGGCAAATTGCAGGTGTTCGGGGGGAGTTGAGAGGGGCTCCAGGTCACGTTTTTGTCTTCGGGGGGAGGAGAGTTGTCCGAAGGCTTGTCAGTGCAATTTCACATTACTATGTTACGGGTCACACCTCGGGCCGGGGAGTCGACGGAGTCCGTCCTCCTCGCCCAATCAACTCCCCACACAGATCCGGAGATTCAGGTGTCACACCCGCGTATGCCGCGCAGGATCCTGCTGGCCGCCACCCTCTCGGCCACCCTCGTACTCCCGGTCGTCCAGTCCTCCGCCCAGGCCGCGCCCAATCCCCCCGCGCCGGCCGCCGCCACCCCCTTCGCCGCCGTCCCCAAGCAGCCGAAGGCCCGTACCGCCAACCCCTTCGACGAGGTCCAACGCCTCGCCACCGCACCGAAGTTGAAGAACGAGCCCGCCCCGGCACCGCGTGCCGTCACCAGCAAGGGCCGCGTCCCCGGCGCGCAGACCAAGCCCCTTGATCCCGCCCAGAGACCCGCGGCCGCTACCGCACCCAGAGCCGCCGTCGCACCCTGCACGCTCGACGGCATCACCCGGCTGAACCCCACCCAGTTCGCCGACTTCCTGGCCGACCCGGCCGTCACCGCCGACGGCTGTCTGCGCGACCTGATCTGGACCTGGGACGCCCGGCTGGTCCCCGTCATGTCGGACGCCCACGTCCAGGCCGTCTCCCGGCGCGCGGAATCCCTCGCCGCCGCCCACGACGGCAGGAACTCCACCCACCTCCTGGAGATGTTCACCTACCTCCACGCGGTCGCCTACCACGACTTCTCGCGCGACGAGATCGACGTCACCGACGCCCCCACCGTCGACGCCATGCGCCGCGCGATAGCCGCCTTCGGCACCGCGGCCCGTACCTTCGACGTCACCAGGGCCAACGCCGAAACCCTCCGCGAAGCCCTCATCGCCGGTACCGCCCCCGGCCTGCGGCAGCACCAACTAGCCCTGGTCCAGAAGGTGCTGGCCACCATGGACCCGTCCCACACCGCCACCCACAAGGACCGCTACTGGGCCGGAGCCGCGCTCTCCGCGCTCTCCCTCAACTACCTCGGCGTCTACCCCGGCAACCAGGACACCGCGTTCCGCACCGCCGTCAGCAACGACCCCACCTACCGCGCCGCCTTCAAGGCCTTCGCCGGCTACACCCACCTCAAGGGCACCGAGAACGAGTGGGTGGTGCGCGACGCACTCAGCGAGTACGGCCGGTTCGGCGAGATACCCGAGCTCAAGACCGGCATCGTCGCCGACCTCGGCACCCTCCTGGCCACCACCAAGCAGAACTTCGGCGAGGGCAGCCAGCCCTGGGCCAAGGTCGCCAGCTGGCTCAACTACTTCGGCGCCTGCGCGCAGTACGGCATCTGCAAGGGCGACATCGAGAAGAAGATCTTCCCGTACACCTACTCCTACGACAACGGCACCATCAAGGTCCGCACCGGCCTCGACCGCGCCACCGTCGACCAGCTCTACTACGCGTCAAAGCAGGTCAAGGCCCAGTTCCACCGGGTGATCGGCAGCACCGAGCCGATCGCGGGCGACACCAACACCACCCTCAACATCGTCCTCTACGGCTCGCGCGCCGACTACGAGACGTACCACCCGCTCCTCACCGGCATGGACACCAACAACGGTGGCATCTACATCGAGAAGGGCGCCACCTTCTACACCTACCAGCGCCGCGTCCCGCAGGACTCCTCGCTCACCCTCGAAGAGCTCTTCCGCCACGAGTACACGCACTACCTCAACGGCCGCTTCGCCGTGCACGGTTCGTTCGGCGAGGGCCCCTGGTACCAGAACGACCGTACGACCGCCATGGACGAGGGAACGGGCGAGTTCTTCGACGGCGCCACCCGCGACGACGGCATCGCCGTACGCCAGTCGCTCGTCGAGGACATCATCAACGACACGCAGGGCGGCAAGCCCCGCATGACGGTCAATCAGCTGCTGCACGCCACGTACGACGGCGACGGCTTCCGCTTCTACTCGTACGCCGGAACCTTCTTCGAGTACCTCTGGCGCGACCACCCGGGCAAGCTCCAGGAGATGTACCGGCACCTGCGGGCCAACAACCCCACGGCCTTCGACAACTGGCGCAAGCAGCAGGGCTCCGACGCCAACCTCCAGCGCGGCTACGACGCCTTCCTCGACCAGCAGATCGCCATCGTCGACGACCTCTTCGTGCCCAACACCCAGTACACGCCCAACGGTTCGCTCAAGTACGCGGCCGTCGCCGACGTGAAGAACGCCTTCAGGTCCGCCACCTCCATGGACCCCGTCTGCAAGGACGACGGCGGCAAGGAGATGGGCCGGTTCGTCTGCACCGGAAGCATCACCGCGAACCTGTCCAACCCCAACGACCCCAGCGCGGTCTTCAAGGACGTCTCGGAGACCGTCGACTACTTCATCCTCGACCGCGCCGAGCCGGCCGCGAACAACCTCGCCGACATGAACTGCTCCTTCGGCGCGGTCAAGCTCTGGTCCAACGCGAAGGCGGGCACCGCACCGTACGTCTGCGAAGGCCCGCTGCGCCGCTAGCGCCCAAGGCAAGGCTCCAACCGCATCACACGCCACACCCGGGGCCCGGCCCGCCGCAGGCGCGATGCGGCGGGCCGGGTGGCCGGCCGTAAGGGGGGCGCGGGGCGCGGCCGAAGCCGCCCCCCGCGCCTCCCCCGTCAGCCCTTCTTGGCTACGTCGCCGAACGTCAGCCCCGTCCCCGCCAGATCCGCCCGGATCCCCTCCGGCTCCACCTTGATCTCCCGCAGCCGCAGCTCACCAGGCGTCTTCGGCAGACGGAACGACATCGACAGCTTCTCCGAGAGCTCCGGCGGGCGCATCGCCAGCAGCGAGGCGATCATCTTCGGGTCGATGCCGACCTTCTCCAGCAGCCACGGGTGGTCGATCACCACATCCACCAGGTTCAGCTTCATCAGCTGTTTCACGAACTGCGGAGACCCGGTCAGCCTGTGCAGCTCCGCCTCGCTGCTGAGCGCCTTGGCGACCCACTCCTTCGGGATGCCGAGGCGGTCCACCACCGACGGGACCGACAACAGCTCCTTGACCCGGGACACCTGCTTGGCGAGCTCCGCCGCCGCCTGCGGGTGCAGGCGCAGGCCCGAGGTGGCCCGGTCCTTGCCGGGGCGGTACGTCACCAGGCCCGGCAGATCGACCCGCATGTGGTCGATGGTCGTGGACACCGCCTGGTCCCCGTCGCGCCGGATGTGCGCCTCGGCGCCGATCAGCACCTTCGTCCCGGCGATCGGCAGCTCGCCGGTCACCTTGATCCTGTCGTGCCCGTCCTTCTTGAACTTGGCCTGGGAAGAGCCGAGTTCACGGTTCAGGTCGTCGAAGGACAGCAGTACGTCGCCCTCCACGCTCCCGATGACGGCGCCCTGGACCGACGTCGGGAGGCTGCCGACGATGCTGATGTCGCGGGCAGTCGCCCGTACCTCCGCGATGGACACCCGGTCCGCCGCGACGTCGGGCACGGCGACGTCGACCCGGTCGAGACGCTTCTCGAAGACCTGGGTGAGGAACGGGAAGCCGTGGATGTCGACCTCGGGGGCCGTGGCCAGCTTCATCGACTTCTTCAGCTGGTCCTCGGCCTTGTCCTGCGCGTACAGCAGCGCGAACCGGTCCGCGAGCACCAGGAAAGCGGCACAGACCACCACGGCCACGACCACCTTGAAGACCACGGGCACGGCCGCCATGCGGCTGCGCCCCCGGTGGTTCGGCGGCTGCCACTCGTCGTCCTCGTCATCGTCGTCCGACTTCAGTCCGAGGCCGAGGATGCCCGTGTCGGGTTCGTACGCTCCGTAGTCGGGTTCGGGCGGGGCGAGGCGGGCGAGCTCGTCGTACGGATTGCGTGGCCTGCCCGGTTCGTGGGGGGAATCGTTCTGAGGGTTCATGCGTGTGGGGGGTCGCATCGGCTCATCCCACCATGTGAACCACCCTCGAACGCAAGCTCGATGACCGTCTCCGCCGCTTTTGGTGGGGTTTACCGGCGTCGAAATCCGTCCGGACGCGGTCGCCGGAGCCGTCCCGGCGACGGCTACCGTGGAGGTGTGACCAGCGAAGAAGCGCTCCGCCCGCAGTCGTTGATGCTGACGTTCCTCGGCGACCAGGTGCTGGGCCGGGACGTCTGCGTGTACTCGGGCAGTGTCATCGAGCTCTTCCGGCGCGCGGGCGTGGGGGAGCAGGCCACCCGCTCCACGCTGACCCGGATGGTGGGACGGGGGCTGCTGCGCAGACAGCGCGAGGGCCGAAGGATGTACTTCGGTCTCACCGCCCACTGCGAGGAGGTCCTGCGCGACGGCGACCGGCGGATCTGGCGGACCGGCGCGGTCAACCGCGACTGGGACGGCACCTGGACCCTGCTCGGCTTCTCGCTCCCCGAGGCCTGGCAGCGGCAGCGGCACGACCTGCGCTCGCGGCTGGTGTGGAACGGCTTCGGACCGCTGTTCAGCGGGCTGTGGATCGCCCCCGGCGAGGTCGACGTCGCCTCCCTCGTCGCCGAGCTCGGTCTGTCCGCCCACGTCAAGGTCTTCCGGGCGCACGCCGACGCCGGCACCGACATCGGCGCGATGATCGAGGAGGCCTGGCAGCTCTCCGAACTCGCCGCGCGTTACGAGGAGTTCGTACGCCGATGGCAGCCGTCGGGGCAACCGTCAGGGCGAGCGCCGGGGGAGGCGCCCACCCCGCCCGCCGACGGCGACGACGCGCTGGTGCGGCGGCTGCGGATGTCCACCGAGTGGCTGCGGATCATCCGCAGCGACCCGAGACTGCCGGTGAAGCACCTGCCCGACGACTGGCCGGCCGAGCGGGCCGAGCGGACGTACCGCACGGTGCACGCCCAACTCGACGCAGCGGCAACGGAGTCGGCGGCCATACTGCTCGACCTGGTACCGGTCCGCCCGGACCCGGACCCGGACCCGGAGGCCGAGCCGGACCCCGCCCCCAGTGCATGAAAGCCGCTACGCGTAAAAGCGCGACACGCTCTCCAGCACGCACGCCGGCTTCGCGCCGCCCTCGATCTCTATCGTGCCGCCCACGGTGATCTGTACACCGCCCGCGATGTCCGCGACCTCGGTCAGCCTCGCGACGAGCCGCAGCCGGGACCCCGCCGGGACGGGCGCGGGGAAACGCACCTTGTTCAGGCCGTAGTTGACCTTCGTGGCGACGCCCTCGACGTCGAGCAGCTCGGTGAAGAGCGGGATGAAGAGGGAGAGCGTCAGATAGCCGTGCGCGATGGGCGCCCCGAACGGGCCGTCCTTCGCGCGTTCCGGGTCCACGTGGATCCACTGGTGGTCGCCGGTCGCGTCCGCGAAGCCGTTGATGCGCTCCTGCGAGACGGTGATCCACTCACTGGCGCCGAGATCGCTGCCCGCGAGCTTCTTGAGGGCGTCGATGCCGGGAACGGTGTTCGTCATGAACGTGCCTTTCTCTTAAGTCTCTTGAGGTGAGTCGGGTTCCCGCACGGTGCCGGCCTGCGGTGTGCCGTACAGGGTCCGTACGCGAGGCTTGATGAGCTTTCCGGAGGCGGTGCGCGGCAGCTCCTCGGCCACCACCACCGACTTGGGGATCTTGTACTTGGCGAGCCGCCCGCCGAGCGAGCCGAGGATCTCCTCGGGCCCCGCCGTCGCCCCCTCCCGTACGACGACGACCGCGCGCGGCACCTCGCCCCACCGCTCGTCGGGGACCCCGATCACCGCGCACTCGACGACATCGGGATGGGCGAGCAGGGCGTCCTCGACCTCGGCGGGATAGACGTTCTCGCCGCCGGAGATGATCATGTCCTTGAGCCGGTCCACGATGGTGACGAAGCCGTCCTCGTCCACCCAGGCCATGTCCCCGGTACGGAACCAGCCGTCGTGGAACGCCTCCGCGCTCTCCTTGGGCAGCCCCCAGTAGCCGGGCATGACGTGCGGCCCGCACACATGGATCTCGCCCGCCTCGCCGACGCCGACCGGCGTGAGGTCCGGCCCGACCACGGCGACATCGCTGAAGAAGTGCGGGACCCCCGCCGAGCCCGCCTTCCCGACAGCGTGCTCCGCGTCGAGGAAGAGCGTGCCGGGCGCCGCCTCCGTCATCCCGTACCCCTGCTGGAAGCCGAGGCCCCGCTCCTGGTACGCGGCGATGAGCCCGGTCGGCACCGGGGCGCCGCCGCAGCTCAGATGGCGTACGGAGGACAGGTCCGCGCCGGGCCAGCGGGGGTGGCGGGCCATCCGGTCGTACATGGTGGGCACGCCGAACATGAAGGTGATGCGGTGTTCCTCGATCAGGTCGAAGGTGGCACCGGGATCGAAGGCCTCGGCGAGCACGCAGGCGCCGCCCTTGAGGAGGACGGGCAGGGTGAGCATGTTGAGGCCCGCGGTGTGGAACAGGGGAGCGGACACCAGGGCGCGCTCGTCGGCGGCCAGGTCCTGGTCGACCAGGACGTTGACCGCGTTCCAGACCAGGTTGGCGTGGGTGAGCATGGCGCCCTTGGGACGGCCGGTGGTGCCCGAGGTGTACATGATGATGCAGACGTCGTCCGGGGCGACGGGCTCGTCGATCGGGGCGGCCGAGGAGCCCAGGGCGCCCGGGGCCGCGGCGAGCGACTCCTCGTAGCGCGGGCCCACTTCGAGGAGGTCGACGGCGTGGGCGGGCCCGTTGTCAGTGGCGTCGTACAGACTGGGTGCGTGGACGAGGAGACGGGCTCCCGAGTCCGCGAGCTGGTAGGCGATCTCGGGCGCCGCCAGCCGGGTGTTGAGCGGGACGAAGACGGCGCCGAGGAGACCGGTGGCGAAGAGGGTCTCCAGGAAGGAGGGGTGGTTGGGTCCGAGATAGGCGACCCGGTCGCCGCGCCGCACACCACGGGTGTGCAGGGCGTGCGCGAGGCGGGTGGTGCGGTCGTGGAGATCGGCGTAACTGACCTTCTGCCGCTGGTGGATCAGTGCCGTGCGGTGCGGTGTCTTGCGGGCACGGCGCGCGGGCCAGGAGCCGATTCCCTCGTTGCGCATCGTTGCGTCCCCTTCATTGGGTGAGGTTCACGAGGTGCGGGTTCACGGGGTGAGTTTCACGGGGTGCGGGTTCACGAGGTGAGGCCGAGCAGTCGGGCGGCGTTGTCCTTGAGGATCTTCGGGCGGACCTCGTCCCTGATCCCCAGCTTGTCGAAGTCGGCGAGCCAGCGGTCCGGGGTCAGCACCGGATAGTCCGAGCCGAACAGGACCTTGTCCTTCAGGAGGGTGTTGGCGTACTGGACCAGCTGCGGCGGGAAGTACTTGGGCGACCAGCCGGACAGGTCGATGTGGACGCCCGGTTTGTGGGTGGCGACCGCGAGTGCCTCGTCCTGCCAGGGGAAGGAGGGATGAGCCAGGATGATCTTCAGGTGCGGGAAGTCGACGGCCACGTCGTCGACGTACATCGGGTTGGAGTACTTCAGCCGAATACCGCCCCCGCCCGGCACCCCGGCGCCGATGCCGGTCTGCCCGGTGTGGAACAGGGCGACGGCCCCGGCCTCCTCGATCACCTCGTACAGCTCGTAGGCGATCCGGTCGTTGGGGAAGAAGCCCTGGATGTTCGGGTGGAACTTGAAGCCGCGTACGCCGTACTCCTCGACCAGCCGGCGTGCCCGGCGCACCCCGGCCCTGCCCCGGAACGGGTCGATCGAGGCGAACGGGATGAGCACGTCCGCATTGGCCGCCGCCGCCTCGGCGACCTCCTCGTTGGGGACGGGCTCGGTGCCGGTGGCGTGCTCGGCGTCCACGGTGAAGACCACCGCGGCCATCCTCCGCTCGCGGTAGTACGCGGCGATCTCCGGGAGCGTGGGCTTGCGGTCGCGGCCCTCGACCTTGAAGTACGCGCTGGAGGTGTCGGCCAGGTCGTCGTCGAGGGAGGAGTTGCCCTTGGCGGAGACCTCGGCGTGGGTGTGCACGTCGATGGCGACGAGCTCGTCGACGTTCATGGCGGGCGTACGGGTCCTGTCGTCCGGTCCGGGCGTACGGGTCATGTCGTCACGCCCCCTTGCCGGACGGGGCGGCGGCGGGCACCTTCGGGGCCGGGATGCCGACCGTCTGCGGTGCGGCGCCCACCGAGGTGTGCCAGGACTCGGCGATGGACTCGGGGGCCCAGCCGCCGTCCGCGTACGCCACCGCGACCTCCTGCGGGTGCGACCACAGCGCCAGCTTGTCGCCGCCGATGCCGATGCACTGACCGGTGATCCCGCGCGCGGCCTCCGAGGCAAGGAACGGAACCAGTGCCGCGCAGTCCTCGGCGGTGCCGAAGCCCTCGCCCTTGCGCAGGAACCCGGGCAGCGGCTCGCCGCCGCGCAGCGCCTCGACGTACGGGGCGAAGGCCGGGATGGTCTCGGTCATCGCGGTCGCGGCGACCGGCACGATGGCGTTGACGGTGATGTTCGCGCGGCCCAGCTCCATCGACCAGGTGCGGGCCATCGCGGCGATACCGGCCTTGGCGGCCGCGTAGTTGGTCTGGCCGAAGTTGCCGCGCTGGCCGGCGGGGGAGCCGACCAGGATCAGGCTGCCGCCCTCGCCCTGTTCCCGCATGCGGACCGCCGCGGCCCGGGCGCAGGCGAAGGTGCCGCGCAGATGCACCCCGATGACGGTGTCGAAGTCCTCGTCGGTCATCTTCCACAGCACCTTGTCGCGCAGCACCCCCGCGTTGGTCACCAGGACGTCGAGCCGCCCGAACTCCTCGACCGCACGGCCGACCAGCCGGTCGGCCGCCTCGGTCGTACCCACCGCGGCCACCTCGGCGACCGCCGTGCCGCCCGCCTCCCTGATGGTCTTCACGGCCTGCTCGGCGACCGCCTCGTCCAGGTCGTTGACGACGACGGACGCACCGGCGGCGGCGAGCGCCCGGGCGTAGGCGAGCCCGAGGCCGCGTCCGCTGCCGGTGACGAGGGCGACCTTGCCGGTCAGATCGAGAGTGGGCACAGAAAGCTCCTTACGGAGTGGGTGGGTTGAGGGAGAACGCGGTGGGCGGGCCGGGCCGGGCGGACCCGGCAGCCCCCGCCAGATCGAAGCTAAGGACAATCATTGTTGTCGTCAATGGTTGTTGGCACATTCGATCTGCGTCATGCTGGGGCGCGTTCGTCATCGAGTTCGTATCGAGCCCTCATCGAGGACCCAGGGAGCACGCCATCAGCAAGTCATCGGCCCCGGCCGCCACTTCACCGTCGGAAGAGTCCATCGACGCGCACGAGCCCTGGATGCGCGGCCTGCACGCCGACACCGGCTACCTCCTGTACCGGCTCGGCCTGCGCTCCGGCCAGCTCTTCAACACCTCCCTCCAGGAGTCGGGCCTGCGGCTGCGCCACTACGCGCTGCTCCGCTTCCTGGCCGGCTCCGAAGGTGCGCTGCAACGCGAGTTGAGCGCCCGCCTCGGTTACGACCCGAGTGCGATCGTCGGCCTCGTCGACGACCTCGAACGCCTCGGGTTCGTCGAGCGAAGGCCGTCCCCCGGCGACCGCCGCAGCCGCGTCGTCGTACTCACCGACCCCGGCCGCGACTTCCTCCAGGGCAGCGAAACCGCAGGTGAGCGCGTGACCGACGAACTGCTCGCCCCGCTCGACGACGCGGAGCGGGAGACCCTCCACGCACTCCTGCGCCGGGTCGCGGAAGCGGGTCTCGCCTGATCGGTGCGGTGATCCATGTTGTGCAAAACATTGACGGCAATCACGAGGATGCCTACCTTCGCGGTGACATCGGCCCATCCTCAGGGAGCCCGTCATGCAGCCGTCCCGTACCTCGAACCGCCGGCCGTCAGACGGCCGAACCCCGCACGAAGCAAGGCAGTTGCGCCGCGTCGCGCTCTCCGGCCTGCTCGGCACCGCAGTGGAGCTCTATGACTTCCTCGTCTACGGCACGGTCGCGGCCCTCGTCTTCGGCGAGCTCTTCTTCCCGAAGGCCGACCCGGCCGTAGGCACCATCGCCGCCTTCGGCACCTTCGCCGCGGGCTACCTCGCCCGCCCCCTCGGCGGCATCGTCTTCGGCCACTTCGGCGACCGCGTCGGCCGTAAGTCGATCATGCTGCTGACCATGGTCATGATGGGCACGGGCAGCTTCCTCATCGGCCTGCTGCCCACCTACGACGCCATCGGCGTCTGGGCACCGGTCCTGCTGGTCACCCTGCGCGTCGTGCAGGGACTGGCGATCGGCGGCGAGTGGGGCGGCGCCACCCTGATGGTGGTCGAACATGTCGAGCACGCGGGCGGCAAGCGCCGGGGACTGTGGTCCAGCGCCACCCAACTCGGCGCCCCGCTCGGCTCGGTGCTCTCCGCGGGCGTCGTCACCCTCGTCTCCATGCTGCCCGACGACGACTTCCGCAGCTGGGGGTGGCGTGTGCCGTTCCTGCTGAGCGTGGTGCTGCTCGCCGTAGGCCTCTTCGTACGACTCAAGGTGACGGAGAGCCCGCTCTTCAAGGAGGCCCAGCGCGAGAAGGAATCCGCGTCCGCGGCCGCGAAGCTCCCCCTTTTCGAACTGCTCCGCGAGCCCAAGCCGGTGATCCAGGCCTGCTGCGTCGGGATCAGCGCGTTCACCGCCCAGTCGCTGCTGACCGGCTTCATGATCTCGTACGCCGTCACCCACGGCTACACCCGCTCCGAGGTGCTCACCGCGGTCACCCTCGCGTCCTGCCTCGCCCTGTTCGTCCTGCCCGCGGCATCCGCGCTCTCCGACCGGGTGGGCCGCCGCCCGGTCGTGATGGCCGGAGCGATCGCCTCCGCCGCACTGGCCTTCCCGGTCGTCACGCTCGTCGACTCCGGCTCGCCCGGCCTGCTGATCCTGGCGCTGTGCCTGGGGCACGGGGTCGCCCAGTCCACGATGTACGGACCGCTGGGGGCACTGCTCTCCGAGATGTTCGGCACCCGGGTCCGCTATACGGGCGCCTCGCTCGGCTACCAGGCGGCCACACTGATCGGCGCGGGCTTCTCACCGCTGATCGCGGGCAGCCTGCTCGCGGCGTACGACGGCAGCAGTACGCCGCTGGCGCTGCTGCTCTGTGCGGGGGCGGGCATCACCGTCGTCACGCTCTGGACCATGCGCGAAACGAGCAACGCGGCGCTGCCGGTGGACAGTTCACCGGTCGAGCCGCTCCCCGAGGGCGCGCAGCGCTGACGCCCTCCGCTTTCGGCAGCCCTCGGCACGCCTTTCCGGATGCCGGAACCGGCCTTGTCCGCCCCGGCGGGAATTCACGAAGCTGCGTGTGCGGGGCCGCTCGTCGCCGGCCCCGGCCCCACCCCGAAGGGAACCCACCCCGTGCCCCACCGCACCCCGTTCGCCCGGAACCAGTGGTACGTCGCCGCCCACGCCCACGAGGTCGGCCGGGAGCTCCTCGGCCGGACCTTCCTCGGCGAGCCCGTCGTCCTCTACCGCACCGAGGACGACCACACCCCGGTGGCCCTCGCCGACCGCTGTGTGCACCGCCGCTTCCCGCTCTCCGAGAGCCGGCTCGACGGCGACCGCATCGTCTGCGGCTACCACGGCTTCACGTACGACACGACCGGCACCTGCGTCTCCGTACCCGGCCAGAAACGCGTGCCGCGCACCGCGCGCGTCGCCTCGTACCCCGTCGTCGAACAGGACGCCCTGATCTGGATCTGGATCGGCGACGACCCGGCCCTCGCCGACCCGGCGGCCATCCCGCGCGCCCGCCACCTCGCCGACCCGGCCTGGACGACGGTTACCGGCATGGAGCCCATCGACGGCGACCACGGCCTGCTCGTCGACAACCTCATGGACCTCTCCCACGAGACGTACCTGCACGGCGGCTACATCGGTACGCCCGAGGTCGCCGACACCCCCATCACCACCGAGGTCGACGAGGGTGCGGGCGTCGTACGCGTCGGCAGGCACATGGACGACGCCGAATGCCCGCCCTTCTACGCCCGCTCCACCGGCATCGAGGGCCGCATCACCCGCTGGCAGGACATCGAGTACTCCGCCCCCTGCCTCTACCTGCTGCACAGCCGTATCGCCCCGGTCGGCGTGCTCCCCGAACCGGACGGCAGCGACCCGAACGCCTTCCACACCGAGATCACGTACGCCATCACCCCCTCCAGCGAGGGAAAGGTGTACGACTTCTGGGCGGTGTCGCGGGACTTCGCCACCGACGACCACGAAGTGACGGAATTTCTCCGGGAGTTCAACCACACCGTCGTCATGCAGGACGTGGACGCGCTCAACCTCCTCCAGCGCACCCTGGACACTGAGCCCCCCGGCCGCCAGGAACTGAGCATCAACATCGACACCGGCGCCCTCGCCGCACGCCGCATCCTCGCCCGCCTGGCGGAAGAAGGCACGAAACCACTGGAAACCATCCGGTGACCCCCGCATCCACCTCTGCTTCCACTCCCGCTCCAGCAGTGCCGGGCAGGATCTACCGCATCCACTGGCTCCCCGGCACCGACCGTCTCCACGGCACCTGCCACTGCGGCGCCGAGCACACCGCGCAGGACCCGGCCGCGATGTGGGACTGGCTGCTGGCGCACCCCGAAGGACACCGAGGACCGCAATGAGCACCCCGATCGACCACGCCGCCCTCCAACTCCGCGTCACGCACACCGAGTCGGCAGCCGAAGGCATCCTCGCCCTCACCCTCCAAGAGGCCTCCGGCGCCGAGCTCCCCGCCTGGGAACCCGGCGCCCACATCGACCTGATCCTCGACGCCGCCCGAGACCTGATCCGCTCGTACTCGCTCTGCGGCGACCCCGCCGACCGCCGCACCTGGCGCATAGCGGTGCTCAACGAGCCTGCGGGGCGCGGCGGTTCGGCGTATGTCCACCAGAACCTGACCCCCGGCACCCAGGTCGGCGCCCACGCCCCCCGCAACCACTTCCCTCTCCTCCCGGCCCCCCGCTACCGCTTCGTCGCAGGCGGCATCGGCATTACCCCGCTCCTCCCGATGCTGGTGGAAGCGGAGCGAAAGGGCGCCGACTGGACCCTCCTCTACGGCGCCAGGTCCCGCCAATCCCTCGCGTACGCAGGTGAACTGACGCAGCGTTACGGAGCGGACCGCATCCGCCTCGCCCCCCAGGACGAGACCGGCCTCCTCGACCTCCCCGCAGCCCTGGCCGACCCCACCCCCGACACCCTGATCTACTGCTGCGGCCCGGCCCCGCTCCTGGACGCGATCACCGCTCACCACGCCACCACCTGGCCCCCGGGCACCCTGCACATGGAACGCTTCCAGCCGAAGCCGAAAGCGGCTGAGATCGCTGAAATCCCGGACGAGTCCTTCGAGTTGACCCTCTCCAGATCATCCAAGACCCTGACCGTCGCCCCCGGAGTCTCCATCCTCAAGACGCTCCGCAAGGCAGGCGTGGACGTCCTCTACTCCTGCGGCGAGGGCACCTGCGGAACCTGCGAGACCGACGTGCTGGACGGCGTCCCCGACCACCGCGACTCGATCCTCAGCGACGCCGAGCGCGAAGCGGGCGAGACCATGCTGATCTGCGTCTCCCGCTGCAAGGGCCCACGGCTCGTCCTCGACCTCTGAGGCCTCTGGGACCTCTGGGACGCACACCCACGGAGGGCGCCGAAGTCGGCCAGCAGCGTGGCGAGTTACGGCAGCAGTCCGACCACCGCGTCGCGCAGCCCGGCCCGTTCCGTCGACATGAAACGGTGCAGAGTGCGCGAGCCGAAGGCGACCCGCTGTGCGCTGCGGCGCCGCTCCGAGTCGTACGCACCCAGGGCGCCCGGCAGGTCAGGACGGTCGGCGACGGCACGCGTCAAAGCCTCCGCGTCCAGGATCGCCGTGCACGCGCCCTGACCCAGGTTCGGGGTCATGGCGTGCGCGGCGTCGCCGACCAGCGCGACCTTCCCGCCGTGCACGAAGGTGGGCAGCGCGGGGTAGAGGTGCCGCATCTCGTACCGGATCCAGCGGTCGGGGGCGGTCTCGGCGAGCAGGCGCGGGATCGGGTCGTGCCAGCCCTCGAAGTGGCCGCGCAGCTCGTCGGCGGTGGTCGCGCCGGGAACGGTGGCGTACCAGTTGGTGCGTCCCGGCTCGACCGGGGTCATGCCGAAGAAGCGGCCCCGTCCCCAGGTCTCCCCGTACATCCCGGTCTCGAAGTCCGCGATGCCGATCCAGGCGACGGTGCCGATCTCCCGGGGCCCGCTGCGGGTGCCGAACGTGGCGGTGCGCACCCCGCTGCGGATCCCGTCCGCGCCGACCACCAGATCGTTCCCTGCGATCAGCGCGTGCACGGCGTCGGCGTCCCTGACGTTCTCGCCGAACTTCAGCGGTACGTCCCCGAACGCGGCCAGCTCGGCCAGCAGTGCCTGGATCAAGTACGGCCGGGAGACGAGCAGTTCGGGACGTCCCGCCTTCTTCTCGATGCGCTCCAGCGGAAGGGCCGCCAGTACCTTCCCGGCCGGATTGCGGATCTTCGCCCCCCGGTACGGGACCGCCCGGTCCCGCAGCACCCCGCCGAGCCCGAGCCGGTCGAGCGCGCCCTGTGCTTCCGGGTGGATGCCGAAGGCGGCGCCGTACTGCTCCAGGTCCGGGCGCCGTTCGAGGATCGAGACGTTCCACCCGGCGCGGCGCAAGCCGATCGCCGTGGTCAGGCCACCGATTCCCGCGCCCACGACCACTGCCGTTCCAGCCATGACGTACCCCCACTCATCGCCGTACCTCTTGCCGTGCCTTCATTAGTACCACAACTGTGGTACCACGGATGGGGTAGTCTTGGCCAGGTGAATCAGGATCGACGGGACAGGCTGCGCGACGCGGCCATGGCGGTACTGGCCGAAGGGGGCGGGCGCGGGCTGACGCACCGGGCGGTCGACACCGCCGCCGAAGTGCCGCCCGGCACCGCCAAGAACTACTTCCCCACCAGGGACGCGCTGCTGCGCGCGGTCGCCGAACGCTGCCTGGAGCAGTACCGCGAACTCGCCGCCCGGGCGGCGGGCGGCCCCCTGCCGACGAGCCGCGAAGCCCTGGTGGTGATGGGCGGCGCACTCCTGGGAGACGTCGCGGGCCCCGGCCGCAACCGCCTCCTCGCCTACCTGGAACTCCAGGCCGAGGCGGCCCGCCGCCCCTGGCTCGCGGCCATCCTCGACCCCATCGCCGCAGCCGACTTCGCGGGCCTGGAAGCGGCCCAGCGCGCCGCCGGACTCCCGGTCACCCCGCAACGCGCGGCCACGGTCACCCTTGCCCTGCACGCGGCCATCCCGCACCTCCTCATGGGCGGCACCGCCACGATCGAGGCGGCGGGCCTGGACGACCCGGACCGCTTCGTACGGGACCTGCTGGACGCGGTGTACCCGGCCCCGGACCTGGAACCGGACGCGAGCCCGAGCCCGGAATCGGACGCGAGCCCGAACCCGGAACCCGAACCGATCGGCGAGTGAACCACGACCGAGCCCTCCCGCAGACGCACAAGTGCCGCCGCACCCCCTGCCGACGCGTTTTCGCGCGGGTCAGGTGGGGTGCGGCGGCACCTGTCGACCGGTCGTCGCGGAGGGTCTAGATGTCGCGGAAGATCTCGATCTGCGCGCCCACCGAGTTGAGGCGCTCGGCCAGGTCCTCGTAACCCCGGTTGATGACGTACACATTCCGCAGGACCGACGTGCCCTCGGCGGCCATCATCGCGAGGAGGACGACCACGGCCGGGCGCAGTGCCGGCGGGCACATCATCTCGGCGGCGCGCCAGCGGGTCGGGCCCTCGACCAACACCCGGTGGGGGTCGAGGAGTTGGAGGCGGCCGCCGAGGCGGTTGAGGTCGGTGAGGTAGATCGCGCGGTTGTCGTAGACCCAGTCGTGGATCAGGGTCTGGCCCTGGGCCGTGGCCGCGATGGCCGCGAAGAAGGGGACGTTGTCGATGTTGAGGCCCGGGAAGGGCATCGGGTGGATCTTGTCGATCGGCGCCTCCAGCTTGGAGGGACGGACCGTCAGGTCGACGAGACGGGTACGGCCGTTGTCGGCGCTGTACTCGGCGGAGCGGTCGTGGTCCAGGCCCATCTCCTCCAGGACCGCGAGCTCGATTTCGAGGAACTCGATCGGCACCCGGCGGATGGTGAGCTCGGACTCCGTGACGACGGCGGCGGCCAGCAGGCTCATGGCCTCGACCGGGTCCTCGGAGGGGGAGTAGTCGACGTCGACGTTGATGTCCGGGACGCCGTGGACCGTGAGGGTGGTGGTGCCGACGCCCTCGACCTTGACGCCCAGCGCTTCGAGGAAGAAGCAGAGGTCCTGGACCATGTAGTTGGAGGAGGCGTTACGGATGACGGTCGTGCCGTCGTGACGGGAGGCCGCCAGCAGCGCGTTCTCGGTGACGGTGTCGCCGCGCTCGGTCAGCACGATCGGACGGTCCGGGCCCGCCGACTTCTCGACCTCGGCGTGGTAGATGCCCTCGGTGGCCGTGATGTCCAGGCCGAAGCGGCGCAGGGCGATCATGTGCGGCTCGATGGTGCGGGTGCCGAGGTCGCAACCGCCCGCGTACGGCAGCTTGAAGCGGTCCATGCGGTGCAGCAGCGGGCCGAGGAACATGATGATCGAACGGGTGCGGCGGGCCGCGTCCGCGTCCATCGCGGCCATGTCCAGGTCGGCCGGCGGGACGATCTCCAGGTCCTTGCCGTCGTTGATCCAGCGGGTGCGCACGCCGATGGAGCTCAGTACCTCCAGAAGGCGGTACACCTCCTCGATCCGCGCGACCTTGCGCAGGACGGTGCGGCCCTTGTTGAGGAGGGTGGCGCAGAGGAGTGCCACGCAGGCGTTCTTGCTGGTCTTGACGTCGATGGCGCCGGAGAGGCGGCGGCCTCCGACCACTCGCAGGTGCATCGGGCCCGAGTACCCGAGCGACACGATCTCGCTGTCGAGGGCTTCACCGATTCGGGCGATCATCTCAAGGCTGATGTTTTGATTGCCGCGCTCGATGCGGTTCACCGCGCTCTGGCTGGTGCCGAGGGCATCCGCGAGCTGCGTCTGTGTCCAGCCACGGTGCTGACGGGCGTCACGGATGAGCTTGCCGATGCGTACGAGGTAGTCGTCTGCCATGCGGGGCAGGCTATCTCAGATATGAGATGACAACCCACTCGGGTGGGCTGGAGGGGTGAGGGAGCTGGTGGGGCGTCAGGTCGCCGGGCGGGGACGGGTCGTGCCCACCCAGGAGCCCGGCCGAACGGCGCCGCGCCTGCGGCGGGCGATGCCCCTCCCCGCCCCTTCCCGCTGTGCTGGATTTGCGGCTGCCGCCGCGTGGCGCTGGCTGGTCAGGCGGTGTCGCGCCTGCGGCGGGCTTTGCCCCTCCCCGCCCCTTCCCTAGACCGCTGGCCGCGGGGCCGGGGGTGGGGATGTGCGGGCCGGTGGTGGGTTGCTCGCGCAGTTCCCCGCGCCCCCAGGTACTCGTGTCCAGCGCCGCATAGTTCCCGGCGCCCGTCAGCGACGAGTACTTCAGGGGCGCGGGGAACTGCGCGGCCAGCCACGAACAACCCGCACCTGACAACCGGCCGTGGCCGGGCCCGCCCCCTCTGTCCCACCGCGAGGGCCGGCAGCCCACCCACCCCCGCCCGGCCGTACGGGCCGGGGTCTGGGGCGGAGCCCCAGTTTCGGGAAGGGGCGGGGAGGGGAAACGCCCGCGCAGCGGACCCCCGCCTCGCCCCGCCCCCCTAAGTCAGCTCGACCCTCGCCACCCTCCCCACCTCCAACGCCACCCACAAAACCCCACCCACCCCCACCGCAATCCCATGCGGCTCCGCCCCCGCCGACGGCAAGTCGTACGAGTCGACGTGCGCGCCGTCGACCGTGATCCGGCCGATCCGACCCGCCCCCCACTCCGTGAACCACATCGCCCCGTCCGCCCCACCCACCAGCGCATGCGGCCGCACCCCCCTGTCCGGCAGCGGGAATTCCGTGATGCGGCCATCGGTGTCGATCCGGCCGATCTGGCCCGCGCCGATCTCGACCCACCACATCGCCCCGTCCGGGCCCGCCGCGATCCCCACCGGGCCCGCTTCGGGCGTCGGCAGCGGGTGGATCTCGATCGAGCCGCCGTCCAGGGCGATGGAGCCCACCGCGTTGGCCTTGTTCAGGGTGAACCACATCCGGTCACCGTCCGGCCCCGCCGCGATGGCCGACGGGAAACCCCCGGTGACCGGCAGCTCGTACTCCGTCACCTCGCCCCCGGTCGTGATCCGCCCGATCCGGTCGGTGTGGAACTCCGTGAACCACAGCGCACCGTCCCCGCCCACCGCGATCCCGTACGGCCCGGCCCCCGGCGTCGTCGGTGCGAAGGTGCTGACCGTGCCGTCCACGGCCACCCGCCCGATCCGGTTCCCCACGAACTCGGTGAACCACAGCGCCCCGTCGGGCCCCGGCACGATCACCGTGGGATTGCCGTCCGCGGAGGGGAGCGCGTACGTCGACACCTCGCCGCCCGTCACCGCGACCCGGCCGATGCTCCCCTCGTGCACCTTGGTGAACCACACCGCGCCGTCAGAACCGACGGCCACGCCGTACGGCCCGGCCTTTTCGTCGGAGACCTCGATCTCGGTGATCGTGACACTCGGGCGGCGGGACGACGGCGACGGCTCCGTGCTGGACTTTCCGGTACGTGATGACATGAAGAGGGAAGCTCCTTGTGAACTGAACTCGATTCCGGCGCATGGTAGTTGCCGGGCCGGCCCGGTCCGATCCAACCCGGTTGCCGTCGACCGGGGCGGCGGGCACCATGCCCGGATGCGTTTCTCCGTGAACATCCCCTGCTTCGGCGACTTCGCCGATCCCCGTAACGTCGCCGAGCTGGCCAAGGCCGCCGAGGAGGCCGGCTGGGACGGGCTCTTCGTCTGGGACCACGTCCTGCACCGCGCCCACGGCGACCGGCCCTTCGCCGATCCGTGGATGCTCCTCACCGCCGCGGCCCTTGCCACGCACCGGATCAAGCTGGGCACCCTGGTCACCCCGGTCGCCCGCCGCCGACCCCAGGAGCTCGCCCGGCAGGTCGCCACGCTGGACTCCCTGAGCAACGGACGGGTGATCTTCGGGACGGGGCTCGGCGGGCCGATCGAGGACGAGTACGCGAGCTTCGGCGACACCGCGCAGCCCGTCGAGCTCGCCGAACGGCTCGACGAAGGGCTTGGGCTTCTTCAGCGGTTCTGGACGGGGAGTCGAGTCGATCACGAGGGGCGGCACTTTGTCGCCCGCGATGTCACCCTGCTGCCCGCCACCGTCCAGCGACCCCGCCCACCGGTCTGGATCGCCGGATTCTGGCCGAGCCGGCCCCCGATGCGGCGGGCCGCCCGCTGGGACGGTGCCGTTCCGCTCTTCGCGTCCGCCAAGCACGGCCACGTACCCGACCTGGGGGAGTTCCGCGATCTGGTCGCCTACGTACGCAAGCTCCGGGTGACGGACGCCCCCGCCGCGCACCCCTTCGAGTTCGTCGTCGGCGGGGCGAGCCCCGCGGCGCCCGGTGCGGCGCGCGATCTGATCGGGCCGCTCGCCGACGCCGGGGCGACCTGGTGGGACGAGCGGCAGTACCAGCGCGACGCGGACCTCGACCGGCTCGGCCCCGTACTGCGCCGCGTCGAGCAGGGCCCGCCCACACTCTGAGCCGGGGCAGCGGAGCCCGGCACATCCACGGTCGGCCGCGCCCGGGCATGACCGTACTGCGGCCATGTACTAGAGTTATCTCGACATCGAGATATCTGCCCAGCGCGCCGCAGTCGCCACTTCTCGGTAAGGGTTACCTAACTAAGCCTTACCTTAGCGGGTCGGCCCGGAGTCGTGGCGGCAGGATTGCTGTATTGCGGTAGAACGCGCACTTTTTTGACTGAAGGAGACTGTCGTGTCGGCGAACAGCTTCGACGCCCGCAGCACGCTGCGCGTGGGTGACGAGTCGTACGAGATCTTCAAGCTGGACAAGGTCGAGGGCTCCGCGCGCCTCCCTTACAGCCTGAAGGTCCTGCTGGAGAACCTGCTCCGCACGGAGGACGGTGCGAACATCACCGCCGACCACATCCGTGCGATCGGCAGCTGGGACTCCCAGGCCCAGCCCAGCCAGGAGATCCAGTTCACGCCGGCCCGCGTGATCATGCAGGACTTCACCGGCGTCCCCTGCGTCGTGGACCTCGCCACCATGCGTGAGGCCGTGAAGGAGCTGGGCGGCGACCCGGCGAAGATCAACCCCCTCGCCCCGGCCGAGCTGGTCATCGACCACTCCGTCATCGCCGACAAGTTCGGCACCGCCGGCGCCTTCCAGCAGAACGTGGAGCTGGAGTACGGCCGCAACAAGGAGCGCTACCAGTTCCTGCGCTGGGGCCAGACCGCCTTCGACGAGTTCAAGGTCGTCCCCCCGGGCACCGGCATCGTCCACCAGGTCAACATCGAGCACCTCGCTCGCACGGTCATGGTCCGCAACGGCCAGGCCTACCCCGACACCCTCGTCGGCACCGACTCGCACACCACCATGGTCAACGGCCTCGGCGTGCTGGGCTGGGGCGTCGGCGGCATCGAGGCCGAGGCCGCGATGCTCGGCCAGCCGGTCTCCATGCTGATCCCGCGCGTCGTCGGCTTCAAGCTGACCGGCGAGCTCCCGGCCGGCACCACCGCCACCGACCTCGTGCTGACCATCACCGAGATGCTGCGCAAGCACGGTGTCGTCGGCAAGTTCGTCGAGTTCTACGGTGAGGGTGTGGCGGCCACGAGCCTCGCCAACCGCGCCACCATCGGCAACATGTCGCCGGAGTTCGGCTCCACCGCCGCGATCTTCCCGATCGACGACGAGACGCTGAAGTACCTGCGCCTGACCGGCCGCGACGCCCAGCAGGTCGCGCTCGTCGAGGCGTACGCCAAGGAGCAGGGCCTGTGGCTCGACCCGGCCGCCGAGCCGGACTTCTCCGAGAAGCTCGAACTCGACATGTCGACGGTCGTCCCGTCCATCGCCGGTCCGAAGCGCCCGCAGGACCGCATCGTCCTCGCCAACGCCTCGCAGCAGTTCGCCCAGGACGTCCGCAACTACGTCTCGGACGACATGGAGGCCGGCAAGGAGTCCTTCCCGGCGTCCGACGCCCCGGCCGTCTCCAACGGCGTTCCGTCCAACCCGGTCACCGTGACCGCCGCCGACGGTTCCACGTACGAGCTGGACCACGGCGCGGTGACGGTCGCGGCCATCACCTCCTGCACCAACACCTCGAACCCGTACGTGATGGTCGCCGCCGCGCTCGTCGCGAAGAAGGCCGTCGAGAAGGGCCTGACCCGCAAGCCGTGGGTCAAGACCACCCTCGCCCCGGGCTCCAAGGTCGTCACCGACTACTTCGACAAGGCCGGGCTCACCCCCTACCTCGACAAGGTCGGCTTCAACCTGGTCGGTTACGGCTGCACCACCTGCATCGGCAACTCGGGCCCGCTGCCCGAGGAGGTCTCCAAGGCCGTCAACGACCACGACCTGGCCGTGACGTCGGTGCTCTCGGGCAACCGCAACTTCGAGGGCCGGATCAACCCCGACGTCAAGATGAACTACCTGGCGTCCCCGCCGCTGGTCGTCGCGTACGCCATCGCCGGTTCGATGAAGGTCGACATCACCAAGGACGCCCTGGGCGTCGACCAGGACGGCAAGCCGGTCTTCCTCGCCGACATCTGGCCGACCGAGGCCGAGGTCAACGACGTCGTCGCCAACTCCATCGGCGAGGACATGTTCAACAAGTCCTACCAGGACGTCTTCGCGGGCGACGCCCAGTGGCAGGCGCTCTCGATCCCCACCGGCAACACCTTCGAGTGGGACAACGAGTCCACCTACGTGCGCAAGCCCCCGTACTTCGAGGGCATGACGATGGAGACGACCCCGGTCGAGGACATCGCCGGTGCGCGCGTGCTGGCCAAGCTGGGCGACTCGGTCACCACCGACCACATCTCCCCGGCCGGTGCGATCAAGGCCGACACCCCGGCCGGCAAGTACCTCACGGAGCACGGCGTCGAGCGTCGCGAGTTCAACTCGTACGGCTCCCGTCGCGGTAACCACGAGGTCATGATCCGCGGCACCTTCGCCAACATCCGCCTGCGCAACCAGATCGCGCCGGGCACCGAGGGCGGCTTCACCCGCGACTTCACGCAGGCCGATGGCCCGGTCTCGTACATCTACGACGCCTCGCAGAACTACCAGGCCGCCGGCACCCCGCTGGTCATCCTGGCGGGCAAGGAGTACGGCTCGGGCTCGTCCCGCGACTGGGCGGCCAAGGGCACCGCGCTCCTCGGCGTCAAGGCCGTCATCGCAGAGTCGTACGAGCGCATCCACCGCTCGAACCTCATCGGCATGGGCGTCCTCCCGCTCCAGTACCCGGAAGGCGCCACGGCCGAGTCGCTGGGCCTGACCGGCGAGGAGACCTTCTCCATCACGGGCGTCACCGGCCTCAACGACGGTGGCATCCCGGAGACCCTGAAGGTCAAGGCGGGCGACGTCGAGTTCGACGCCAAGCTCCGCATCGACACCCCCGGCGAGGCGGACTACTACCGCAACGGCGGCATCCTGCAGTACGTGCTGCGTTCGCTGATCCGCAGCTAGTGGCCAAGTAGCAGTAGCGGCACGTGAGAAGGGCCCCCGTTCCGGTCGGAGCGGGGGCCCTTCCCCGTGTGCCGCGGAGCGTCAGGACAGCAGTTCCACCTCCGCGACCGTCGCCGCCGGGGTCTCCGACACCAGCCGGTAGTGCTGGTACGTGCCCGGGGCCGACACCGTGAAGACCCGGGTCTGGCGGTCCCAGGCGAACGTCTCCCGGGTGCGCTTGTCCAGTACGTCCCACTTCTTGCCGTCCGTGGAGCCCTGGAGCACCCACCCCGTCGGGGCCTTGGCGTGGTCGGCCGAGGTCAGGGTGTACTGGACGGCACGGGCCGGGGCAGACACCGGGAGATCCGTCTCCGGCGCCAACTGGGCTTCCGTGGCAGAGGAGTTGTCGAAGAGCGGGCCCTGTGCGGCGAGGATGTCACCGCGCGGGTTCGGTGTCCTGTCGTCCTGGGTGATGGAGACGGGGGCGGCGCCCCGGCCCGAGCCCCAGGCGGACGGGCGGTCGCCCATCGCGAAGTCCAGGGTGCCGCCGCGCGCGAGGAGGTCGTGCGGGAGGGCGGTGGAGTTCCAGGGCTTGCCGTTCACCCGCAGGGACTGGACGTAGATGTTCTTGGCGCTGTTCTTCGGGGCGCGGACCACCAGGTCGCGGCCGTTCTCCAGGTGGACGGTGGCCTTGGTGAAGAGCGGGGAGCCGACCGCGTACTCGCCGCTTCCCATCACCAGCGGGTAGAAACCGAGCGCGGAGAACAGGTACCAGGCCGACTGCTCGCCGTTGTCCTCGTCGCCGTGGTAGCCCTGGCCGATCTCGCTGCCCGTGTAGAGGCGGGAGAGCACCTCGCGGACCTTGGACTGGGTCTTCCAGGGCTGCGAGGCCGCGTTGTACATGTACGTGGCGTGGTGGGCGACCTGGTTGGAGTGGCCGTACATGCCCATCCGTACGTCACGGGCCTCGGTCATCTCGTGGATGACGCTGCCGTACGAACCCGTGAACTCGGGGGCCGCGGTCTCCGGGGTGGTGAAGTAGGTGTCCAGCTTCTTCGCCAGGCCGGGGCGGCCGCCGTACAGGTTGGCGAGGCCGCGGCTGTCCTGCGGGGCGGTGAAGGCGTAGCCCCAGCCGTTGGTCTCGGTGTAGTCGTAGCCCCAGACGCGCGGGTCGTAGGCCGCCGACGGGACGCGCCAGTCGCCCTTGAGGTCGCGGCCCTGGAAGAAGCCGGCCTTGTCGTCGAAGAGCTTGACGTAGTTCTGCGCGCGGTTGAGGAAGTAGGCCGACTCCTCCTTGTAGCGGGCCTTCTTCGTCTTCTTGTGGAGGGCCTCGCCCATCTTGGCCAGGCCGTAGTCGTTGAGGTAGCCCTCCAGGGACCAGGAGAGGCCCTCGTGGGTCTTGGTGGAGGCGTAACCCAGGAAGGGTGAGGTGTCCATGCCCTTGCGGCCGACGCCGGAGAAGGGCGGCAGGACGGTGGCGTTCTTGAGCGCCGCCTCGTAGGCGGCCGCCGCGTCGAAGTCGACGCCCTTGACGTACGCGTCGGCGAACGCGACGTCCGAGGAGGTGCCGGTCATCAGGTCCGCGTAGCCCGGCGAGGACCAGCGGGAGATCCAGCCGCCGTCCTTGTACTGCTGGACGAAGCCGTCGACCAGCTTCCCCGCCTTCTTCGGGGTGAGGAAGGAGTACGCGGGCCAGGTCGTGCGGTAGGTGTCCCAGAAGCCGTTGTTGACGTACACCTCACCGTCGACGATCTTCGCGCCGGTGTGGGTGGGGGTGTCCGGGCCGGTCTGCGGCGAGAACGGGCTCGCGTACCTGGTCTTTCCGCCCACCTTCTCGTGACCGGAGTTGGGGTAGAGGTAGAGCCGGTAGAGGCTGGAGTAGAGGGTGGTCAGCTGGTCGTGGCTGGCTCCCTCGACCTCGACGCGGCCCAGGATGTCGTCCCAGGCGTCCTGCGCGCGGTCGCGGATCCGCTCGAAGCGGGAGCCCGCCGGGAGCTCGGCGGCCAGGTTCTGCTTGGCCTGGTCCACACTGATGAGTGAAGTGGCCAGGCGGAGGGTCACCTGCTTGTCGGCGGAGGGTTTGAAGCGGAGGTAGCCGGTGACGTCCGCGCCCCCGCCGCCGCTGAGCTTGCCGCTCGCGGTGACCGGCGCGTCGAAGACTCCGTACACGAAGAGCCTGGTGGCGCCGGTGGACAGGCCGCTCTTGACGTCGGAGAAGCCGGTGAAGGAGCTGGTGGCCGGGTCGAGGGTGAGGCCGCCGTCGTTGGAGACGTTGTCGAAGATGATGCTGGCGTCGTCACCGGGATAGGTGAACCGCATCATCGCCGCGTGGTCGGTCGGCGTCATCTCCGTACGGAGACCGTTCTCGAAGGTCACCCCGTAGTAGTGCGGCTTCGCCGTCTCCTTCTCGTGCCGGAAGGGCAGGGCGCGGGCCGTGCGCGAGGCGTCCGGGGTGCCGGCGGCGGCCGACGGCATCACCTGGAAGGTCTGCCGGTCGCCCATCCAGGGGCTCGGCTCGTGGCTCGCGCTGAAGGCCTGGAGGGTGGGGAGGTTGTCGGAGTTGTTGCCGCGCGCGTAGTCGTACAGCCAGCTCGTGGAGCCCGCGTTGGTCACCGGGGTCCAGAAGTTGAAGCCGTGCGGGACGGCGGTGGCCGGGATGTTGTTGCCGCGCGAGTAGGAG
This sequence comes from Streptomyces sp. NPDC032721, assembly GCF_055579625.1. Lineage (NCBI taxonomy): Bacteria > Bacillati > Actinomycetota > Actinomycetes > Kitasatosporales > Streptomycetaceae > Streptomyces > Streptomyces sp. NPDC032721. The sequence continues at coordinate 937,648 of NZ_JBVIMX010000001.1, read as the reverse complement.
CCGCTGGAGTGGGTGCCCCGGGTGGTGTTCGCGTAGTCGGAGAGGTTCGCGAGGCGCTTCTCGGGGGCCTTCTCGGCGATCCGTACGTCGTCGAGCCAGCCCCGGAACCTGCCCGGACCCTTCGGGTTGTCGTACGCCACCAGGATCCGGTCGACCGTCTTGCCCGCCGCGACCGTGCCGATCCGCGAGGCCTTGTGGTTCCACTGGTTCGCGTACAGCGTCTTGGAGGCGCCCTGGCCCTGCGGGGAGAGCACCGCGCCGTGCTGGTCGAGGGCGCGCAGGTCACTCAGATAGGTGCCGTCGGTGAAGGCCAGGTCCACTGACACGTTCGTGGCGGGGTAGTTGAGGTCCGCGCCCTTCTCGTCGGTGGGCAGGGACGGGAAGACGCGGTAGGACAGCTCGGTGTTCCGGCCGACCCTCGTGTTCACGTCGAAGACCTTGTTGTACGAGTACGCCCGGCCCGCCGCCTTGTGCGTGCCCGCGTACCGCAGCGCCCGCTTGCCGGTGAAGCCCGCGCCCGACTTGGCGGTGGGGGAGCCCGAGGGGCCCCGGTCGACCTGGCTGCGCATGTCCTCGGGGGTCGGCGAGGAGGTGTCCCCGTTCGAGAACTGGACGTCCGCGAGCTGGAGGATCGGGGCGCCGCCGTTGCGGGTGATCTCCAGCCGGTAGTGCCGGTAGGCGGTGTCGTTGGCGAACTCGTACGACTTGGTCTGGAAGCGGGACGTGAAGGTCTCGTCCTTGCGGGTGTCCAGCGTCTTCCAGGTCTTGCCGTCGGTGGAGCCCTGGAGGGTGAAGTCCTTCGGGTCGCGTTCGGCGGCGTCATTGGCCGAAGTCAGGGCGTACGAGACGACTTTGACCGGTTCGTCCATGTCGAACTCGACCCAGCCCATGGGCAGGAAGGTCAGCCACTTGCTGCCCGGGGTGATGTCGACCAGGTTCTCCTTGACCTCGCCGCCCGCCGCGTTCTCCGCGCTGGCCCGCAGCGTGGTGACCCGGTCCGTGACATTGCCGGGGATGCCGACCACGTCCCCGCCGTCGACCCCGGAGGCCCGCTTGCGCCCCTGGCGATCCGTTTCGACGGTGTTCCGCCAGGTGGGTGCGGGCTCGTCCGCCTCGAAGGAAGAGCTGAACTCCTTTGTTGTGGGCGCCGGTCGGGCCGGGTCGCCGGGCGCGGCCAGGGCGGCCGTCGGCGCCAGTGCGGTCAGCGCCAGGGCTCCCGCCACAACGCTCGCGAGGGCCGCCGAAGCGCCTCCGCCGGGTCTGGTTCTCGGTCTCGGGCTGGGCTGCATCCCGCAGGCTCCCTTTACTCGGACAACGTTGTCATGAGCGTACGCACCACAAGTAGTGAGTCAAGTGTCCAGTGATGTCAAGGGTGTTGTGAAGGGACCCGTTGGACAAAAGTGGCCCGAGATATCCAAGAGGTCTCAACTCGGGAAAGATGGCTGCTCAACCTTGCTTTCGATCTTGCCCAGTTGGCGGGAAGTGGACTATACCTATCGGCGTCTGCACCGCCGGTGGAAACCGGCGCGGACCAGGGGGTACGGGGAACACGGGGGCGGCACGAGAGGCCTCTTCGCGCATCCCGTAATTTCCGCTGAACCATTTGAGTCGACCGACCGCGGTGGCGGGGCCCTTCGCCCGGGAACGCATTCTTGGGCGGGGCAACTCCCTTACACCGCCTGAGTCCTGAAGAGGGCGAGGACTTGAGCATGGGACCCACCAACGTCAACCGTCGTGACGTACTGAAGAGGACGGCAGCCGCCGGCCTGCTCGCGGTGCCCGGAGTCGGCGCACTCAGCTCCTGTGCGAGCGGTGGCGGCAGCGGCGAGGAGAAGGCCGAAAAGGGCAAGAAGTCGGAGAAGAACCCGCTCGCCGTGAAGGAGGACGCCGCACTGTCGGTGTACATCTTCAACGGCGGATACGGCGACAAGTACGCCCAGTTCGTCACCGACATGTACAAGAAGCAGTACCCGAAGGCCAAGGCCGAGCAGAAGTCCACGGAGAAGATCGCCACCCAGCTCCAGCCGAAGATCGTCCGGGGCAATCCGTCGGCCGACGTGATCAACAACTCCGGCGCCGACCAGATGAACATCAGCAAGCTGGTGCACAACAAGCAGGTCGCGGACTTCACCGAGCTGCTCGACGCCCCCTCCTGGGACGACCCCAAGGTCAAGGTCCGCGACACCCTCTCGCCCGCCATGCAGGCGATGGGCGCCTTCGGCACCGACGGCTGCTTCCAGCTGAACATCGCCATGACGGCGTACGGCAACTGGTACTCGGACCGGATGCTCAAGGAGACCCTGGAGGTCGAGTACCCCAAGACCTGGGACGAGATGATCGAGGTCTGCAAGAAGGCCAAGGCCAAGGGCATCCACGGCTGGAGCTACCCGGGCGGCCACCCCCGCTACATGCTCTTCTCGATGTACGGCATGTTCGCCCAGGCCGGCGGCCGTCCGGTGCTCGACGCCCTGGACTACCTGGAGCCGAACGCCTGGAAGCACGACGCGGTGAAGTCCGTCTTCGAGGCGTTCGAGGAGCTCGTCGCCAAGAAGTACGTCCTCACCGGCTTCGACGGCACCGAGGCCCACACCGAGATGCAGACCGCCTGGACCAAGGGCAAGTGCGTCTTCGTGCCCAACGGCTCCTGGGTGGAGAACGAGGCCAAGGACACCACGCCCAAGGGCTTCGAGATGCGGGTCGGCGCGACCCCCTCGCTCGGCAAGAGCGACGTCATGCCGTTCGGCACGCTGTACGCCCCGCCCGGCGAGCCCTTCATCGTCCCGGCCAAGGCCGCCAACCTCCAGGGCGCCCTGGAATGGATGCGGATGATGTACAGCAAGGAAGCCGCCAAGAACTTCTTCAAGGAAGTCGGCTCGATCCCCGCCGTCAAGGGCGGCGTCGACGGAATGCAGCTCCCGCCGGGCACCGACAGCGCGCAGAAGGCCATTGCCGCGGCCGGCGACAACATCGTCATCCCCTTCTTCAAGGAGTGGTACGGCGAGCTCTTCACCGAGGACTTCAACGGCGTGATGGGCAAGTTCATGATGGGCGACATGTCGACCAAGGAGGCCCTGGACACCATGCAGAAGGCCGCCGACCGGGTCGCCAAGGACCCCGACGTCACCAAGATCAAGAAGTCCTGAAGAACCGGAAGACAGCAGGATCGACGCGGACCCGGGTCTCGGCGGGTCCGCGTCGGAGTACCTGACCCGCGCCCCGGCGGCGCGGGTCCGAGCGGGTGAAATCGGAGCGGCATGAGTATTGAGACACGGGCCGAAAAGCCCCCCAACCGGCTGTTGTTCGTGCTGGCAGTTCTCCTGCCGCCCCGATTCACCCCCGAGCGGGTGCGTTACGACCGCAGATACCGCACCCTCGACAAGTACCGCTTCATCGCGGGCTTCCTGGCCATTCCGCTGGCCTTCTACGCGGTATTCGTCATCTCGCCCTTCATTCAGGCGATTTACTACTCGTTCACCGACTGGGCGGGCGGGCCGATCGCGAATTTCATCGGCTTCGACAACTACGTCAAGATGTGGAACGACGAGCGGTTCTGGGAGTCCACGACCACCAGCCTCACCCTGCTGGTCGTCGCCCCGCTCATCACCCTGATCCTGGGCATGTTCTTCGCCTACATGATCACGGCGGGCGGCCGGCACCGTAAGGGCCAGGCCATCGCGGGCGTCGCGGGCTCCTCGGTCTACAAGGTCGTCTACTTCTTCCCGCAGGTCCTCTCCGTCGCCATCATCGCGGTGGTCTGGGGCCGGGTCTTCAACACCAACAGCGGTCTGCTCAACGGCGGTCTGAACTCGGTCGGCATCAAGGGCCCCGCCTGGCTGGGCGGCGAGTACAGCCTCGCCCTGATCGCCACGCTCACCGTCATCTGCTGGAGCTTCGTCGGCTTCTACGTGGTGCTGTTCTCGGCCGCCATGGGTGCCATCCCCAAGGACATCTACGAGGCCGCGCTGCTCGACGGGGCGGGCCGGGGCACCACGTTCTTCAAGGTCACGCTGCCGCTGATCTGGGACACCGTACGCACGGGCTGGATCTACATGGGCATCCAGGCCCTCGACTCCTTCGCGATCGTCCTCGTGATGATGCCCAAGCACGCCATGAAGGTGACCCCGGTCTTCCTCTACGAACGCTTCCGGGACGGCCAGTTCGGCTACGCCACCTCCATCGGCGTCGTGCTCCTGGTCCTCAGCGTGGTGTTCTCCTTGATCATCATGCGGGTCGGGAACCGCGACCGGATCGAATACTGAGAAGCGAAGACCTGGGAGCCACAGCACCATGACGACACTCGACGCCGGGGCCCGGTCCGACGGATCCGCCGCACCCGCACCCGCATCCGCGCCCACGAAGCCGGTCCGCGAGGGCGCCACCCTCAACGTGTTCTCGCACGCCTTCCTCGTCCTGTGGGTGGTGATGGCGGCCGGCCCGCTGATCTGGGTCGCGATCACCGCGTTCCGCACCTCGGGCGACATCCTCAACGACCCGATGGGGCTGCCCTCCTCGCTGCACTGGGAGAACTTCGCCAACGCCTGGACCAAGGCACACATCGGGCAGTACGCCATCAACTCCCTGCTCGTCCTTGCCGGTTCGCTGACCGGGACCATGCTGCTCGGGTCGATGGCCGCCTATGTGATCGCCCGCTTCACCTTCCCGGGCAACCGGGTGGTCTTCATGCTCTTCGCGGGCGGCATGATGTTCCCGGTGATCCTGGCGCTGATCCCGCTGTTCGCGGTGATGGAGAACTTCCAGCTGCTCGACACCAAGCTGGGCCTGATCATCTCGTACATCGCCTACTCGCTGCCCTTCACCACCTTCTTCCTGACCTCCTTCTTCCGCACGCTGCCCACCGGCGTGCAGGAGGCGGCCATGATGGACGGCGCCTCCCACACCCGTACGTTCTTCCAGATCATGCTCCCGATGGCCAAGCCGGGACTGGTCAGCATCGGCATCTTCAACTTCCTCGGCCAGTGGAACCAGTACCTGCTGCCGCTCCTCCTCAACAGCGAGAACGAGACCAGTTACGTGCTGCCGCAGGGCCTGGCCTCGCTGGCCATCGCCCAGGGCTACCGGGGCGACTGGGGCGCGCTGTTCGCGGGTCTGACGATCGCGATGGTCCCGGTCCTGGTCGTCTACGCGGTCTTCCAGCGGCAGGTGCAGGCCGGACTCACCGCGGGCGCCCTCAAGTAGTCCGCGCGCCCTTCGCGTGCACGGCAGCGCTTGTCGGGCCTGCTCAGGGGCACTCCCGTACGGCCCCCGGGCAGGCCCGCGAGTGACTTGCGAAGGAACCTTTTTGAAGGCTCATTTCGGCTTGGACACGAAAGTGGTCTAGGCCTGTTGCGTCTTCGCGGAGCCTGAGTAGTGTCTGCGCCACGGAGCTGCGGGGGAGATCTTCCACCCGGGCCGGTGGGTCCGGGGCCGACCCCGGAAGAGACCGCAAGTCGACGCAGATGTCGAAGGGTTGGACAGCATGAGGAATCGGGTAATCACCGCCGGCGCGGCAACGCTCGTGATGGCGCTGGGACTTACCGCCTGCGGCGGCGACGGTGACGGCGGGGGCGGCGAGGGCAAGGGCAAGACCATCAAGGTCGTCGCCGCCGACTACGGGGACAAGGCCTCCAACGCCTCGAAGATTTTCTGGGACAAGGTCGCCAAGGACTTCGAGGCCGCCAACTCCGGTTACAAGGTGGATGTCCAGGTCATCAACTGGAACGACATCGACAAAAACGTAAAGAACATGATCTCGGCCGGGAACGAGCCGGACATCCTGCAGACCGGCGGCTACGCCGACAAGGTCGCCGACGACCTGCTCTACAAGGTCGACGACGTGCTGTCGCCCGCCACCAAGGCCAACATCGTCCCCGCCTTCGCCAAGGCGGGCGAGGCCAAGGGCGCCGCGTACGGCATCCCGTGGGTCTCCTCCAGCCGCGTGCTCTTCTACAACAAGAAGGTGTTCAGCGCGGCCGGCATCACCAAGCCGCCGACCACCTGGGCCGAGGTCGCCGAGGCCGCGAAGAAGATCAAGGACAAGAAGGCCGCGGACACCCCGTACGCCCTCCCGCTCGGGCCCGAGGAGGCCCAGGGCGAGACGATGATGTGGGAGATGGGCAACGGCGGCGGCTACACCGACGCGGCCGGCAAGTACACCATCAACAGCCCGGCGAACATCGAGACCTTCAAGTGGCTCCAGGACAACCTGGTCAAGCCCGGCCTCACCTACGCCAACCCCGCCTCCACCGACCGCAAGACGGCCTTCGCCGACTTCGCGGCGGGCAAGGTCGGCATGATGAACGGCCACCCGAGCGTCGTCCAGATGGCGCAGGAGGGCAAGGTCGAGTACGGCGTCACCACCATCCCCGGCAAGACCGGACCGCTGACCAACACCCTCGGCGTGGCCGACTGGACCATGGCGTTCAAGGACGGCAAGGCCGAGAAGGAGGCCGTGAAGAAGTTCCTCGACTTCACGTACACCAAGAAGAACCTGGTGGCGTTCGCCGAGATGTACAACTTCATGCCGGTCACCACGGACGCGGTCGCCGAGATGCAGGGCAACCCCAAGCACGAGTCGCTGAAGCCCTTCTTCGAGGCGCTGCCGACCGCGAAGTTCTACCCGGTCAACGACACCGCCTGGGACGTCATCTCCGCCGAGATCAAGAAGACCGGCGGCAAGGCCGCCAGTGAGGACCCGAAGGGCGTCCTGGACGACCTCCAGAAGAAGGCCGAGGACGCGGCGAAGGCCGCCAAGTAACGCGCTGACCAAGCCCGTTCACCTCGTACCTCGCACTCTCTCCCAGGAGAAACCGTGTCACTCAAGGCCCCTCCGTCCCCCGCCGAAACAGGCGGGGGACGGGGCGGGCGCGCCCCCAGGCCGGTGAGCCGCCGCAGCGGACTGGCCAGGCTCGGCCCGCTGCCCTGGATTGCGCCCGTCATCCTGCTGATCCTCTTCGTGGTCGTCTGGCCGGTCGTCGAGCTGATCCGCACTTCGTTCCTCAACATCTCGATCTCCGGCAAGGTGCGCGGCAGCGCCGGAACCGACAAGTACAAGAAGCTCTTCGAGGAGACCGACCTCGGGGCCGTCCTGGTCTGGACGGTGATCTGGACGGTCGTCGTCGTGGCCTTCACGATGCTGATCTCGCTGGCCCTCGCCCAGCTCTTCAACCAGAAGTTCCCGGGCCGTACGATCACCCGCTGGGCGCTCATCGCCCCCTGGGCCGCGTCCGTGCTGATGACCGCCGTCGGCTTCAAGTGGATGCTGAACCAGACCGCCGGTGTGCTCAACACGCTGATGATGGACCTCGGCCTGATCGACAAGCCCGAGGACTGGCTGGGCACCGCGTCGTCCGCCTGGCCGTGGATGATGGCCGTCGCCGTCTTCGTGTCGCTGCCCTTCACCACGTACACCCTGCTCGCCGGGCTCCAGACGATCCCCGGTGAGGTGTACGAGGCCTCGCGGATCGACGGCGCGGGGACCTGGCAGACGTACCGGCACATCACCCTGCCGATGCTGCGTCCGGCGTTCCTGATCGGCGTGGTCATCAACCTGATCAACGTCTTCAACTCCTTCCCGATCATCTGGGCCATGACCCAGGGCGGGCCGGGCTACGACACCTCCACATCGATGGTGTTCATGTACAAGCTCAAGGAGACCGACATCGGGGAGTCGGCGGCCATGTCGGTCGTCAACTTCATCCTGGTCGTGGTGCTCGTACTGATCTTCCTGAAGGTCAGCCGCTGGAACGAGGAGGACTGATGGCCACCGCTACGGCCGCCCGGCCGAAGACGACGGGCCCCTCCCTCAAGCGTCCGAAGCGCACCTTCCGGCCGCGCACCCTGGTGATCGCCGTGGTGGCCTGGGGGCTCGCCGCGCTGTTCCTGGCCCCGTACCTGGAAATGATCATCACGGCGCTGCGTCCGAAGTCGGAGCTGCGCGACCGCACCTATCTGCCGAGCAGCTTCGAGTGGTCGAACTTCATCGACGTCTGGAAGGAGTCCGAGCTCGGGCAGAACCTCCAGGTGACGCTGCTGGTCGCGGGCGGGGCGACGGTGCTGGTGCTGCTCGTGGCGCTGCCGGCCGCGTACTACACGGCGCGGATGAAGTTCCGGGGGCGGAAGTTCTTCCTGCTCCTGGTGCTGGTCACCCAGATGTTCCAGCCGACCGCGCTGCTGATCGGTCTGTACCGCGAGTTCTACCAGCTGGGCATGCTGAACTCGGTCTGGACGCTGATCATCACGAACGCCGCCTTCAACCTGGCCTTCGCGGTGTGGATCCTGACCGCCTACATCGGCTCCATTCCCCAGGAGCTGGAGGAGGCGGCGATGGTGGACGGCACCAGCCGCTTCGGCGCGATGATCCGGGTGACGCTGCCGCTGGCGCTGCCCGGCGTGGTGACGGCGCTCATCTTCACGTTCATCACGACGTGGAACGAGTTCGCGATGGGGCTGACCCTGACCACCGACCCGGCCAGCCAGCCGCTGACGGTGGGCATCAACAACTTCATCGGCGCCTACACGGTGCAGTGGAACTACCTGTTCGCCGCGTCCGTCGTGGCGATCGTTCCGGTCATCATCCTGTTCGCCTTCATAGAGCGGCACGTGGTCTCCGGACTGACGGCGGGTTCCGTCAAGTAGGGGACCCGCACAGTCAGTACAGACAGTGAGTACGGTACGAAATGCGCCTGTCGGCCACGGTCGGCAGGCGCTTTCGTGTGTGCGGGAGGTGAACGGGGGCGCGCAGTGCAAGCTCTTCGCTCAAGGTCTTGACGGGAGCGGGCGGCAAAGTCTCTGCTTAGGGTTCACATGTTGGAAGAACGGCGGGGCCCCACAGTCGCGGCCCCGGAGCGGACGGCCGTCGTGCCGCCCGCCGGGATCAGGAGTGGATGAGTCGATGGAGACTCCGGGATCGCAGACGTCCCTGCACCGGGCCAATCTTGAGCGGGTCGTGCGCGCGGTGCGCATGGCGGGCTCGCTGACCCAGGCGGAGATCGCGAGAAGCACCGGTCTCTCCGCCGCCACGGTCTCCAACATCGTGCGCGAGCTGAAGGACGGCGGGACCGTCGAGGTCACCCCGACCTCGGCCGGCGGCCGCCGGGCCCGCAGCGTCTCGCTGAGCGGGGACGCGGGCGTGGTCATCGGCGTCGACTTCGGCCATACCCACCTGCGCGTGGCGGTCGGCAATCTGGCCCACCAGGTGCTCGCCGAGGAGTCCGAACCGCTGGACGTGGACGCCTCCGCCGCCCAGGGCTTCGACCGGGCCGAGCAGCTGGTGAAGCGCCTGATCGAGGCCACCGGCATCACCCAGGACAAGGTCATCGGCGTCGGTCTCGGCGTGCCGGGACCGATCGACGTGGAATCCGGACGGCTGGGCTCCACCGCGATCCTGCCGGGCTGGCAGGGCATCAACCCGAGCGAGGAGCTCTCGGGGCGGCTCGGCGTTCCGGTGTACGTCGACAACGACGCCAACCTCGGTGCGCTCGGCGAACTGGTCTGGGGCGGCGGGCGCGGCGTGAAGGACCTCGCGTACATCAAGGTCGCCAGCGGTGTCGGCGCCGGCCTGGTGATAGACGGCCGGGTCTACCGGGGCCCCGGCGGCACGGCGGGGGAGATCGGCCACATCACGCTCGACGAGTCGGGCCCGGTCTGCCGCTGCGGCAACCGGGGCTGCCTGGAGACCTTCACCGCGGCCCGCTACGTGCTGCCGCTGCTGATGCCCTCGCACGGCCCCGACCTGACCATGGAGCGGGTCGTCCAGCTCGCGCGCGACGGCGACCCGGGCTGTCGCCGGGTGGTCGCGGACGTCGGCCGCCACATCGGCAGCGGGGTCGCGAACCTCTGCAACCTCCTCAACCCCAGCAGGGTCGTCCTCGGTGGTGCCCTCGCCGAGGCGGGTGAGCTGGTGCTCGGCCCGATCCGCGACTCGGTGTCCCGGTACGCGATCCCGAGCGCGGCCCGCCACCTGAGCGTGCTGCCGGGGGCGCTGGGCGGCCGTGCGGAGGTGCTGGGCGCCCTCGCTCTCGTACTGAGCGAAATGGGAGATTCCACGCTTCTGGACACCTCCCGAACGGCCAACTCCTTTGGTGCAGACCAGCGTTCAGCCCCCGCCTTCACTTAGATAACGAATGGCACCGTTGTCATCTCGTTAAGGGTTTACTCCTTGACGCTATGGCGACGCGCGAGTTGACTTCCAGACACCTCGGCCGCAACGACGCGGCCTCGTCAGGGAGGCAATCCACATGAACGCAATGACGCGTCGCGTCGTCATAGCCACGGCCGCCATCTCCATGGCCGTCTCGCTCTCCGCCTGCGGCAAGGCGGGCGAGGGCGACAAGGGCGAGGGCGGTGGCACGAAGGGCAGCGGCGGAGACGGCAAGACCATCGGTCTGCTGCTGCCCGAGAACAAGACCACGCGCTACGAGACCTTCGACCGCCCGATCATGGAAAAGAAGATCAAGGCGCTCTGTGCGGAGTGCGAGGTCAAGTACAACAACGCCGCGCAGGACATCGAGACGCAGAAGAAGCAGTTCGACGCACTGGTCACGCAGGGCGTCAAGGTGATCATCTTCGACGCGGTCGACTTCAAGGCCCCCAAGGCCTGGATCACCCAGGCGGCGAAGCAGGGCGTCAAGGTCGTCGCGTACGACCGTCTGAGCGAGGGCCCGATCTCCGCGTACGTCAGTTACGACAACGAGAAGATCGGCACCCTCCAGGGCCAGGCCCTGGTCAAGGCGCTCGGCGCCAAGGCCAAGGACTCCAACGTCGTCATGATCAACGGGTCCCCGACCGACCCGAACGCCGGCTTCTTCAAGAAGGGTGCCGAGGACGTCCTGAAGAAGGACACGAAGAAGATCGTCTACTCCCAGGACATCCCGGACTGGTCCCCGGACGAGGCGAACAAGAAGATGGGTGCCGCCATCGACTCGCTGGGCAAGGACGGCTTCCAGGGCGTCTACTCGGCCAACGACGGCATGGCCGGCGGCATCATCACCGCCCTCAAGAAGCAGGGCATCAAGGTCCCGGTCGGCGGCCAGGACTCCGAGCTCGCGGGTCTTCAGCGCATCCTGACCGGCGACCAGGCCTTCTCGATCTACAAGCAGATCAAGCCGGAGGCCGAGACCACCGCCGAGATCGCCGTGCGGATCCTCAAGGGCGAGAAGTTCGACGACCTGGCTCCGACCAAGGTCGACAGCATCTCCGGGGAGTTCAAGGGCACCCCGTCCAAGCTGTACGACGCGCAGGTCGTGACCAAGGAGAACATCGCGAGCACGGTCATCAAGGACGAGGTCTACAAGGCCTCCGAGCTCTGCACGGCCGACTTCAAGAAGGCCTGCGACGCGGCGGGTATCAAGTAACACCGCTTTCTGGTACGTGAGTTGAAGCGCGCAGCACGCTTCAGGCAATCCGTACCCGGCCGGTGGCCGGCCCCGCCCCCGCACGGGCGGGGCCTCCCGGCCCGCAAGCCCCCCACCCCCGCCAGCCCCCCTTGTGCACCACGCACCACCATCCCCGCCGGTCAGGCGGCGAAGGAGATGATTCACGTGTCCGCTACGCCCGTGCTGGCGTTGCGCGGAGTCTCCAAGCGGTTCGGCGCCGTCCAGGCGCTCACCGACGTAGACCTGGAGATCCAGCCCGGCGAGGTGGTCGCCCTCGTCGGCGACAACGGCGCCGGAAAGTCCACCCTCGTCAAGACGATCTCGGGAGTCCACCCGATCGACGAGGGCACCATCGAATGGGACGGCAAGTCCGTCCACGTCAACCGGCCGCAGGACGCCCAGCACCTGGGCATCGCCACCGTCTACCAGGACCTGGCGCTCTGCGACAACCTCGACGTCGTCGCGAACCTCTTCCTCGGCAGCGAGATCCGCCGCGGCTCCGTCCTCGACGAGATCGCGATGGAGAAGCGCGCCAAGGAACTGCTGGACACCCTGTCCATCCGGATCCCGAGCGTCCGCATCCCGGTCGCCTCGCTCTCCGGCGGTCAGCGCCAGGTCGTCGCCATCGCGCGCGCCCTGGTCGGCGACCCGAAGGTGGTCATCCTCGACGAGCCGACCGCCGCCCTCGGCGTCGAGCAGACCGCACAGGTCCTCGACCTGGTCGAGCGGCTGCGCGAGCGCGGCCACGGCGTCATCCTCATCAGCCACAACATGGAGGACGTACGCGCCGTCGCGGACAAGGTCGCGGTACTGCGCCTGGGCCGCAACAACGGTGTCTTCGACGTGAAGACGACCTCCCACGAAGTGATCATCTCCGCCATCACGGGGGCCACGGACAACGCCGTGACCCGTCGCAAGGCGCGTACGGCCGCGGCCACGAAGGAGGACGCGAAGTGAGCGACCTCGCCAAGACCCCCGAGAAGAAGTCCTCCGGGAACACCACCCCTCCGGAGGCGGACGCCGCGGCAGGGCCGGCGGCCCCGGCCGTCGACCCGCGCCTCCTCGTCCGCGAGGAGGGCTTCAAGGGCTACCTCTCCGAGTTCGGCCGCAAGGTGCGCGGCGGTGAGCTCGGCTCACTGCCCGTCGTCATCGGCCTGATCGTCATCGCGATCGTCTTCCAGCTGCAGAACAGCAACTTCCTCTCCGCCAGCTCCCTGGCCAACATCGCGGTCTACAGCTCCGGCATGGGCATCATGGCGGTCGGCATCGTCTTCGTCCTGCTGCTCGGTGAGATCGACCTCTCGGTCGGCTCGGTCGCGGGCGTCGGCGCGGCGATATGGGCGGTCCTCCAGGTCTCCAACGGCTGGAACGGCTGGCTCGCCATCGTCGTGGCGCTGCTCTCCGGCCTCGCCCTCGGTCTGCTGCACGGTTTCTTCTTCGCCAAGATCGGCGTCCCGGCCTTCGTCGTCACACTGGCCGGATTCCTCGGCTGGAGCGGTCTGCAGATCTGGCTGATGGGCAAGGAAGGCTCGATCAACACCCCGACCGGCAGCGTCGTCGAAAACCTGACGAACTACTACTTCGAGGACAAGTTCGCGGCCTACGGTCTGGCCATCGTCGCGATCGTGCTCTACGCCCTCTCGATGTTCCTGGACAGCAAGCGCCGCCGGGCAGCCGCCCTGCCGTCCCGTCCGAACAGCGAGATCGCGCTGCGTACGATCGTCGTCGCGGTGATGTGCCTGGTCGTCGCGTACTTCCTGAACGAGCCGGTCGGAGCCCGCGGCCTGCCGCTCGCCCTGGTCCTCTTCCTGGCCGTCCTGCTGGTCGCGGACTTCGTGGCCCGCCGCACCACCTTCGGCCGTCAGGTCTTCGCGGTCGGCGGCAACGCCGAGGCGGCCCGCCGCGCGGGCATCAGCGTCGACCGGATCCGGATCACCGTCTTCGGCATCTCCGGCCTGCTGGCCGCCTTCGGCGGACTCTTCCTGGCCAGCCTCTCGGGCGGCGCCACCAAGAGCCTCGGCGCGAACAACACCCTGATGCTCGTCATCGCCGCCGCCGTCATCGGCGGTACGAGCCTGTTCGGCGGCCGGGGCAAGGTCTGGTCCGCCCTGCTCGGCATGATCGTGATCCAGGCCATCCAGCAGGGCCTGAACATGCTCGGCATGGCGAGCGAGATCCAGTACATGATCACCGGCGCGGTCCTCCTCGCCGCCGTGGTGATCGACTCGGTCTCCCGCCGTACCCAGAAATCCGCGGGCCGCGCCTAGCCGTACACCCGGCCGCGCACGGAAATCCGCGGGCCGCGCCTAACAGTCCGGCCGCTTTGTGCCCGGCACCGACACCCGGTGCCGGGCACATCTGTGCCTTTGTGCACCCATTCGCGTGACACACATCGCACCGCCCGCTGACGGGCGCCGCGCGCGGAACATTAGACTCGTCAGATCGGCACGAACGTCCAAGCACTTCATGTGCATGTAAGCCAGTTCAACCGCTAGGAGGCACGGGTGGCCCTGCTGACCCGAATCACGGGACCGCGCGATCTGGACCGGCTGTCCCCGGAGCAGCTCGAACGGCTCGCCGCGGAGATCCGGACCTTCCTCGTCGACGAGGTGTCCAAGACCGGCGGACACCTCGGCCCGAACCTGGGCGTCGTCGAGCTGACCATCGCCCTGCACCGGGTCTTCGAGTCCCCCAAGGACAAGGTCCTCTGGGACACCGGCCACCAGAGCTACGTGCACAAGCTGCTCACCGGCCGCCAGGACTTCACCCGGCTGAAGATGAAGGGCGGCCTCTCCGGCTACCCGGCGCGCGCCGAGTCCGAGCACGACGTCATCGAGAACAGCCACGCCTCCACGGTCCTGGGCTGGGCCGACGGCCTCGCCAAGGCCAACGAGGTGCTCGGCAAGGACGACGCGGTCGTCGCCGTCATCGGTGACGGCGCCCTGACCGGCGGCATGGCCTGGGAGGCGCTGAACAACATCGCCGTCGCCAAGGACCGCCCGCTGGTCATCGTCGTCAACGACAACGAGCGCTCCTACGCACCCACCATCGGCGGCCTCGCCAACCACCTGGCCACCCTGCGCACCACCGACGGCTACGAGCGCTTCCTGGCCAAGGGCAAGGACCTCCTGGAGCGCACCCCGGTCGTCGGCAAGCCGCTGTACGAGACGCTGCACGGCGCGAAGAAGGGCCTCAAGGACTTCATCGCCCCGCAGGGCATGTTCGAGGACCTCGGCCTCAAGTACGTCGGCCCGATCGACGGACACGACATCGAGGCCCTGGAGTCCGCCCTCCAGCGCGCCAAGCGCTTCGGCGGTCCGGTCATCGTGCACTGCCTCACCGAGAAGGGCCGCGGCTACCAGCCCGCCCTCGCCGACGAGGCCGACCGCTTCCACGCCGTCGGCAAGATCCACCCCGACACCGGCCTGCCCATCGCCTCCTCCGGCGTCGACTGGACCTCGGTCTTCGGCGAGGAGATGGTCAAGCTCGGCAAGGAGCGCGAGGACATCGTCGCGATCACCGCGGCCATGCTCCAGCCGGTCGGCCTGGACAAGTTCGCCAAGGCGTTCCCCGACCGGGTGTACGACGTGGGCATCGCCGAGCAGCACGGTGCCGTCTCGGCGGCGGGCCTCGCCACCGGCGGCCTGCACCCCGTCTTCGCCGTCTACGCCACCTTCCTCAATCGTGCCTTCGACCAGGTCCTGATGGACGTCGCCCTCCACAAGTGCGGTGTGACGTTCGTACTGGACCGGGCCGGCGTCACCGGCACCGACGGTGCCTCGCACAACGGCATGTGGGACATGTCGATCCTCCAGGTCGTCCCGACCCTGCGGATCGCCGCCCCGCGCGACGCCGACCAGGTCCGCGCCCAGCTGCGCGAGGCCGTCGCGGTCGAGGACGCCCCGACCGTCGTCCGCTTCTCCAAGGGCGCGGTCGGCCCGGCGGTCAAGGCCGTCGGCAAGGCGGGCGGCATGGACATCCTGCGCAAGCCGGTCACCGACGTGGCCCGGCCCGACGTCCTGCTGGTCTCGGTCGGCGCCCTCGCGCCGATGTGCCTGGAGATCGCGGAGCTGCTCGACGCCCAGGGCATCTCCTCCACCGTCGTCGACCCGCGCTGGGTCAAGCCCGTCGACGAGGCGATGGCCCCGCTCGCCGAGCAGCACCGCGTCGTCGTCACCGTCGAGGACAACTCCCGCGTCGGCGGCGTCGGTTCGGCGATCGCCCAGGCGCTGCGCGACGCGGACGTCGACGTACCGCTCCGTGACTTCGGCATCCCGCCGGTCTTCCTGGACCACGCCTCCCGCAAGGAGGTCATGGCCGAGATCGGGCTGACCGCACCGGACATCGCCCGCCAGGTCACCGGCCTGGTCGCGAAGATCGACGGACGCCTGGAGAGCGCGACGGTGGACGCGGCGCGCGACTGACGCCCCGTACGACCGGACGCCCCGTACGACCTGCTGAAAAGGCCCTGACCGGGCGATAAAACCCGGTCAGGGCCTTTTCGTATGGCTTCGTCCTATTGGGTGAAACCCGAACGCACCCCTCGTGGTCCCGGATGAGTGATCACCATCATTGCGGAGACTCGCTCACTCAAGAGTTGGGCGACGGCCGACAGGCGGAGGTGCGCCGGTGAGCACAGCACAAGGACCCACCAGCAGAAACAGCAGCAGGAACCAGAACGGCGTCTTCCGGACCAAGACGGTCGAACAGTCGATCCGGGACACCGAAGAACCCGAACACGCACTCAAGAAGTCCCTCTCCGCCCTCGACCTCACGGTCTTCGGCGTCGGGGTGATCATCGGCACCGGCATCTTCGTCCTGACCGGCAAGATCGCCAAGGAAACGGCGGGACCCTCCGTCGCACTGGCCTTCGTCGTCGCGGGCGTCGTCTGCGGCCTCGCGGCGCTCTGTTACGCCGAGTTCGCGTCCACCGTCCCGGTCGCGGGCTCCGCGTACACCTTCTCGTACGCCTCACTCGGCGAACTGCCCGCCTGGATCATCGGCTGGGACCTGATCCTGGAGCTGGCGCTCGGCTGTGCGGTGGTCGCGGTCGGCTGGTCCGGCTATATGCGCTCACTGCTCGACACGGCCGGGTTCCACCTCCCGGACTTCCTGTCCGGCACCCACGACGGAAAGTTCGGCTTCGACCTGCTGGCGTGCATCCTGGTGCTGGTCATCACCGCGATCCTGGTCGCCGGAATGAAGCTCTCCTCCCGGGTGACCGGCATCATCGTCGCCATCAAGGTGACGGTGGTCCTCCTCGTCATCATCGTCGGCGCCTTCTTCATCACCGGCGCCAACTACAAGCCGTTCGTCCCGCCGTCCCAGGAGACCGAGGGCGGCACCGGGCTCACCGCCCCGCTCGTCCAGCTGATCTTCGGGTTCACCCCGACCAGCTTCGGCGTGATGGGCATCTTCACCGCGGCGGCCGTCGTCTTCTTCGCGTTCATCGGCTTCGACATCGTCGCCACCGCCGCCGAGGAGACCCACAACCCACAGCGCGACGTCCCGCGCGGCATCCTCGGCTCCCTGATCATCTGCACGCTGCTCTACGTGGCCGTGTCGATCGTCGTGACCGGCATGCAGAAGTACGACACGCTCTCGACGGACGCACCGCTCGCCGACGCCTTCAAATCGGTCGGCCATCCCTTCTGGGCGGGCCTGATCAGCTTCGGCGCGGCCGTCGGCCTGACCTCGGTCTGTATGATCCTGCTCCTGGGCCAGTCCCGGGTCTTCTTCGCGATGAGCCGCGACGGCCTGCTCCCCAAGACGTTCTCGCACGTCCACCCGCGCTTCGGGACCCCGTACCGCTCGACGATCCTGCTCGGCGCGGTCGTGGCCGTCGTCGCGGGCTTCACCTCCATCGACGAGCTCGCCGAACTGGTCAACATCGGCACGCTCTTCGCGTTCGTCGTGGTCGCGATCGGCGTCGTCATCCTGCGCCGCCAGCGCCCGGACCTGCCGCGCTCCTTCAGGACGCCGCTGGTCCCGCTGGTCCCGGCGCTGTCGGTGCTGGCGTCGCTGTGGCTGATGCTGAACCTGCCCGCGGAGACCTGGCTGCGGTTCGGGGTGTGGATGGTGATCGGGGTGGCCCTGTACTTCGGGTACGGGAAGAAACACAGCAAGCTGGGCGCCCTGCGGCGGGCGGAGCGGGGGACCGGCACACGGCCCCCGGTGTAGGCCTGCCGAGGCATTAGTACGACAACTCTCCGGCCCTGTGGACGCGCCCCGACGGCGATCCGCGGGGCCGGATACGTTGTGGGACATGAACACCACCCAGCCTCCGACGACCGGGACCGGGAGCGGCACCGGGACGTCCGCCACCGGCACCGGGGACGCGACCGGGGCACCCGCCACCGGCCCCGTCCGGGCCGCCGCCTACTGGCTGCGGCTCCTGCCGGTCCTCGCGCTGCTGGCGGTGCTCACCCGCATCCCCTCCTTCCTCCACCCGCTCTGGAATCCGGACGAGGGCTTCCTCGCCGTCCAGGCCCGCCAACTCGCCGCCGGCGGGACGCTGTACGACACGGTCGTCGACCGCAAGCCCCCCTTCCTCCCCTGGCTGTACGAAGCCGCCTTCGCGCTCTTCGGCGACGACTCGCTCCTCCCGCTCAAGCTCCTCGCGGTCCTGGCGCTCCTCACCACCGCCGCGCTCCTCGCCTCCCTGGCCCGCCACCGCTGGGGCGACCGTGCGGGGGCGGTGGCGGGAATCCTCTTCCTGCTCATCTCGGTGGGGATGCCGCCGGAGGACACCCAGGCGGCATCCTTCGGGCTGTTCATGCTGCCCTGCACGGCACTCGCCGTGTGGTGCGCGGACCGGGGGGCCTGGACCTGGGCGGGGGTGGCGGTGGCCGCCGCGTTCCTGACGAAACAGACGGGCGGTGCGGTGCTGCTGCCGGTGCTGTGGCTGCTCTGGACGACGGCGGGAGCGACCGGGCGGCCCGGGACCCGCCCGGGAGGGCGCTCGCCCGCAGGCGGGCGGTCCCTCGCCCTCCTGCGCACCGCCCTCGGCTTCGCCGTCCCGGTGGTGGCGGTGGCGCTGGCCACCGGTCCGTCCCGCTTCCTGTTCTGGGTGGTCACGGGCTCCGGCTCGTACGCGGACCTCGCCGGCTCCGGACTGCACGCGCTCGGCCGGGGCCTGGGCAACGCGCTGATCCTGGCCGGGGCGTGCATCGGCCTGCTCGTCCCGCTGCTGCGCCGCCCGAAGGCACCGGGCGCTGACCTGTGGCTCTGGCTGGCGGCCTCCGCGGTCGCCGTGACGACCGGCTTCCACTTCTTCGGCCACTACTACCTGCAACTGATGCCGCCGCTGGCCCTGCTGGCGACGGTCGCCCTGCACGACCTGCCCCGCCGCTGGACCACCACCGCGCTCACCGTCACGGCAGTCACCTGCGCGGCCTTCGTCACCTGGGGGTTCCTCGCCCCCCGCGCCGAACTGGTCCACGCGCAGCGCGTCGCCGAAGCCATCCGCACCCGCACCGCCCCGGCCGACCGCGTCCTGGTCTGGGGCATGCACCCCGAGACGTACTGGCTGGCCGACCGCACCCCCGCGAGCCGCTATCTCACCGCGGGCCTGCTCACGAACTTCAGCGGCGGCCGGGCCGGCGACGGCGCGACGGTCGGCGAACAGTACGGGGTCGAGGGCAGCTGGACCCACTTCCGCGCCGAACTCGCCGCACACCCGCCGAAGGTCATCGTCGACGACTCCCGGGGCAAGCCGTACGGCCCCGACCGGATACCGACCCTGCGCAGGATCCTCGACGACCGCTACGTACGGGTGGCGTCGGTGGGCGGCGCGGTGGTCTACCAGCGCCGGTAGTTCCGGTAGCTCCGGTCGGCCGGTGCGGTCCCGGTTCAGGCACCGCGCACGGTACGCGGGCCCACGCACCGGGCCCCGTACTCCTCGACCCGCCGCCGCAGTTCACGGTCGGCGGTGACCACCACGCACTCCTCGTGCTCGCGCTCCGCGACGACCTCGACGATGCGGTCGTCACCGCTGCCGGGCGCGGAAACCACCCGCACCCCCGCCACCGACTCCACACCCCGGGCCGCGCCCTCCACGACCAGCACGAGATCGACGGGCCCCGGCAGTCCGTCGATCCCCTCGGCCGCGTACACCGGCAGCCGGTCCCGCAGCCGCTCGGCCGCACCGCGCCGGTCCTTCCACCAGCCGTCGGGTACGGACCCGACGACATTGGCGGCGTCCACGACGAGGAGGGGCAGGGGCGGGGGCACGGATGTCATGCGGTCAGCGTCGCACAGCCCCCCGTACCCACCGGTGTCCGGAAACGCGAAAGCGGGCTGTACGGGAGATTCCCGTACAGCCCGCCCTCAGGCAGTGCTCAGTTCATCGCACCTACGCGGGCACGCTCGCCACGCCCGCCGCCAGGAACTTCTTCCCGGTGACGCGCTCCGAGTAGCCCTCGCGGTCCAGGTACGGCGTGATGCCGCCCAGGTGGAAGGGCCAGCCGGCGCCGGTGATCAGGCACAGGTCGATGTCCTGGGCCTCGGCGACGACGTTCTCGTCGAGCATCAGGCCGATCTCCTCGGCGACCGCCGACATGACGCGGTCGCGGACCTGCTCCTCCGTCAGGACGGTGTCGCCCTGCTTCAGGAGTGCGGCGACCTCGGGGTCCAGGACCGGGGCACCCGAGTCGTAGACGTAGAAGCCGCGCTTGCCGGCCTTGACCACGGCGGCCAGGTTCGGCGAGACGGTGAAGCGCTCCGGGAAGGCGCGGTTCAGGGTCTCCGAGACGTGCAGGCCGATGGCCGGGCCGACCAGCTCCAGCAGGACCAGCGGCGACATCGGCAGGCCGAGCGGCTCGACGGCCTTCTCGGCGACGGCGACCGGGGTGCCCTCGTCGATGACGTTCTGGATCTCGCCCATGAAGCGGGTCAGGATGCGGTTGACCACGAAGGCCGGGGCGTCCTTGACCAGGACGGCCGTCTTCTTGAGCTTGCGGGCGACGCCGAAGGCCGTGGCCAGCGACGCGTCGTCCGTCTTCTCGCCGCGCACGATCTCCAGCAGGGGGAGGATCGCGACCGGGTTGAAGAAGTGGAAGCCGACGACCCGCTCGGGGTTCTTGAGCTTCGACGCCATCTCGGTGATCGAGAGGGAGGAGGTGTTCGTGGCGAGGATGGCGTGCGCCGGGGCGACCGCCTCGACCTCGGCGAAGACGGTCTGCTTGACCGACATCTCCTCGAAGACCGCTTCGATGATGAAGTCGGCGTCGGAGAAGCCCTCGGCCTTGTCCAGGACGCCCGAGACCAGCGCCTTGAGGCGGTTGGCCTTGTCCTGGTTGATGCGGCCCTTGCCGAGCAGCTTCTCGATCTCGGAGTGGACGTAGCCCACACCCTTGTCGACCCGCTCCTGGTCGATGTCGGTCAGGACGACCGGCACTTCGAGGCGGCGCAGGAAGAGGAGCGCGAGCTGCGAGGCCATCAGGCCCGCACCGACGACGCCGACCTTGGTGACCGGGCGCGCCAGGTTCTTGTCCGGCGCACCGGCCGGGCGCTTGGCGCGCTTCTGCACCAGGTTGAACGCGTAGATGCCGGAGCGCAGTTCACCGCCCATGATCAGGTCGGCGAGCGCCTGGTCCTCGGCGTCGAAACCGGCCGACAGGTCACCGGACTTGGCGGCCTCGATGATGTCCAGGGCGCGGTACGCGGCCGGGGCGGCGCCGTGCACCTTGGAGTCCGCGATGAAGCGGCCGCGCGCGACGGCGGCGTCCCAGGCCTCGCCCCGGTCGATCTCCGGGCGTACGACCTCAAGCTCGCCGCGCAGGACCGAGGAGGTCCAGATCAGCGACTGCTCCAGGAAGTCCGCGCCCTCGAAGATCGCGTCGGCGATGCCGAGCTCGAAGACCTGCTTGCCCTTGAGCTGGCGGTTCTGGTTGAGCGAGTTCTCGATGATGACCGAGACGGCCTTGTCGGCGCCGATCAGGTTCGGGAGCAGCGCGCAGCCGCCCCAGCCCGGGACCAGACCGAGGAAGACCTCGGGGAGCGAGAAGGCGGGCAGCGACTGCGACACCGTGCGGTAGGTGCAGTGCAGACCGACCTCGACGCCGCCGCCCATCGCCGCGCCGTTGTAGTACGCGAAGGTGGGGACGGCCAGGCCCGACAGGCGGCGGAAGACGTCGTGGCCGCCCTTGCCGATGGCGAGCGCGTCCTCGTGGCGCTTGAGCAGCTCGACGCCCTTGAGGTCGGCGCCGACCGCGAAGATGAACGGCTTGCCGGTGATGCCGATACCGACGATCCTGCCCTCGGCGGCCTCCTTCTCGACCTGGTCGACGGCGGCGTTGAGGTTCGCCAGCGACTGCGGTCCGAAGGTGGTCGGCTTGGTGTGGTCCAGGCCGTTGTCGAGCGTGATCAGGGCGAAGTTGCCCGCGCCGCCCGGCAGGGCGAGGTGGCGTACGTGCGCCTGCGTGACGACCTCGTCCGGGAACAGCTCGGCCGCGCCCTTCAGAAGCTCAGTGGTGGTGGTGCTCACTTGTCGTCGCCTCCGTTGAAGTGCGGGTTCTCCCAGATGACCGTGCCGCCCATGCCGAAGCCGACGCACATGCTCGTCAGGCCGTAGCGGACGTGCGGCTGCTCCTCGAACTGGCGGGCCAGCTGCGTCATCAGGCGTACGCCGGAGGAGGCGAGGGGGTGGCCGAAGGCGATGGCGCCGCCGTACTGGTTCACGCGCGCGTCGTCCTCGGCGATGCCGAAGTGGTCGAGCATGGCCAGCACCTGGACGGCGAAGGCCTCGTTGATCTCGAACAGGCCGATGTCCTCGATGGACAGGCCCGCCTTGGCGAGGGCCTTCTCGGTCGCCGGGACCGGGCCGATGCCCATGACCTCGGGCTCGACGCCCGCGAAGGCGTACGACACCAGACGCATCTTGACCGGCAGGCCCAGCTCGCGCGCGACGTCCTCGGCGGCGATCAGGGAGGCGGTGGCACCGTCGTTCAGACCGGCGGCGTTACCGGCGGTGACGCGGCCGTGCGGGCGGAACGGCGTCTTGAGGCCCGCGAGGGACTCCAGCGTCGTACCCGGGCGCATCGGCTCGTCGGTGGTGGCCAGGCCCCAACCGGTCTCGCCCGCTTCGGCGTTGGTGCGGCGCACGGACACCGGCACCAGGTCGGCCTGGATCTTGCCGTCCGCGTACGCCTTGGCGGCCTTCTCCTGCGAGCGCACCGCGTACTCGTCGGCGCGCTGCTTGGTGATCGCCGGGTAGCGGTCGTGCAGGTTCTCGGCGGTCATGCCCATGAAGAGGGCGGACTCGTCGACCAGCTTGTCGGAGACGAAGCGAGGGTTGGGGTCCACGCCCTCGCCCATGGGGTGGCGGCCCATGTGCTCGACGCCGCCCGCGAGGGCGATGTCGTACGCACCGAAGGCCACGCCGCCCGCCACGGACGTCACGGCGGTCATCGCGCCGGCGCACATGCGGTCGATCGAGAAGCCGGGGACCGAGGTCGGCAGACCGGCCAGGATGCCGGCGGTACGGCCGAGGGTCAGGCCCTGGTCGCCGATCTGGGTGGTCGCGGCGATCGCGACCTCGTCCACGCGCGCGGGGTCGAGGTCCGGGTTGCGGCGCAGCAGTTCGCGGATCGCCTTCACGACGAGGTCGTCGGCCCGGGTCTCGTGGTAGATGCCCTTCGGGCCCGCCTTGCCGAACGGGGTGCGGACGCCGTCGACGAAGACGACGTCCCTGACGGTACGAGGCACGATTGGCTCTCCTCCGGGGTGCGGGGTGGTGCTGCTGCCGGTACGCGGATGCGCCGAGGTGGGCGCACCGCACAGCCCCATGCTACTTACGAGTAACCAAGCTGCCCACCCTTCTCGGCCCAAGCGGCGAAGGTCACATTCGCGGACCGGGCCGAGGGGGCCTCGCGACGACCCCCCGTGCCGGTCCCGTCACCTCCCGCGCGGCGTTCCCGTGACGGCCCCCGCGACGTCCCGCGCGATTTCCCGTGCCCCGCCCGTCGTCTCCGCCACGAAGCGCCGCCGGCCCACCCCCAGCCGTACCAGCGCGGGCCCGTGGTCCTTCGCCACCACCACGGCGGCGCCCGCCAGCAGCCCGCGCCAGCACCACATCACCGGCCCGCGTACCGGTCGCGGCAGCTCCGCCAGCGAGGCCCGCAGCCGGGCGCAGTGGAACGGAACGTGCCGTTCCTCGTCCGCCAGGATCCGTCCCGCCACCTCGGCCGTCAGCGTGTCGTCACTCCCGTCCCGCAGGGCCCGGTAGTACCGCAGCGCCACCACCTCCGCCACCATCAGCACCAGCAGCTCCATCCGCAGCCCGAGCAGCCGCCGCAGCCGTACGAACACGGTGTCCGTCCAGTGCGAGGCGATCGTCGGGGACCCGTCCGCCGCCAGCAGCAGCCCCAGCATCCGGGCGTGGTTCTGCTCCTCCGCGACGAACAGACGCACTGCCGCCGCGTACACCGGGTCGCCCGCGCCCACGGCCTTGGCGATCAGGTTCGCCCCGTCCCCGGACTCGCCGACCTGGAACCGCTGCACGCTGCGCCGTATCGCGGGAGGCAGCCTGGCGCCGCGCTCCCACGCGGGATCGCCGAGTACCTCGCGCCGCTGTGCCCGCTCCTCGAACTCCCGTATCCACGTGTCGTACGTGCTGACCGTCTTCATGGCGGCGAGTCAATCAGCGAGACACCTCGCGGCCACCGGGGAGGCGGCGGCTGTTTCAGGGGTGTGACGAGATCGGCCCGGTCGGGCGGCCCGTGCGCCCGCCCTCCAGGGGCTGCCCGTGGCGGAAAGTGTGCGCCGCTTCCGGTCCGGTATGCGGCGCCCGGCGGGCTTCGCGGGGTGTGCGGCCAGCGGATTCACCCGGCTCGAACTGTCGTTCCCCGCACGGGAATCGAGGCCTTCCGGTTCCCTTTTCCGGCTGGAAAATTGGTCTGGACCATACTCCTCGGTAGGCCTTAGAGTCGGCTCAAGATCGCGTGCCACTGGGCCGCGAAAACCCCCTCACCTCCTCTTTTCTGCTGTGCTGTGTCTGCTGATGGGAAAAGATCTTGCTCGACTTAGTGGTCGTTCTGAGGGCCGAGGACGCTGCCCTGGACTTCCTGTCCGTGCTCTCGGAAGCGGGCTCGGGCTCGGGTCCGGCGGGCGGCGAGGTCCGCGTGCTGTGCTGCGACACCGGACACTGGCTGACCCTGCCGCCCGGCGGCAGCCTCGCCGAGCGGCTCGCCGTGCTCGCCCCGCAGGTGCGCACCCCGGACGCCCCGGCGCTCTCGCCAGGACCGGAGAAACTGGCGGAACTGCTGACCGGGGCGGCGGACGGCCGGGAGGCCCGGGTGTGGACGCACTCGCCCGCCGACAACCGCCGTGGACGCGGCCGGGTCGGCCGGGACGTCGCCGCCGCCGAACACGGTCTGCCCGTGCGGCATGCCGTCGGCTACTCCCCGTACCTCCAGTTCGTCAGTGACGAGGACCGCCCGCTGGACCGGGACCAGGTCGCCGCGAAGCTCGACTTCGTCAACCGGTACTGCGGCGAGCTGCTGAGCAGCGACTCGCCCGAATTCATGATCTACACGGCCCGCGTCCCGGCCACCGAACGCTTCTTCACCACCGAGGGGCCGCGTGAACGGGAGGGCCTGTTCGCCCTGTTGGCCAGCCTCGACGAGGAGGCGGCGACGGTGGCCGACCCGTGGGAGTTCGACACCTCCGAGTACGAGAGGACCAGGCTCGACGCCACCACCGCCTGGGTCGCCCGGCACCGACTGCCCGGCGAGGGACCGCTGGTCGAGGTGGGCGCCTGCGAGGGAGCCCTCACCGTCCGCCTCGCCGCCAAGGGGTACGAGGTCGACGCGACCGAACCCAACCCACTCTTCCGCGACCGGCTCGCGGCACGGGTCGAGAACGGCCCGCAGGGCGAGGAGATACGGGTCCACCCGCACGACCTCGCGGACCTGGCGGACCGCACCGGGGAACCGGGGCTGCCGGGAGCCGCGTACCTGCTGATCGAGATGCTCTATTACGGGCAGGACCTCGCCCTCCTGGACGACCTGCCCACCGACCTGGTCCTCCTCGCCCTGGAACCCGCCGCCCTGGCGGAGCGCGTACGCCCGTGGCTGGCCACCACCCCGCACTGGGAACTCCTGGAAGAAACAGTCCTGGTAGCCCCTGCCCTGGAACCCGTCTGCGGCGCCCGCGCCTACCTGAGCAAACGAGGCAGCACAGCCCTGACCCTACGCCGCACCACCCCCTAACCCCTCCAACACGAAACCCCACCACAAGCCCCCGGGCACGGCAGCCCCGCCCCCTGCCTGGTGGGTCCGCTACGCCCTCCCTCGGTCGGCGGGCCGCTACGCCCCCGCCCCCTCGGTCGGCGGGCCGCCCCCCCGCCCTTCACGCGGCGAAGCCGCCTACGCCCCCGAGCCCCCTTGGGCGGCGGAGCCACCCCCACCCCCGAGCCCCCTTGGGCGGCGGGGCCGCCCCCCGGGGGCGGAACGGGCGGGCAAGGGGGCGGCCCCCGACGGAGCCGCACCCCTAGCCCCCGCCCCACCTCCGCCATGGCCCCGCACCCCCCGGCCGCCCAACCCCCACCCCCGCCCGCCCCCAAGTGGCCCCGGGAGCCCCCCGTACCCCCGCCCCACCCCACCCCACCCCCAACCCCTCCTCCTCCCAAAGGTGCACCCCCATGCCCCCAACCACCCCCCTCCCCACCCTCGTAAACGCCTGCCTCCTCCCCGCCTACGACGGCCGCACCCCACCCGACTGGATCAAACACGCCCTGGACCAGGGCCTGGCCGGCGCCGCCCTCTTCGGCACCAACCTCCTCCCCGCCGGCGGCCCCCTCCGCACCGACATAGTCGACCCCCTCCGCGCCGTCCGCCCCGACGCCCTCATCGCCCTCGACGAGGAAGGCGGCGACGTCACCCGCCTCGACTACCACCGAGGCAGCATCTACCCGGGCAACCACGCCCTCGGCGCCGTCGACGACCCCGCCCTCACCCGCCAAGTGGCCGAAGCCATCGGCGACGACCTCCGCGAGACCGGCATCAACCTCTGCCTGGCCCCGTGCGCGGACGTCAACTCCCGCCCCACCAACCCGATCATCGGCGTACGCTCCTTCGGCCCCACCCCCGACCTGGTCGCCCGCCACACCACCGCCTTCGTCGAAGGCCTCCAGAGCCGCCGAGTGGCCGCCACCCTCAAGCACTTCCCGGGCCACGGCGACACCGGCACCGACTCCCACGACTGGCTGCCGGACATCCCCCGCTCGCTCGACGTCCTGCGCGCCGTCGAACTGCCCCCGTTCGCCCAGGGGTTCGCCGCAGGCGCCAAAGCCGTGATGACCGGTCACATCCGCCTCCCACACCTCGACGACCTGCCCGCCACCCTCAGCCGCCGCGTCATCACGGGACTGCTGCGCGAGGAACTCGGCTACGACGGCGTCGTCATCAGCGACGCCCTGGAAATGGCCCCGATCCGCGACCGCTGGGGCTTCGGCGGAGCCGCTGTGCTGGCCTGGTCCGCAGGGGTCGACCTGGTCCTGTTGGGCGCGACGGACGGTGAGAAGATCCTCCCCGAGGTCTACGAAGCGGTCGAACGCGCGCTGCGCGACGGAGAGTTGACGATCGACCGCCTGGAGGAGGCCGCCGCCCGCGTCGCGGCCCTGCGCGCCTGGGCAACCCCCCAGGGCCCGCGACAAGGAACCACTCCCACCCCCATCGGCCTCACCGCCGCCCGCCGAGCCCTCGCCAAGGTCGCCCTCCCCGCCCTCCCACTGCCCGGCCCCGTCCACGTCCTGCGCCTCGGCGCGGGCACCAACATGGCCGTGGGGGAGGCCCCTTGGGGAATCGCCCCGAGCCTGGACCGCCTCGGCCGACTCGCCTCCACGGCGGAGGTGGAGCCGGGCACCGCCCCCGACACCATCCCCCTCCCCGAGGGGAACGGCACCGGCACCGAGCCCATGGTCGTGGTCGTGGTCGTACGGGACGCCGCCCGCGACCCCTGGCAGCAAGCAGCCCTGGAATCGCTCCGCGCCCGCCGCCCGGACCTGATCACGGTCGAAATGGGCCTGACCCCCGCCCCACTGCCCGTCGCCCCGACCCTCCTCACCCGAGGAGCGGGCCTCGCCAACGCCATGGCGGCAGCGGAACTCCTCACCGGCCTCCACTGGACCGGCCCCTTGCGCAACTGACGTAACGAGAACCCCACCCCCGCCCGAGACGGGACACCACATGCCCCCACCACCCCCGTACGACACCTGCGTCGGCCTCGGCTACCACTGCGAGTCCACCCACCAGATCCGCCGCATCACCGGCGACGAACGCGCGCACTTCTTCGACTGGCTCGACCTCGACTTCGAGTCCGTCCTCACCCTCCTGGACACCGACTTCAGGAACGTACTGCTGCCCGGCAGCACGGAACCCTTCAGCGACGGGCTCTGCGCGCACGACCGAGGCACCGGCATCCGCTTCTTCCACGAGTTCCACCCACAGCCCGGCCAGCCCCTCACTCCCACCGACATCGAGGATCAACTCCCCACGGTCCGAGCCAAGTTCACCCACCTCGCCGACCGTTGGCGCGACCTGACCGGCTCGACCCGACGGGTGCTGTACGTCCACCACGACGCCTTCGACGAACTCGCCGACACCGACCTGGCCCGACTCCACCACCTCCTCGCCCGCCGCCACCCCGGCCACCGCTTCGCCCTGCTCTGGCTGCGCCGCACCCCGCCGGGCAGCGTGGCCGCACTGCCGCCCGGCGTCGCCTGGGACACCGTCCCCGAAGTGCCGGGCCACTGGCAGGGCGACGACCACGCCTGGGACCGCGTCTTCGCCGCCCTGGACCCCCGCACGCTCTGGCCCTCCGCCCCAACCCCCTTACGGAGCAGCTGACATGACACCCACCCCGCCCCCGGCTCCCTGGGCCACCGTCGTCCTCTCCCCGCACCTCGACGACGCCGTCTTCTCCCTCGGCGGCCTGCTCGCCACGCTCCCGGGGCCGGTCGCCGTCGTCACCGTGCACGGCGGCGCCCCCGCACCCGAAGCGCCCGTCTCCTGGTGGGACGGCGTCTGCGGGTTCTCCTCAGCACGCGAGGCGCACACGGCCCGGGTCGCCGAGGACGCCGCAGCCTGCGCCCGCCTCGGCGTCACCCAGATCCTGCTCGACCACCCCGACGGCCCCTACGCGGACGGTGCCGAGCTCACCGAACTGGACGTCTTCCTCAAGGAACTCCCCTCCACCACACAGGTGTTGGTCCCCCTCGGCAGCAACCAGCCCGACCACGAGAAGGTGCGCGTCCGGGCCATGGACGTGCTCGCCGGGCTCGGCGCCCCGCTGCCCCAGGTGTACGCGGACCTCCCGTACACCGGCCACCTCCCCGAGTGGGCCACGGACGCCGCGAGTGGCGCCCTCGCCAAGAGTCCGATGTGCGGACTCGCGTACCAGGACCTGCTCCGCACCCACCGCACCACCGTCCGCCACGACCTCCGCCTGACGGACGCCCAGTGGTCCGCCAAACGCGAGGCCGTCCAGTGCTACGGCTCCCAGCTCGCCCCGCTCGCCGCCGACCACGGCAACTTTCTGGCCCGCACCGGCCCTCTGCGCGCCGAACTCGTCTGGTCGCTGGACCCGGCGGACCCGCTGGAACCGGCGGTGACCGCATGCTGACCCCCTCCCAGGACGACCCCCGCCCCCCGGTCCTCGTCGCGGACGCCCTCGTCAAGGAGTACGCACGCGGCCGCGCCGTAGACGGCGTCACGCTCACCGTCCGGGCCGGCGAGCGTCTCGGGCTCCTCGGCCCCAACGGCGCGGGCAAGACCACCACCCTCCTCATGTGCCTCGGTGCCGTCGAACCGGACGCGGGCAGCGTGGAGATCCTCGGCCACCGGCTGCCCGGCGCCAGGGCCCGCGCCATGCAGGGCGTCGGCTTCGTCGCGGGCTACCTGCCGCTGCCCGACCGGGTGCGGGTCAGCGAGTACCTGCGGCTGTACGCGGACCTCTACGGCCTGCGGGACCCGCACACCGCCGTCGCCGAGGCCCTGGAACGGTTCGGCATCGGCCACCTCGCCGCCGCCATCGGCACCCAGCTCTCCAGCGGCCAGCGCACGCTGGTCGGCATCGCCAAGGCCGCCCTGCACCGCCCCAGCCTGCTGATCCTGGACGAGCCGACCGCCTCCCTCGACCCCGACATCGCCCTGCGCGTACGCACCGCACTGCTCGCGCTCTCCGCCGAACGCGGCACCGCGCTCCTGGTCACCAGCCACGACATGACCGAGGTCGAGCGCCTCTGCGAACGGGTCGTCTTCCTGCACGGCGGCCGCATCGCCGCCGACGGGGCACCCGCCGAAGTGGCCCGCACCTTCGGCCGCGACGACCTCGAAGGCGTCTTCCTCCACCTGGCAGCCGAGCGCGACCGAGAAAGGGCGTCCACCCCGTGACCGCCACCGCCCCACCGCCCCTCGAAGCCCCCGCCCTGCGTACCCCCGCGGCCGCCTCGGCCCACCGCGTACTGGCCGTGGCCCGACGCCACTGGCTGGTGCTCAAGCGCAGCCCGCACCGCTTCTTCGACGTCCTGGTCTGGCCCCTGGTCGACACCCTGCTCTACGGCTCGATCGGCCTCTTCGCCGCCGAGGCCGCCGGTAAGGGCCCGTCCGCCACCACCACGGTCGCCGTCTACCTCCTCAGCGGCACCGTCCTGTGGCACCTCGTCCACCAGACGCAGATCTCCCTCGCCACCGGCTTCCTGGAGGAGACCTGGTCACGCAATGTGCTGGGCCTGCTGGCCACCCCGATGCGCGACTGGGAGTACCTCGCGGGCGTCGGCGTCTTCGCCCTGGCACGCACCGCCGCCAGCACCGTCGCCGTGGCCGCGCTCGCCTTCGCCGCGTACGCCTTCGACGTCACCAGGCTCGGCCTGGGACTGATCCCGGTGGCCGCCCTGCTGCTGGCCTCGGGCTGGGCGGTGGCCCTGCTGGTCGTCGGCCTGGTGCTCCGCTACGGCAGCGGGGCCGAGGCCCTCGTCTGGGGTGCGCTGTCGGTCGTGATGCCGCTGTCGGGCGTCTTCTACCCGATCACCACGCTGCCCACGGTGCTCCAGCCGATCGCCCAGATCCTGCCGACCACGCACGTCTTCGCGGTCGGCCGCACCCTCGCCTCGGGCGGACCCATGCCCTGGGGCCAACTCGCGCTCGCCGCCGCGGGCACCGGCGTACTCATCCTGCTCAGCCTGCTCGCCCTGCGCCGCATGCTGCGCACCTTCCGCAGGCGCGGCCTGGTGACCCGCTACTCGTGACGCCCCGAGGGTCCCGAAGGTTACGTCGCCGACCCGCGCCGCCGCACCCGGCGGCGCGGGCTCTCCGGGCGCGGGCCCACGAGGTGCGGGCCCGCCGACCCCGTACGACTCACCCTGCTCACTCCGACGAAGCCGGCACCGCCGTCGCCGTCGCCGTCAGCGCCTCCACCAGCAGCGGCGTCACCAGCTCGATCTGCCACTGCCTCGCCCCGTACCCGGCCAGCGCCTCGGCCACCTTCTCGGCGGTCGCGGGCTTCGGCGGCTCCCAGCACACCCGGCGCACGGTGTCCGGGGTGATCAGGTTCTCCTGCGGCATGTTGATCTCCTCGGCCTGCGCCGAGACCGCCGCCCGCGCCGCGGACAGCCGTGCGGCCGCCGCCGGGTCCTTGTCGGCCCAGGACCGGGGCGGCGGAGGGCCCGCCACCGCCTGGCCCGGCTGCGGCAGCTCGATGTCGGGCAGCGCCTTGGCCCGGTCGATCGCGGCCTGCCACTGCTCCAGCTGACGCCGCCCCATCCGGTGCCCGAACCCGGGCAGCGCGGCCAGCACGCTCACGTTCAGCGGTACGGCGAGCGAGGCCTCGACGATCGCGGCGTCGCTGAGCACCTTCCCCGGCGACACGTCGCGCCGCTGCGCGATCTTGTCCCGGGCGGTCCACAGCTCCCGTACGACCGCGAGCCTGCGCCGACCGCGCACCTTGTGCATGCCGGACGTACGACGCCACGGGTCCTTGCGCGGCGGTGCGGGCGGCGCCTCGGCGATCGCCCGGAACTCCTGGAGGGCCCAGTCCAGCTTGCCCTGCCGGTCGAGCTCCTTCTCCAGCGCGTCCCGCAGGTCGACGAGAAGCTCCACGTCCAGCGCCGCGTACCGCAGCCACGGCTCGGGCAGCGGGCGGGTGGACCAGTCGACGGCGGAGTGGCCCTTCTCCAGGGCGTATCCGAGGAGGTTCTCGACGATGGCGCCGAGGCCGACGCGCGGGATGCCCGCGAGACGTCCGGCCAGCTCCGTGTCGAAGATGCGGGTGGGGATCATGCCTATTTCGCGCAGACAGGGAAGGTCCTGGGTCGCCGCGTGCAGCACCCACTCCGCGTCCGCGATGGCCTCGCCGAGGCCGGAGAGGTCGGGGCAGCCGACCGGGTCGATCAGCGCACTGCCCGCACCTTCGCGGCGCAGCTGCACGAGGTAGGCGCGCTGGCCGTACCGGTAGCCGGACGCGCGCTCGGCGTCGACGGCCACGGGGCCGGTTCCGGCGGCGAATGCCGCGATCACTTCGTCGAGGGCCTCCTGCGTCGCCACGACGGGGGGAATGCCCTCCCGTGGCTCCAACAGCGGGATCGGCGCCGGTTCGACGTCGTCCGGGGGGCCGCCCCCGGTGGTTCGCAGGTCTGCTTCTGCTGCGGTCTCTTGGGCGTCGGTCACCTGCCAAGGGTATCTGTGTATGGCAGGAGCCCGACGACGGAACGTTCCGTCGTCGGGCTCCTGGTGCCCGGAGGGCCTGTCGCGAGGGCCGGGCCGGGTGCCTGGAGGAACGCCCGGTGCTGACTCTCGGTGACACTGCGGGGTGCTCAGTACGCGCTCGGTGCGTGCTCAGCGGGTGATCAGTAGGCGATCAGTAGGTGATCAGTACGTGGTCCGTACCTGATCAGTGGATGATGCCGGTACGCAGCGCTACCGCGACCATGCCGGCCCGGTCGCCCGTGCCCAGTTTGCGGGCGATGCGCGCCAGGTGGCTCTTCACGGTCAGGGCGGACAGGCCCATGGAGACGCCGATGGCCTTGTTGGACTGGCCCTCGGCGACGAGACGCAGGACTTCGACCTCACGGCCGGAGAGCTCGCGGTAGCCACCCGGGTGGCTCGGGGAACCCGGGGGGCGGCGGTGCATACGGGCTGCGGCGGCCCCGATGGGGGCGGAGCCGGGGCGGCCGGGGTGGTGGCCGACGGCATTGCGGGTGCCGGTGACGACGTAGCCCTTCACACCGCCCGCGAGGGCGTTGCGCACGGCGCCGATGTCGTCGGCGGCGGACAGGGCCAGACCGTTGGGCCAGCCCGCCGCCCGGGTTTCGGACAGCAGGGTCAGGCCGGAACCGTCGGGCAGGTGGACGTCGGCGACGCAGATGTCGCGCGGGCTGCCGACGCGGGGACGGGCCTCGGCGATGGAGGACGCCTCGATGACGTCACGTACTCCGAGGGCCCACAGGTGACGGGTGACGGTGGAGCGGACGCGCGGGTCGGCCACGACGACCATGGCGGTCGGCTTGTTCGGCCGGTAGCCGACCAGGCTTGCGGGCTGCTCAAGAAGAACGGACACCAGGCCTCCGGGGAAGTGACGGGAAGGCTCCGGCTGGGGGGATCAAGCCGGGCGAACCGTGCTGGAAGGGTCAATGACCTCTTCGGCAGCAACCCCGCCCGGCTTTAGGGAAAGATCACGAATTGATGAGTAACAATTCGGGCAAATCGGATGGGTGATCGATGAAGTCCCTGATGAGGGCGGTGGACGGAGGGCCCGTCAGGCCCCCGGCCACCCGTTCCTCAGGGCGTCTGCGGGCCGCGTCGCTGCGGCAGCGACACCACGCCGTGCAGACCCTGGAACCCGGACTCCTGCCCGGTCAGCGGGGCCGGCGGCAGCCCCGCGACCTGACACAGCAGATCGCACCAGGCGGCCAGGTACGACGCCGTGTCCGGTACGCCGCCCAATCCCTCGCGCGGAGTCCAGGAGGCCCGGATCTCGATCTGGGTGGCGGGCCGCCGGTCCGAGAGCCCGCCGAAGTAGTGCGAACCGGCCCGGGTGACGGTGCCGCTCGCCTCCCCGTAGGAGAGGCCGCGCGCCTCCATCGCGCCGGTCAGCCACGACCAGCAGACCTCGGGCAGCAGCGGGTCTGCGGCCATCTCCGGCTCCAGTTCCGCCCGTACGAGCGTCACCAGACGGAAGGTGCCCTGCCAGGCGTCGTGCCCGGCCGGGTCGTGGAGCAGTACGAGGCGGCCGTCCGCCAGGTCCTCGTCGCCGTCCACGGCCGCCGCCTCCAGCGCGTACGCGTAGGGGGCGAGGCGCTTGGGCGGCTTCGTCGGGTCGACTTCCACCTCGGGACGGAGCCGGGCGGCGCGCAGTGCGTCCACCGCCTGGCGAAACGGGAGCGGGGCGGTGTTCTCCTCGGTGCCTTCCCTGTCGTCTCTGCCGTGTGGGTGACTGTGCGCGTCATCTGAAAATCGTCCCTGAGCCGGAGCCATGCGGGGAAGGGTAGGCGGAAGGGGACCCCTACGCCGGGAGGGACACCCGGCCCGGGGCGAGTGCTTCCGCGCGCGTGCGAAGATTCTGGGCGTGAGTGCCAACCAGGCCGCGAAGGGCCCCGCGCAGAGCAAGACGTACGATTCCGCCTTCCTCAAGGCGTGCAGGCGCGAGGAGGTGCCGCACACCCCGGTGTGGTTCATGCGGCAGGCGGGGCGCTCGCTGCCCGAGTACCTCAAGGTGCGCGAGGGCATTGGGATGCTGGAGTCGTGCATGCGGCCCGAGCTGGTCAAGGAGATCACCCTCCAGCCGGTGCGCCGTCACAAGGTCGACGCCGCCATCTACTTCAGCGACATCGTCGTCCCGCTCAAGGCCATCGGCATCGACCTCGACATCAAGCCGGGCGTCGGCCCCGTCGTCGCCGACCCGATCCGTACGCGCGCCGACCTGGCCCGGCTGCGCGATCTGACGCCCGAGGACGTCTGGTACGTCACCGAGGCGATCGGGATGCTCGTCGAGGAGCTCGGCGAGACCCCGCTGATCGGTTTCGCGGGCGCGCCCTTCACCCTCGCGAGCTACCTCGTGGAGGGCGGCCCGTCCCGCAACCACGAGCACACCAAGGCCATGATGTACGGCGACCCGCAGCTGTGGGCCGACCTCGTGGACCGGCTGGCCGCCATCACCGGCGACTTCCTCAAGGTGCAGATCGAGGCGGGCGCGAGCGCCGTCCAGCTCTTCGACTCGTGGGTGGGCGCGCTGGCCCCCGCCGACTACGTGAAGTCCGTGATGCCGGCCTCGGCGAAGGTCTTCGACGCGGTGTCCTCCTACGGGGTGCCCCGGATCCACTTCGGCGTGGGGACCGGTGAACTGCTCGGCCTGATGGGCGAGGCCGGCGCTGACGTCGTCGGCGTCGACTGGCGCGTCCCGCTGGACGAGGCCGCCCGCCGGGTCGGCCCCGGCAAGGCCCTCCAGGGCAACCTCGACCCCGCCGTCCTCTTCGCCACGCCGGAAGCGGTCATGGCGAAGACGGACGAGGTGCTCGCGGCGGCCGAGCGCCTGGAGGGGCACATCTTCAACCTCGGGCACGGGGTGCTGCCGTCGATGGACCCGGACGCGCTGTCCCGGCTCGTCGAGTACGTCCACACGCGGACGGCCCGCTAACGGAGCGGTCGCGGGTTGCCGGGGGGCGGGCCGCGCTTGGCGGCCCGCCTTACTGGCTTACTGGTCCGCCTAGTGGCCCGCCTTGCGGACCGCCGCCACCGCCTTGCGGGCGGCGACCAGGACCGGGTCCCAGACCGGGGAGAACGGCGGCGCGTACCCCAGGTCCAGGGCGGTCATCTGATCGACCGTCATCCTGGCGGTGAGGGCGACGGCCGCGATGTCCACGCGCTTGCCCGCGCCCTCGCGGCCGACGATCTGGACGCCGAGCAGGCGTCCCGTGCCGCGTTCGGCGGTCATCTTGACCGTCATCAGCGAGGCCCCCGGGTAGTAGCCGGCCCGGCTCGTCGACTCGATGCGTACGGTCACGAACTGCAGGCCCTCCGCCGCCGCGTCCTTCTCGCGCAGACCGGTACGGGCGATCTCCAGGTCGCAGACCTTGCTGACGGCGGTGCCGACGACCCCGGGGAACGTGCCGTAGCCGCCGCCCACGCCGGAGCCGATGATCTGGCCGTGCTTGTTGGCGTGCGTACCCAGCGGGATGTGCCGGGGGCGGCCCGACACCAGGTCGAGGACCTCGATGCAGTCGCCGCCCGCCCAGATGTCGTCGTGGCCGCGCACCCGCATGGCCAGATCGGTGACCAGCCCGCCGGACGGGCCGAGGGGGAGCCCGGCCGCCTTCGCGAGGGTGGTCTCCGGCTCGACGCCGATGCCCAGGACGACGACGTCGGCGGGGTACGTGGCCTCCTCGGTGGCCACCCCGGTGACCCGGCCGTCCGAACCGGTCAGGATCTTGGTGACCTCGGCGTTCGTCACGGTGGTGATGCCCATGTTGTTCATCGCCTCGTGGACCAGGGCGCCCATGTCCGGGTCGAGGGTGGCCATCGGCTGCTCGCCCCGGTTCAGGACGGTCACCTCGTAATCCCGGTGCAGGAGCGCCTCGGCCATCTCCACACCGATGTACCCGGCCCCGACGACGACCGCACGCCGGCCGTCCGCGCCCTCCAGGCGTTCCAGGGTTTCGATCAGGGCCCGCCCGTCCTCAAGGTTCTGCACCCCGTGCACACCGGGGGCGTCGATGCCCGGCAGCGGGGGCCGGATCGGGCGGGCGCCGGTGGCGATGACGAGCTTGTCGTAGTCCGTCCAGGAGTCGTCGCCGGTGGCGAGGTCACGGGACTTCACACGGTGGTTGGCGGTGTCGATCTCGGTGACCTCGGTACGCATACGGAGGTCGATGTCGCGGGCGCGGTGCTCGGCGGGGGTACGGGCGATGAGGTCGTCGGCGGAGTCCACTTCCCCGCCCACCCAGTAGGGGATGCCGCAGGCGGAGTAGGAGGTGTAGTGCCCGCGCTCGAACGCGACGATCTTCAGCTGGGAGGGGGAGCGGAGGCGTCTGGCCTGGGAGGCGGCGGACATTCCGGTGGCGTCGGAGCCGATGACGAGGAGGGTTTCTTGGGGCGGGGTCATGGGGGACACGGTAGACAGGTGAGGCCCCGTCACAGGCCCTGACGGGCGAGCCACTGGGTTGCTGCCGCACCTGCGACGGTCGGGTGCCCCTCCCCGCTGCGCGGACGTGCGGCTGCCGCCGCGTGGCGCCCGAAGCCGTCGGGCGGCGTCGCGCCTGCGGCGGGCGAGTGCCCCTCCCCGCCCCTTCCCTAGACCGCTGGCCGCGGGGCCGGGGGTTCGTTACGTGCGGGCCGGTGTGTGGTTGCTCGCGCAGTTCCCCGCGCCCCTGAGTACTCAGGGGCGCGGGGAACCGCGCGGCCAACCACGTATTGCCCTCCCACGACCACCAGCCGTGGCCGGGGC
>NZ_JBVIMX010000001.1:797819-900832 GCF_055579625.1 Streptomyces sp. NPDC032721 | reverse complement strand
GCTGGTTTTTTGTTCTGTGAGTGTGGGGGGGGGGTTTCCAGCACGTTCCCCCTCTCACCGGGGTATGGGGGGCGGGGGGGACCTCCGCGGCCAGCCACGTATTGCCTGCACATGACCACCGGCCGTGGCCGGGCCCGCCACCCGGGGTCTGGGGCGGAGCCCCAGTTTCGGGAAGGGGCGGGGAGGGGAGAGGCCCCGCGCAGCGGACCCCCACCCACCCCCGCACGGCTACTTTTCGTTCGGGTTCGGCTCCTCCGGTTCCTCCCGGGCCGGCGGGGACACCGGGTGGTGGGACGGGTAGGACGGGAACGTCGGGGTGCGGCGCGTGCGGCGCGGGGTCAGGCGCGGGGACAGTACGTGGCGCCAGAGCAAGTAGACGAGCGCCAGTGTCGCGGCGAACGGCGCCACCGCCCCCACCACCATCGCGATCCACCTGACCGTCGTCAGAAACGCCTGCCAGCCGCCGTCCAGCGCGTCCAGGAATCCCGGCTCGTCATCCACCGGCGGCGGAGTCGGCTTCTTCTTCGGCGGGGTCTCCGAGATGACCAGCGTGATCGTCGCCATGCCGGTGCGGTCCTTCAGCGAGGCCTGCTGGGCCAGCAGGGAGTCCAACTCCGACTGGCGGGTGGCCAGTTCCGCCTCCAGGGACACCACGTCCGTCAGCTTCGTCGCGCGGTTCATGAACTCCTGGACCCGCGCCACACTCACCCGCTGCGACTTGATGCGGCTGTCGATGTCCACCACCTCACTGGTGACGTCCTTCGCGTCCGCCTTCCGGGCGAGGAGCTTCCCGCCGCTGTTCTCCAGAGTGGTGAGCGTCTCCGAGTACTTGTCCTGGGGGACGCGCAGCGTGATGCGCGAGTAGACGTGGCCGGTCGAGTCGCGTTCGGTGGACTCGTTGCCGACCAGGCCGCCCGCCGTCTCCGCCGTCGTACGCGCCCTGGCGAGCGCCTGCGTCGCGTTGGACACCTGGATCTGGAGCTCCGCGGTGCGGATGACGTGGAGTTGGGGCTGGGAGGGGGCCTTGGGAGCGTTCGGAGCGTTCGGAGCGTTCGGGGCGTTCGGCTGTTGGGGCTTTTGGGCTTCGGCTCCCTCGTTGCCGGGCTTGGCCTTGTCGGCGGCGCCCGCGCCCGCTCCCGGGTTCGGTGCCGCGGCGCCCTCCGGGCGTTTGGCGGCGGAGTCGCTGCTGGTGGCCCTGTCACCGCTCGCCCCGCACCCGCCGATCGCGAGCGTGGCCGCCACCACCGCCGCGCCCACGTAGGAAATGCGCCGTCGGCGTCCTGCCGTACGGGCTGTTGTACGTACTGCTGCACGCATTTCGGTCCCCCCGAAAGTGGTGAAGGATGTTGCAGGTTCGACGTACGGGACGGGGGCGCGGGTTGCCCTTTTCCGGTTCCGAAGCGGCTCCGAAGCGGTCACGGTCGGGATACGCATGCGCGTTTGAGACAGTGGGGGTATGAACCACGGTACGGACAGCACGCCGCCCCACGTCGTCGTCATCGGCGGCGGCATCTCCGGTCTCGCCGCCGCTCACCGGCTGGTCGTCGCGGGCGGGGTCCGGGTGACCGTCCTGGAGGCCACGGACCGGCTCGGCGGCAAGCTCCAGGCAGGCGAAATCGCCGGTGCGCCGGTGGACTTCGGGGCCGAGTCGATGCTCGCCAGACGGCCCGAGGCGGTGGCGCTGGCGAAGGCGGTCGGGCTCGGGGAGCGGATGGCGCCGCCGTCCACCGCCTCCGCCTCGCTGTGGAACCGGGACGTGCTGACCCCGATGCCCAAGGGGCATGTGATGGGGGTTCCCGGTGATCCGGGTGTGTTGAGTGGGGTGCTGTCAGAGGGCGGGCTCGCGCGGGTCTCGATGGATCGGGAGCTGCCTCGTACCGACGTCGGCGACGACATGGCGATCGGGGAGTACGTCGCCGCCAGGCTGGGGCGGGAGGTCGTCGACCGGCTCGTGGAACCGCTGCTCGGCGGGGTGTACGCCGGGGACGTCTACCGGACCTCGATGCGGGCCGCCGTACCGGCGCTGTACGAGGTGGCGGCCTCGTACGACTCCCTCCTGGAGGGTGTGCGCGAGGTGCAGCGGCGGGCTGCCGCCAACCAGCAGGACGGGCCCGTGTTCATGGGCATCGACGGGGGGATCGGCACCCTTCCCGACGCCGTCGCCGCAGCCGTACGGGCCGGGGGCGGGCGCATCCTCACCGAGACGCCCGTGCTCGGGATGGCCAGGAGCGGGGACGAGGGAAGCGGGGACGAGGGCGGGGGCGGGTGCTGGCGCATCCGTACCGACGAAGGGGTGGTGGAGGCCGCCGGGGTCGTGCTCGCCGCGCCCGCCTGGTCCGCGTCCGCCCTGCTCGCCGACGAGGCGCCGGTCGCCTCGGCCGAGCTCTCCTCGGTCGAGTACGCGTCCATGGCCCTGGTGACCATGGCCTTCGCCCGCAAGGACGTGGACGCCGTACTGCCGGACGGGTCGGGGTTCCTGGTGCCGCCCGTGGACGGGCACACCATCAAGGCGTCCACCTTCTCCACCCGCAAGTGGGGGTGGGTCGACCGGCACGCCCCTGATCTCTTCGTGCTGCGGACCTCGGTCGGGCGTTACGGCGAGGAGGAGCACCTGCACCGGGACGACCACGACCTCGTCGACGTCTCGCTGCGGGACCTCGGGGCCGCCACCGGGCTCGCCGCCAAGCCCGTCGAGACCCGGGTGACCCGGTGGATCGGCGGACTGCCGCAGTACCCCGTCGGCCACCTCGGCCGTGTCGCGCGGGTCCGCGAGGCCGTCGCGAAGCTGCCCGGACTGCGGGTCTGCGGGGCCGCGTACGACGGTGTCGGGATCCCCGCCTGCGTCGGCAGCGGCGAGCGCGCCGCCACGGAGATCATCGAGGAGATTTTGGCCACGCCCACCCTGGTGGAGGGCACGGCGAAGGGCACGGGACAATAGCCACATGACTGCTCAGGAGAACGCCGCCACCGAGGCTGCCGCCGGCGCCCCCGCCAAGGCCCCGAACGCGGGCAAGAAGGCCAAGGACCTCAACGAGGTCATCCGCTACACCCTGTGGTCCGTCTTCAAACTGCGCGACGTGCTGCCGGAGGACCGCGACGGCTACGCCGACGAGGTCCAGGCGCTCTTCGACAAGCTGGCCGCCGAGGACGTCACCGTCCGCGGTACGTACGACGTCTCCGGGCTGCGCGCCGACGCCGACGTGATGATCTGGTGGCACGCCGAGACCTCCGACGAGCTCCAGACCGCGTACAACCTCTTCCGTCGTACGAAGCTCGGGCGTGCGCTGGAGCCGGTCTGGTCGAACATGGCGCTGCACCGGCCCGCCGAGTTCAACAAGTCCCACATCCCGGCCTTCCTGGCCGACGAGACGCCGCGCGACTACGTCTCGGTGTACCCCTTCGTGCGGTCGTACGACTGGTACCTGCTGCCCGACGAGGACCGTCGCCGCATGCTCAAGGACCACGGCATGATGGCCCGCGGCTACCCCGATGTGCGCGCCAACACCGTCGCCTCGTTCTCGCTCGGCGACTACGAGTGGCTGCTCGCCTTCGAGGCCGACGAGCTCTACCGCATCGTCGACCTCATGCGTCACCTGCGCGCCTCCGAGGCCCGCATGCACGTCCGCGAGGAGGTGCCCTTCTACACCGGGCGCCGCAAGAGCGTCGCGGACCTGGTGGCGGGGCTGGCGTAAGCACGCCCCCGCGTACGGGTTTCCCGTACGGCTCGTACGGTGACACGTACGGAAATGACTTGGTGGCGGGGACGAGGACCATGGGTGCGTGGTCCCGACGTCTCCCGCCACCCCAGCCCGGAAGATCAGACGACGGCCGGAATCCCCTCGGGGAGGGCCCTGTCGTCCAGCGACACCGGGTTCGGCTCCCGGTGCGGCGCGCACGCAGCGCGCCGCACCGGTGTTTCACCGGTCAGCAGGTACTTCTCCATGTGGCCGTTGACGCAGGCGTTCGCGCCGCCGCCGATGCCGTGCGTACCGGCGTCCTCCTCGGTGACCACGACCGCGCCGGGCAGCCGCTTCCGCAGCTCCAGGGCGCCCTTGTACGGGGTCGCCGCATCACGCTCGGCGGCCAGGATCAGGATCGGCGGCAGCGCCCCCTTCGCGGCCCGCACGTCCACCGGCTCCTGCTGGGGCTGCGTCCAGTACGCGCACGGCAGGTTCATCCAGACGTTGTCCCAGGTCTCGAACGGGGCGCGCTTCGCGAGCCGGGTGTTGTCCCGGTCCCAGGTGGCGAAGTCGGTGGGCCAGCGGGCGTCGTTGCACTCCACGGCTGTGTAGACGGCATTGCCGTTCTCGTCGTCCTTGGCCGCTTCGGGGCGCGGTGCGGCCTGGTCGATCAGCGGCTTCCGGTTGCCCTTGAGGAACTCGGAGAGCGCGGTGGCGCGCATCGGCCACACGTCGTCGTAGTAGCCCGTCTTGAGGTACGCCGCCTGGAGCTGGCCGGGGCCCACGGTTCCGCCGGCCGGCTTGTGGGTCAGCTCGGCGCGCACCCTCGCGTAGCTGTGCGCGACCTCCTCGGGGGTGGAGCCCAGGCCGTACACCTTGTCGTGCTTGGCGACCCAGGTGCGGAAGTCCTCCCAGCGCTGCTCGAAGGCGGCCGACTGGTCGAGGTTGTTGCGGTACCAGATCTGGCTCGGGTCGGGGTTGACCACCGAGTCGAAGACCATGCGGCGCACGTGCGAGGGGTAGAGCGTCGCGTAGAGCGCGCCGAAGTAGGTGCCGTACGAGGCGCCCATGAAGTTGAGCTTGCGCTCGCCGAGGGCGGCGCGCAGGACTTCGAGGTCGCGGACGTTGTTGAGCGAGTGGTAGTGGCGCAGCGCCTTGCCCGCCTTGCGTGCACAGCCCTGCGCATAGGTCTTCGCGCGGGCGATCCGCTCCTTCTTGTACGCCTCGGAGGGGTGCGTGGGCGCCTGGCTGGGGGCCTCGGCGAAGTCCTTGGGGTCCATGCAGGACAGCGGGGCGGAGCGGGCCACTCCGCGCGGTGAGTAGCCGACCGTGTCGTACGCCGCCGCGATCCGCTTCCACTCCTGGAGGCGCGAGACCAGGGGGAAGTACATGCTGGAGGCGCCGGGGCCGCCGGGGTTGAAGATCAGGGCGCCCTGGCGGGGGACGGGCTTGTTCTTGTTCTTGTTCTTGTCCTTGGTGCCGCCGGTGGTGCCGCCGGTGGTGCCGCCGGTTGATGTGCCCGTCGCCTTCAGGCGGCTGACGGTCAGTTCGATCTGCTTGCCGTGCGGGGCGGCGTAGTCGAGCGGGACCTTGACCGTGCCGCACTGGATCGGGGCGGGCAGGTCCTCCGAGGCAGGGCACTCGCCGAACTTGATGCCGGAGCGCAGGGCCCGCTCGGCGGCGAGCGCGGTGCCGCGCGCCTCGGGGGAATCCCGGAGCGACGGGGGAGTGCCTGTCACGCTGC
The DNA here is from genome assembly GCF_055579625.1 of Streptomyces sp. NPDC032721. Classification (NCBI taxonomy): domain Bacteria; kingdom Bacillati; phylum Actinomycetota; class Actinomycetes; order Kitasatosporales; family Streptomycetaceae; genus Streptomyces; species Streptomyces sp. NPDC032721. The sequence goes on along the minus strand of NZ_JBVIMX010000001.1, from coordinate 895,408 downwards.
CCGCAGGGGCCGCGGCGAGGGCGGTCAGAACCAGGGAGCCGAGGGTGGTGGCGGCTCCGTACAGCGCAAGTGCTCTCATCGCGATCCCTTGGTCTTGTGCGGTGACAACTGCTGCGGATGATCTCCGTAGCGGACAATAGGGATACTTGGCAAGGTAGTTGACGATGTAAAGCACCTGTGTGCGGTGTCGGGGTCATTGACTCCGATGCGCGACGGGGCGGGCGGTGCGGGGGCGCGCGAGGGCGGTGCGCAGCTCGGGGTCGGGTATCGCGCGGATGCCGGAGAGGGCCACGGCGGTCAGGAGGGCCTGGTCGGGGTGGGGGCCCGAGTCCGTGGTCAGGTCTTCCGGCAGGGTGCGGAGCAGTTGTCTGCCCGAGGCGGAGGCCCAGCGGGTGTACGGGTGGACCTCCATGCGCGCGACGGCGAGGGTGCCGAGCGTCAGCAGCAGCGGCAGGGTGAACCAGAGGGCGACCCGGCCGCGTTCGGCGGGTTCCTGCGTGAGGCCGAGGGCCGCGAAGGTGCCGAGCAGCAGGACGAGGACGCTCGCGTTGCGCACCGCCCGGACGCCGCCCGCCATCGCGTGCCTGGTCCGCGCCGGGACGGCGAGGCCCGTGGCGACCAGCCGGTCCGAGAGGGCCCGCACCGTGTCGGAGCCCGCCACCGCGGAACGTACCGCTGTCGTACGGGACTGGCCCTCGGGTCCGGCGGCCGCGATCGCGGCCCGGTCGAGGGCGTCCTCGCCGTGCGGGGCGACGACGGTGGTCCAGCCGGTGTGGGCGAGCAGCACCAGGCGGCGGGCGTGCAGCGACAGCAGGGTCAGGTCGGCCACCCGGCCGGGGCCGCCGCTGAGGAAGGCGGCCTCGGGGAGCGTCAGTGCGCCCACGTGGGGCGGTGCGTCGGGAACGGCCGTGTCGGCGGCGTCGACCGAGGCGGCGGCGACGCACAGCCGGGCGCAGGAGGCGATGGCCGCGACCCAGGAGAGCAGCAGGAACAGGACCCAGAACATGTCGGAGTTCTATGCGAGGCGAGTGGCGGGGCGCCATGGCATGTGCATGGTGTGGGCGGAGTGTTGTGGAGCTGTGACCGAGGGTCGAGGGAAGTGGGGGGCAGTGGGCGTTTTGCGAGGTCAGAAGCCTCCGCCGCCTCCGCCGCCGCCTCCTCCACAACCGCCGCCTCCGCCGCAGCTCGACCCTCCGCCGCCTCCGCCCCCACCGCCGCCGCAGCTCGACCCTCCGCCCGAGCCGCCGCAGCCACCCCCGCCCCCGCCTCCTCCGCCGGAGCAAGTGCCTCCGCTGCCACCGGTGTTGCCGGCGCACCCCGACGAGGTGCCACAACCCGTGCCTCCGTCACCCCCGCCACCTCCGCCATCGCCCGCGGCCGCACCGGAGCACCAGGTGACCGGGAACAGGTAGGGCGTGTTGTTCGACGGCGTGTGGCCGGGCGTCGGACGGTGGCCGACGGCTGCGCGGAGCTGGTCCCGGAGTTCGGTGTCGAGCAGGACCCGGATGCCGCCGATGGCCACCTGCTGGGCAGGGGTGACGGCGTTCGCCGGGTCGCCGCGGTACGTACGGATGGCCTGTCGGCCCTGGGCGGTGACGCGGCGTTTGGCGCGGGCGTACATGACGAATCCGGTCACCGCGCCGATCAGGAGAACGGGCAGCACCCGCAGGACGAAGGGAGTCGACGGGAAGAATTCCCAGGTGTCCGCGTACCGGTAGCGCGACTCGGAGACCCGGTAGACGAAGGTGAGCGCGATGGCGGGGGGCAGCGCGACCAGGCAGCCGATCCCCTGGATCAGACCCCAGCGGCGCCAGTTGCGGGTCGCCTGCGGCTCCAGGAGCAGTCCGCGCGCCGCGAGCCCGTCGCCGATCTCCTGTACGGCGGGACTGCGCATCGCCGCCAGACGGAGGCTGTGCAGGGCCCCGTTGGGCGCGGCGTCGTACTCGTGGAGCACCGCCCGCTCCACGGTGTCGCGGGCCGTCCTGCTCCGTACGACGATGATGCCGGGGCCGCCGATGGTCAGCCGTCCGTCCGTGTGCAGGGCGGTCAGCGCGGTGTCCACGGTGCGCGCGGGGCCGCCGATCAGGAACGCCGCGTCCATGAGGTCGTGCAGGGTGGCGTGTCCCCGGCCCCGGCGGCGGTCGGTGACGGTGTGGGTGAGGACGAGGAGGAAGGCGGAGCCGCCGACGAGGACGTTGACGACGACGGTGAGGTCTGCCGAGTTCATGCCGGGTGCACCTCCCCGGTGGCCCGGGCGCGCCGCCGGGGCTTCGCCCGGGTCGCCGCCGCCCGGGCCGCGCGCAGGAGCCGGGTGGTGCGGGTCGGGGGCCGGGCGGAGGCGCGGTCCTCCCACCAGTGGGTGAGCGCGCGGCGGGCCGCCGGGTCCAGGGTGCCGTGTACGAGGGTGTGTTCGGCGAAGTCGAGGGCGTCGCGGCGGTAGCCGGAGCGGAGCGGGCGGGTCAGGGCGTACGCGAAGAAGGTCCGGCGGAAGTCGTCACCGAGGAGGGCGGGGAGCTCCGGGGCGACCTTGGCGACGATGTCGGCGCGCTTGCCGGTGAGCGCGCGGGTCTGGACGCGGAGCCGCGGCCCGTCGAATCCCTCGGGCACGGGCCCGGCGGCGACGAGGGCATCGAGGAGGGCGGCCTGGGCGAGGGCGAGGCGTTGGCGGGCGGCGGGGTCGGAGGAGAGGGCAGGACCGGCGGAAGGGCCGGCGGCAGGGGGTTCAGTGAGTGCGGGGCGCCCGTCGTGGGTGCTCACCGTCGTGCGGATCAGGTCGAGTTCGGCGGCGAGGGTTGCCGGGGGTGGGAAGTTCTCGTCCCGTTCCAGCAGGACGCCCGGCGGGGTCACCCGGGAGCGGAGTTCGGACAGGACGTTCAGTACGGGCTGGGTCACCGGGTGGGCGTGCGTGTCGTGCCAGACGCCGTCCTTCTCGATTCCGCCCGCCACGTGGACGTACGCGATGGCCTCCACCGGGAGCTCGTCCAGGGCCTTGGCGGGGTCCTCGCCGCGGTTGACGTGGTTCGTGTGGAGGTTGGCCACGTCGATGAGGAGGTGGACACCGGTGCGCTCGACCAGTTCCGCGAGGAACTGGCCCTCGGTCAGTTCCTCGCCCGGCCAGTTGATCAGGGCCGCGATGTTCTCCAGGGCCAGCGGGACCGGCAGCTGGTCCTGGGCGATGCGCACGTTCTCGCACAGCACGCGCAGGGCGTCCCAGGTGCGCGGGACGGGGAGCAGGTGGCCCGCCTCCAGGAGCGGGGACGCCGTCTGCGTGCCGCCCGCGCGGACGAACGCGATGTGTTCGGTGATCAGCGGTGCGCCCAGCGCCTGCGCCCGTGCCGCCAGGTCCGCCAGCCGCGCCGGGTCCGGGCGGTCCGCGCCGCCGATGCCCAGCGAGACGCCGTGCGGGATCACCTTCGTACCCCTGGCGCGCAGCCGGACGAGGGAGTCGGGGAGGTGGCCGGGGCAGATGTTCTCCGCGACCACCTCCACCCAGTCGACGCCGGGCAGTGCCTCGATGGTGTCGGCGATCTCGGGCCGCCAGCCGATTCCCACGCCGAGGCGCGGCAGCCGCCCGGTGGCTGTGGTCGGCCGGGCGTCGGGCAGTCGTGTGCGCTGATTCATGTTCGTCCCCCTACTGGTGCTGTGCAGGGGTCATGGCCCCGGCAGGTGGCGCTGAATCCACCGAGGGGGACGTTCAGAGGTTGATTTGAGGTTCCGCGAGTCCCTCGGACGGCGGAACTACGGCTGTGTGGCGGGGCTGCCGATCTCACCGGACGCGGGCACGGCGGGCGCCGAGGGCAGTGACGTGAAGTCCTGGGTGCCGGTCGGCGCGGCCGGTACCGGCACCGGGACCCGGACGCCGGGGACCGGCGCGGGCGGGCCCGTGGGGCTGGCCGTCGCGCCGCCCGCCGCCTCGTTGGCGATGGCGTCGAAGTCGACCAGACCGGTCGCCTCCAGCATGGTGATGTGGTCCAGGACGGTCTGGTTCGAGGCGTCCGCGAGCTGGCGGATCAGTGCGTTGCGGGTGCTGTTGCGGACCTGGGCGATCACGGCGAACACCTTGCCGTGCGCCCGCCGGAGCAGGTTCGCGAAGAGCCGTTCGTACGTGGTCCCGGAGGCGGCCGTCAGCTGCCGCAGCCAGCCCTGCTGTTCGTCGGTCGGCTGGTTCGGCAGCTCGATGCCCAGCTGGGAGGCGACCGAACGGGCCCGGGCGTCCAGGTCCGTGTGGCCGACCACGAGGTGGTCGCCGGCCGCCTTGACCGACTGGCTCGGCGCCCGCTCGATGGCCTGCTGCCCGGCCGGGAGCTCCCACAGCCCGGCCAGCCGTACCTTCACCAGGAGGTCCCGGTCGGCGGCCGACAGCGGCCCCCACTTGGTGCTGACCGTGGACGCGGCCAGATTGGCCTGGCCGGTGCCGGAGCGGTCGGCGTACGACCAGACCGGGAAGGCGAGCGCGGCCAGGGTGGCCACCAGCGCCGTGATGACGAGTGCGGTGCCGTTGACGCGCCGTAACAGTGCGAAGGCGGTGCTGGACATGGAGGTGGAGATGGACAAGTTCGCTCCCGGGCCCTGTGCGTCGTACCAGTCGTGCGGTTCGTACGGGACGACTCCATCGCCAAGTGCCTTGATCCTTCAGGCGCTTGGCCGCATTCATGGGTACGTGTGACGCACCTGACGTGTTCAGCCCGGGACTGGAGTTCCGCTAGGGGTGCGGTGTGCCCACCCGGTGGTGACCCTCGACCGCGACCGTCTTCCCCGGTGCGATCTCGGTGAACCCCGCATCCCGCACGACCGGCAGCCCCGGGTCCGCGGCGAGCTCCCGCCACTTCTCTGCCGAAGCCGTCCGTACGGACAGCGGGAAGCCCGTCGCGCGCCAGGCGTCGCGCTCCGCGTCCGAGAGCTCCCACCAGCCGAGCTGTGCACCGTGCCCGGCCTGGGCCATCGTCTTGCCCGCCGACATGTCGAGCTCCGGGTTCACCCACAGCACCGGGTGCGCCGGGTCCGGCTCGCCCGGCTCCTCGGGGTCGTCCAGGTCCGTCCCCGACACCTGGAGCTTGGCCAGCTCCTTGGGCCAGCCGTCCAGCGGCACCGGCGGGAAGACCCGTACCTCGGCCTCCTTGCCGGTCACCGTGATGCCCGGCAGCGCCGACGCCTTGCGCCACTCCGCACCGCGCGCCCGCCGCACCACCTTGCGGATCCGCGCGTCCTGCCAGTTCCGTACCGCCTCGGCCCATTCGCCGTCACCCAGCGAACGCTCGTCGGACAGCATCACGAGGACCGCGCGGGCCGCCGTCTCCAGCGCGTCGGTACGGGCCGGCGGGTCCGCCTTCTCGATGTGGACCACCAGGGGCAGGACGAACTGGGGGGCCGCGTCGCGCTCGTCCGAAAGGTCCGCGGGGGTGTCTTGGCTGCTCATCCGGACAAGTTTGCCAGGGCTCGACAGGGATCCCGTCGGGTACCGCACTTGTGGTACCGAATCATCCCTTGCCAGGATGTTCGGCATGAAGAGTGACCTGTTCGCAGCGGAAAACATGGCCCAGCCGGCGGCTGCGCCCGGCATGACCCTCCAGAACGCCAAGTCGGTGAAGTACGCGGTCAACGGTGAGATGCACGCCCGGCAGGGCGCCATGATCGCCTACCGGGGCAACCTCCAGTTCGAGCGCAAGAGCCAGGGCATCGGCGGCATGCTCAAGCGGGCCGTCACCGGCGAGGGACTGCCGCTGATGGCCGTGCGCGGGCAGGGCGAGGCATGGTTCGCGCACGAGGCGCAGAACTGCTTCATCATCGACATCGAGCAGGGCGACGCCCTCACCGTCAACGGCCGCAACGTGCTGTGCTTCGACGCGACGCTCACCTACGAGATCAAGATGGTCAAGGGCGCCGGCATGACCGGCGGCGGTCTCTTCAACAGCCTCTTCACCGGGTACGGCAAGCTGGCCGTCGTGTGCGAGGGCAACCCCCTGATCATTCCGGTCACCGGCCAGGCCCCAGTGTACGTCGACACGGACGCGGTCGTCGGCTGGAGCGCCCAGCTCAGCACCTCGCTGCACCGCTCGCAGTCGGCGGGCTCGATGATCCGGGGCGGCTCGGGCGAAGCGGTCCAACTGATGCTCCAGGGCGAGGGGTTCGTGATCGTACGGCCCAGCGAGCTGACCGCGCAGAAGGCGGCGAACTGAAACTCGACCGAGTAGGACGACGTTACGGACTCAGCGGGGCGTGGGTGCTCCGCCGGGTCGACCTGGAACTCCCGCCGGGCGCCCTGGTCCGCTTCCGGGGCGCCAACGGGTCGGGAAAGTCAACCCTGTTGAGGGTCGTCGCCGGGATCGACACCCCGAGCGAGGGCCGGGTGGAGGGCCGCCCGGCCCGCGTCGCCTACGTCCCCGAACGCTTCCCCGGCGCCCTTCCCTTCACCGCCCTGGGCTATCTGACGCACCTCGGCCGCATCCACGGTCTCGGGCGCGCGGAGGCGAAGGCGCGGGCGGGGGAGTGGCTGGAGCGGTTCGGGGCCGGGGGACACGCCCGTACGCCCGTCTCGGAACTCTCCAAGGGCACCGCGCAGAAGGTCGCGGTTGCCCAAGCGCTGCTGGCCGCACCGGAGTTGCTCGTACTCGACGAGGCCTGGACCGGACTCGACGAGGCGGCCAGGGGAGAGCTGGACCGCGCGGTGGCCGAGCGGGTCGCGGCGGGCGCGAGGGTGGCCTTCGTGGACCACGACCCACGACGGCTCGCGGAGGTCGTGGACGTGGCCTACCTGGTGGACGGTACGCAGGTCGTTCCCGTCAACTCCTCTGATGCTGAGGCGGATTCGGGTCCTCGCGTACGCATCGTCGCGGTCGGTCCGCACGGCGCGGCGGTCCCTGCGGGGCTGCCCGGCGCGCCGAAGGCCGAGGCGGAGCCCGACGGGGCCACGGCGCTGACGGTGGCGGCGGTGCACTCCGACGGGGTGCTGCGCGGCCTGCTCGGCGCGCGCCCGCCGTGGCACGTGCGGGCAGTATCGACGTACCAGGACCAGGACCAGGTGCGACAGGACGACCGGGAACAGCAGGGACAGGAACACGTGTGAACGCTCTTCTGCGCTATCAACTCGCCCTGCTCGCAAGGTCGCAGCGATGGCTCGCCCCCGTACTCCTCTACGCGGCCTTCCTCGCCGTCGGAGTGCAGAGCGGTCAGCCCGTTCTCGACTCGCTCGGGTACGGGTCCGCCGCCCTGCTGCCCGTCGCCGTCTGGCTCGTGCGGGTCTGCGTCAGCAACGAGCCCCCGGCCGCCCGGCACTGTGCCTCGGCCGCCACCTCGCCCTCGCGCACGCACCTCGCCGCGCTGCTCACCGCGTTCGGGTGCACGGCGGCGCTGGGGGTGCTGGCCACCGCCTTCGTCATGCTGGTCAGCAAGTGGGCCGACACCGAGGGGCAGGTACGGATCTCTCCGTGGGCCGCCGCCGGAGCGGGTCTCTTCGCGGCTCTCACCTGCGCCCTGCTGGGCACGGCGGTGGGCGCCCTGTGCAGCCGTCCGGTGCTGCACGGCACCGGCTGGGGCATCGCCCTCTCGGCGGCGGGCGCCCTGCTGGCCCTCGTCGCCGTGGGCTCCCCGGCCCGGACGGCCGTGGCTGCCCTGGTCGGCGGCTCGCACACGGGAGCGGTGACCGTACCGCTGCTGCCGTTCGCCGTGGCGGTGGTGCTGGCATGCGGGGTGGGGGCGGTGGTGTGCGGACTGAGCGGCCGCCGAGCGGGTTAGGCCCCCTCACTCCACACACCCGTTCCCTCAGCGCCGCCCGATCAGCTCCGACACCTTCACGAAGCGGTAGCCCTTCTTCCGCAGCTCCGGCACGATCCGCCGGATCGCCCGCTCCGTCGTCGGCGCCGCACTGCGCGTGCAGTGCATGACGACGAGCGAGCCGGGCCGCACCCCGGCGAGCACCTGTTCCGCCACCGCGTCCGCGTCCGTGGCGAAGGCGTCCCCGCTGACCACGTCCCACTGGACGGCCGTCACCTTGGCGGGCCCGAGGTTGCGCAGCGCCCGGTCGTCGTAACACCCGCCGGGGAAGCGGAAGTACGGCACCACGTTGCGCGCCCCGGCCTTGCGGAACGCGCCGAACGCCCGGTCCACGTCCGCGCGCATCTCCTTCGGCGCGACGGTCGGCAGGCCGTAGCAGTCGGACTTGAAGGCGTGGTGGCTGTAGGAGTGGTTGGCGATCTCGAAGTTCGGGTCGGTGCCGATCGAACGCGCCTGGTCCGGGTACTCCTCGGCCCACCGGCCGGTCATGAAGACGGTCGAGGGCACCTTGGCCCGGCGCAGTGCGTCGATCAGCCCCGGATTGTCGAACCGTTCGCCGCGTGCCGCGCGCGGCCCCTGGTCGGCGGTCATGTCCGCGTCGAAGGTGAGCGCGACGACCTTCTCCCGGGTCCCCTTCGGGGCCCGCTCGAAGACCGGCGTCAGCCCACCGGGCCCGGCGGCGACGGTCGGCGGAGCGGTCGGAGCGGAGGCCGGAGGGGGAGGAGTGGCACCGGTGGCACCGGTGGACTTCGACGGTACGGAGCCGGCGGGCGTGCGGCGCGCCTCGGCGCCACCCTCGCCGCCCCGGTTCTCCGTTCCGCACCCCGCCAGGGCCGCCCCCACCACCGCCACCGCGAGCATTCTTCGTACAAAAGTGGTCACTGACGGAAAGTATCCGATCAAGTGCGAAGGGTCGGACAGCGGCGCGGCCTCCGTCCGGTGAGTAATACTCTCCTGGTGACCTCAGTTATTACCGTCCGCCGTGCCACCGCCCGCGACGCCAAGCGCCTCACCCGTATCGTCCGCACCTCGCGTGCGTACGAGGCACCGTACGAGTCGATGGTGGCGGGCTACCGGGTCGGCCCGGACTACATCGAGGCCCACGAGGTGTACGTGGCCGTCGACCCGGCGGACGACCCGGCCGACGACACGGTCCTGGGCTTCTACTCCCTCCTGCTCGACCCGCCGGAACTGGACCTCCTCTTCGTCGCCGACGCCGCCCAGGGCCGGGGCATCGGCCGCCACCTGATCACCCACCTCACCTCCCGCGCCCGTGAGGCGGGCATCGCATCGGTTCGGGTGGTCTCCCACCCGCCGTCGGAGGGCTTCTACCGCAGCGTCGGCGCCGAGCCGGTCGGCACGGTCCGGGCGACCCCGCCCGCAGTCGCCTGGGACCGCCCGGAACTGGCACTTCCGATTCACTGAGCCCCGGCTGCCGGGAGCGGGGCCCCGGGGCTCAGCCCTGCCCGAGCCCGGTCCACGGGCGGAGCTTCTCCGGGTTGCGCACGGCCCAGATGCGGGTGACGCGGCCGTCGTCGGTGAGGTCGAAGGCCGCCACCGTCACGGTCACGCCGGTGTGCTGGGCGACCAGGCCGGGACGGCCGTTGACCGTACGCTCCAGGAGGGTGAGGCCGGGGGCCTTGTCGGCTATGTGGACGAGGTACGCGGCGATGTTCTCGTGGCCCTCGACCGGGTGGAGGACGGTGCCGACCAGTCCGCCGCCGTCGGCGACCATGGTGGCCTCCGGGTCCAGGAGACCGACCAGCGCCTGGATGTCCTTGGCCTCCCAAGCCTGCTTGAACTCCCGTACGAGAACGGCCTGTCTGGCCTGTCCGGCCTGCCCTGCCTGTCCGGGTGCCGGGGCGGGCGGTACCTTCGCGGCGTCCACGCGGCGGCGGGCCGAGGTGGCCAGCTGTCGGCAGGCCGCGGCCGTACGTCCGACGATCTCCGCGATCTCGGGGAAGGGGTAGCGGAAGACGTCGTGCAGCACGAACGCCACGCGCTCCGCCGGAGTCATTGATTCCAGTACGACGAGGAACGCCATGTTCACCGACTCGTCCAGGGTGACCCGGTCGGCCGGGTCCACGGCATCGGTCCTGCCGCCGCCCGCCCACCCGCCTGCCCACTCCCTGCTGTCGGGCAGCGGCTCGGGCAGCCACGTGCCCACGTAACGCTCGCGCCGGGCGCGCGCCGAGCCGAGCTGGTCCAGACAGATCCGCCCGGCCACCGTCGTCAGCCACGCACCGGGCGACGCGATGGCCGCCTGCTGCCGCGACGACATCGCGTACCAGCGGGCGTACGTCTCCTGTACGGCGTCCTCGGCCTCGGCCAGTGAACCGAGCAGCCGGTAGGCGAGGTTGATCAGCCTCCGGCGCTCGCCGACGACCACACCGGGCTCCGGCTCCGTTCCCGACAGCGTGCTCATGCTGGTGATCGCCCCCCGATTCCCCGACGTCCGGCCTCACACTTCGCGGGCCTGCGTCGTCAAGCTGCCGAGACAGTACCGACCCACCGCCGCGAGGCAGAACAGGGGACCACGGCATGGCCACCCAGACGATGACAGAGCACCGCAAGATCACCTTCGTACAGGTCGCGACAGCCCTGCAGACCCTGTCCCTCTTCTTCCAGGCGACCACCGCGGGGGTGCTCCTGACCTCGCCCACCGGCGCGATGCTGCACGACGTCGGATCGCGGGTGATGTACGGCGCGGCGATGCTGTACGTCCTCGCCGCGGTCCTCGCGTGGCGGCCGGGCGGCGGGTCGCCCCGCCCGATCCTGTACGCGAGCGGGTTCCTGGTGCTGGCGTCGGTGCAGGTGGTGCTCGGCATCGCGCACGTACCGGCGCTGCACGTGCCCCTGGGCATCCTGATGTTCGGCCTGAGCCTGCTGGTGCTGTGGCGCCCGGGCCGCCGGAACTGACCGGGTCCCGTCCCCTTGCCCTGTCCGGCTCCTCAGGGGCTGTTCAGCAGCCTCCTCCTGCACTCCTCGACGTCGAAGCCGGCCTTCGGGTACTGCGGGTCGAGGGCCTCCAGGTGCTCGTGGAGGAGACTGCTGATGGCCCAGTTGCGGTACCACTTGCGGTCGGCGGGGACCAGGTACCAGGGGGCGGCGGGCGTCGAGCAGCGCTGGAGGGCGATCTCGTACGCCTCCTGGTAGGCGGGCCACAGGGCGCGCTCGTCGATGTCGCCCGGGTTGAACTTCCAGTGCTTCTCGGGGTTGTCGAGCCGTTCGAGCAGTCGGCGCTTCTGCTGCTCGTAACTGATGTGCAGGAAGACCTTGACGATCGTGACGCCACTGTCGGTGAGCGACTTCTCGAAGTTGTTGATGTGCTCGTAGCGGCGTTCGATCTCGTCCGGCGGGGCCAGCTCGCGGACCCGGCCGATCAGTACGTCCTCGTAGTGCGAACGGTCGAAGATGCCGATCTCACCGGCCTCGGGCAGGGCCTTGGTGATGCGCCAGAGGAAGGAGTGGCTGAGCTCTTCCTCGGTCGGCGCCTTGAAGGCGCGGATCCGGCAGCCGGACGGATTGAACTGCCCGATGACGTGCTTGACGGTGCCGCCCTTGCCGCTGGTGTCCATGCCTTGCAGGACGAGCAGTACGCGCCGGGGGTCGCCGGCGGTGCTCGCGGCGTACAGGCGTTCCTGGAGGTTGCCGAGGGCGGGGGCGAGGGCGGCGGTGGCGGCCACGCCGGTGAGTTTTTCGCGGGGGCCGAGGGGGGTGGAGTCGGCGGGGTGGTCGGAGAGGCGGACGGGCTCACCGGGAGGCAGCCGAAGCCCTTCGCGCACGGAAGCGCGCCCCTTGGATTTCTGCTCAGCGTGCCGCTTGGCCACAACGCACCCCATCCCACTAGCCCGAACCAACCCCCCGATACTCCCCCCTCTCCCCCCAACCCGCGACCCCTCAACCCTCTGTGCCCTAGCCCCCTTGGGCGGCGCCCCCGCCCCCACCCGTTGCCCCGCCTCCTTGGGCGGCGGGGCCGCCCCCCGGGGGCGGGACGGGCGGGCAAGGGGGCGGCCCCCGGCGGAGCCGAACCCTCCGGGCCGTGCCACCTCCGCCTCCGTACCGCTTCAGCGCACTTCAGGGGCCTGCCGTACTGGCTCGCCGGGGTGGGCCGGGAGCGAGGCAGTGGGGCGGGGTCGGGGGGCCGCCCCCCTTGCCCACCCGTTCCGCCCCCGGGGGGCGGCCCCGGTGCCCAAGGGAGGCGGCGGCGGGGGTAGCGCCCCCGTGCTCAAGGGAAGCGGCGGGGGCGGGGGCGGGGGCAGCGCCCCCGTGCCCGAGGGGTTAGTCGGTCCAGGGGCCGGTGATGGCGAAGGTGGTGCCTGGGGTGTAGCAGTTGAGGTACATCGTCGACTCGTCCGGCGAGAAGGTGACTCCCGCGAACTCGCCCCACTCCGGCTCCTCCGGAGTACCGATGTTCTGCCGCCCCCGCGCCATCTCGTACACCTTCCCCCGCCGGCTCAGCCCATAGACGTGCTGCGCCCCGTCCCCGTCCTCGCACACCATCAGCCCCCCGCTCGGCGCGAGACAGATGTTGTCCGGGGACTCGCCCGGCAGCTGGATGTCGGTCGCAGGCCCGAAGACCACGACCAGCGTCAGCCGCCGGCGCCTCGGCTCGTACTTCCACACCTGGCCGAAGTGGTCCCGCGCGGACCCCTCCTTGGAGCGGGCGAAGCTGGAGACGAAGTACACGGCGTCGTCGCCCCAGTAGCAGCCCTCCAGCTTCTGGGCGTGGGTGATGCCCTTGGGCCCGAAGTCCTGGAGCCGGATGGGGGTCTGCTTGGCGAGCGGGTCGGGAACCGGCACCCACTCCACCCCGCCGAAGCTCTTCCCGGTCTCGTGCACGGCGGACAGGTCCGGCACCCCCGGCACCCGCATCGCCTCCAGCTCGCCCCCGGCGCGCAGCGAACCGACGCCGCCGTGCGGCTTCTCGGGCAGGAAGCGGTAGAAGAGGCCGAAGGGGCGCTGGAACGCGTCCTCCGTCTCGTACACGATCCCGCTCCTGGGGTCGATGGCGATCGCCTCGTGCTGGAAGCGGCCCATCGCGGTCAGCGGGACCGCGCCGGTGCGGTGCGGGTCGGCCGGGTCGACCTCGAAGATGAAGCCGTGGTCCTTGGTGTAGCCGCCCGTGCCGGCCTTGTCCTCGTTCTCCTCGCAGGTGAGCCAGGTGCCCCAAGGGGTGGGCCCGCCAGCGCAGTTGACGGCCGTACCGGCGATCCCGACACGCTCCTGAAGGACGTTGTTGCGGCCGTCCAGGGTGAGGGCGGTGCAGCCGCCCTTGGCCGCCGGGTCGTAGGTGAGGCCCTCGACCGTCGGGACGCCCAGCTTGGCGGACATCCGGTTCTCGTGGTTACGGACGAGGTGGACGCGGCCGCGCCTGCCTCTGAGGGCGGTCATGCCGTCGTGGTTGCTCGGTACGGGGCCCTCGCCGGAGCGCAGCGGATCGCCCTCGCGGGAGAGGACCTTGTAGCGGAACCCCCGGGGGAGGTCCAGGAGGCCCTTGGGGTCGGGCACCAGCGGCCCGTACCCGGCATTGCCGTGGCCCCCACCGCGCTGCGCGGCCAGCGCCGTACCCGCGAAGATCTCGGAGAGCGCGCCGGTGAAGGCGATCCCCGCGCCCAACGCACCCGTACGGGCGAGGACTTGACGCCTGGAGGCGCCGTCGGGGGAGGAACTGTGCGAAGACGTGTCGGACGTGTCGATCGAAGACGAAGACATGGGGAACTCCCTGCTGGCGGACAGGAACGCGACCCGCACGTGTGTAGCACGCAACCGGTGACACGTGAACCGGTCGCGCACGAAACATGCGGGTCAACGCACCTCAGCAGGTACCAACCAGCCCCGAAATCAGGAGGATTCGACCGTCAGTGTGATGGTCGTGCCCGTCAGTGCCTGGCTCACCGGGCAGTTCTTCTTGGCGTCCTCGGCAGCCGCCTCGAAGCCCGCCGCGTCCAGGCCGGGGACCTCGCCGCGCACGGTGAGGTGGATGCCGGTGATGCCCTCGCCGGGCTGGAAGGTGACGTCCGCCTTGGTCTCCAGACGGGTGGGCGGGGTGCCCGCGCCGGTCAGCCCGTGCGACAGCGCCATCGAGAAGCAGCTGGAGTGCGCGGCGGCGATCAGCTCCTCGGGGCTGGTCCTCCCGTTCGCGGCCTCGGCGCGCGAGGGCCAGGAGACGGCCTGGTCGGCGATGCCGGAGGAGTCGAAGGAAACGGTGCCGGAGCCCTTGAGGAGCTCGCCTTCCCAGACGGTGTGCGCGGTACGGACGGTGGCCATGACAGCGGTCCCTTCATGCAGGCAGCTCGGTATCGCCACCCAACCTACTGCGCCACCAAACCCTTCGCGTCCCGTGCGAGTGCCGTCAGCCGGGAGATGGCGCGGAAGTACTTCTTGCGGTAGCCGCCGTTCAGCATCTCGTCACTGAAGAGCTCGTCGAACGGCAGTCCGGACGCGAGCACCGGCACCTCGCGGTCGTACAGCCGGTCCGCGAGGACCACGAGCCGCAGTGCCGTCGACTGGTCGGGCACCGCCGTCACCCCGGTCAGGCAGACCGCCGCCAGATCGTCGGTGAGCGCCCCGTACCGGCTCGGATGGACCTTCGCGAGGTGGGCGAGCAGCGCGGGGAACGCGTCCAGGCTGGCGCCGGGCGTCGCGTGCGCCGCCCGCTCGACCTGCTCGTCGCTGTACGGAGGCGGAGCTTCCGGCAGCCCCCGGTGGCGGTAGTCCTCGCCGTCGATGCGCAGCGGCCGGAAGTGGGCGGACAGGCCCTGGATCTCGCGCAGGAAGTCGGCGGAGGCGAACCGGCCCTCGCCCAGCTTGCCGGGCAGCGTGTTGGAGGTCGCGGCCAGTGCCACGCCCGCCTCGACCAGCCTGCTGAGCAGCGAGGACACCAGCACCGTGTCACCCGGGTCGTCGAGCTCGAACTCGTCGATGCACAGCAGCCGGTGCCCGCTGAGGGTGGCCACCGTCTGCTGGAAGCCCAGCGCGCCGACCAGATTGGTCAGCTCCACGAACGTGCCGAAGGCCTTGAGCGAGGGCTCGGCGGGCGTCGCGTGCCAGAGCGAGGCGAGCAGGTGGGTCTTGCCGACGCCGTAACCGCCGTCGAGGTAGACCCCGCGCGGCCCGGCCGGCTTCTTCTCGGGCTTCTTGGCGAACCAGCGGCGCTTCCCGGCGTCGGCGGGGGCGCCGAGTCCGGCGGCGAAGCCGCTGAGCACCCGTACCGCTTCGGGCTGGCTGGGCTGGTTCGGGTCCGGGATGTACGTGTCGAAGCGCACGGCGTCGAAACGCGGCGGCGGCACCATCTCGGCGACCAGACGGTCGGCGGGGACGTGCGGCTCGCGGGCGCACAGGGACAGCGGAGCCGCTTCGGATATGGGGCTGGGCCCCTGAGCAGCGGTGGAGGACGACACAACGGTCCACCATAAGGGCCGTGCCAGACTGCCTTCCATGCGACGCCTGTTCCCTGTGACCGAAGAGACATCCGCAGCCGGTGCCCGCGAGTGGGGGCTCGACGAGCTGGCAGAGGCCTATGCGTACCCCTCGGACGCCGAGGTCTGGGTACGCGCCAACATGGTTTCCTCACTGGACGGGGCGGCCCAGCACGACGGTCGTTCCCAGCCGATTTCCAGCGACACCGACATGCGCGTCTTCGGCACCCTGCGGGGCCTCGCCGACGTGGTCGTGGTCGGTGCGGAAACGGTACGCCTGGAGGGCTACCGCCCGGCACGCGCGCGTGAGGCGTTCGCGGAGCGGCGCAGGGCGGCGGGGCAGGCCCCGGCACCCGCCATCGCCGTCGTCAGCGCGAGCCTGGACCTGGATTTCTCGCTTCCGCTTTTCGTCTCGCCCCTCGTGCCGACGCTGCTCCTGACCGGCGCCACGGCGCCGCTGGAGCGCATCCGCGCGGCCAGGGAGGCCGGGGCCGAGGTGCTGATCGCCGGGGACGGCGGCCGGGTGGAGATGGGCAAGGCGGTACGGGCGCTGGCGGAGCGGGGCCTGACCAGGCAGCTCACCGAGGGCGGGCCGAGGCTGCTGGCCCAGTTCATCGCGGACCGGGCGCTCGACGAGCTGTGCCTGACGGTGTCCCCGGTGCTCACCGCGGGGCGGGCCCAGCGGATCACGGACGGACCGGGGCTCACGGTTCCGGATCGCTTCTCCCTGGCCTCCGTACTGGAAGAGGCCGGGTTCCTGTTCACCCAGTACCGTCGGAATTGACCCGGTAGTGGATCATTCGACACTGTAAGTCCGAGGTTGCTGGGTGACGGCAAAAGGCGGAATTTGTCGTTCCGCTTAGCTTCCGCTGGGCACACTTACCTCGCGGTCCCCGTGCGCGCACGGCGTGCGGGCACGGGGAAGGATGGTTTCCGCAACGTTTCGCGGCGGCCGGAACGCACAGGTGTTCCGGTCAGGGATCGGGGCGTGCAGACGTACCGGTCAGAGAATGGAGAAAGGGCGCCCGACGTGTTCACGAGCGTATTGATGATCGAGAAGCCCCTCACTGCGGCCGACGTGGAGTTCGTGACGACCCTGCACGGCGATGAGGCCGTCTCGTTCGTGGTGCTGATGCAGCCGCGCGGCGACCAGGCGGACGTACTGCTGAGAGCCATCGACGACGTGGCCATGGGGGAGCTGGAAGAGGCGGTGCACGAGGGCGACGAACCCGAGGGCGCCCAGGCCAGGCTGCCGGCCGAGCAGTCGCTCGCGGTGTCGCTGACGGCGCTGCGCCAGGCGGGCAGCGAGGCGGTGGGCCGGGTCGTCGAGGAGCACCCGCTCGACGTCCTGAAGTCGGTGGTCGACGAGACCGGCGCGGACGAGGTGATCGTCCTGACGGCGCCGCACTACGTCGAGGAGTTCTTCCACCGCGACTGGGCCTCGCGGGCGCGCCACAAGGTCGGCGTACCGGTGCTCAAGCTCTTCTCCCACAGCGAATAGGCTGGGCACTCCTTACCAGCCGCACCACCTGGGAGACAGACGAATGGCACCCGGTATCCCCACCGCCATGGACCGACCGCACTTCATCGGCATCGGCGGGGCCGGAATGTCGGGCATCGCCAAGATCCTCGCCCAGCGGGGTGCGAAGGTCGCGGGCAGCGACGCGAAGGAGTCCGGCACCGCCGAGTCGCTGCGCGCCCTGGGCGCCACGGTCCACATCGGGCACGCGGCGGGCAACCTCGCGGACGACGCCACCAGTGTCGTGGTGTCGTCCGCGATCCGCGCCGACAACCCGGAGCTGGTCCGCGCCGCCGAGCTGGACATCCCGGTCGTCCACCGCTCCGACGCCCTCGCCTCCCTGATGGACGGCACGCGCGCCATCGCGGTGGCCGGCACCCACGGCAAGACCACGACCACCTCGATGCTGGCCGTGGCCCTGACCGAGCTGGACCTGGACCCCTCGTACGCGATCGGCGGCGACCTCGCGGGCCCCGGCACCAACGCCCTGCACGGCGAGGGCGACATCTTCGTCGCCGAGGCCGACGAGAGCGACCGCAGCTTCCAGAAGTACGACCCCCAGGTCGCCATCGTCCTCAACGTCGAGCTGGACCACCACGCCAACTACGCCTCGATGGACGAGATCTACGAGTCCTTCGAGACCTTCGCGGGCAAGATCGTCCCCGGCGGCACCCTGGTGATCAACGCCGACCAGGCGGGCGCGGTCGAACTCGCCACCCGGCTGTGCTGCAACGAGATGCTCAACATCGTCACCTACGGCGACTCCGCCCAGGCCGACGTACGCGTCCACAAGATCACCCCGCGCGGTCTGACCAGCGAGGTGACGGTCCTGCTCAACGGCAAGTTCCTCACCTTCACGGTCTCGGTCCCCGGCGCCCACTACGCGCACAACGCGGTCGCCGCCCTGGCCGCGGGCGTGGCTCTCGGCCTGCCGGCCCACAACCTCGCGTCCGCCCTCGGCAAGTACACCGGCGTCAAGCGCCGCCTCCAGCTCAAGGGCGAGGAGCAGGGCGTCCAGGTGATCGACTCCTACGCCCACCACCCCACCGAGATGACCGCCGACCTGGAGGCCATGCGCGGAGCGGTCCCCGGCGAGGCCCGCCTCCTGGTCGTCTTCCAGCCCCACCTCTTCTCCCGCACCCAGGAACTCGGCAAGGAGATGGGCGACGCCCTCGCCCTCGCGGACGCCTCGGTCGTCCTCGACATCTACCCGGCCCGCGAGGACCCGATCCCGGGCATCACCAGCGCCCTGATCATCGACGCGGCGAAGGCCGCGGGCGCGGACGTCACCCCGGTCCCGGACAAGTCGGCGATCCCCGAGGTGATCGCGGGAATGTCCCGCCCCGGCGACCTGGTTCTCACCATGGGCGCGGGCGACGTGACGGACCTGGGCCCCCACATCTTGAAGAAGCTCAGCCTGACCCGCCTCGCTCAGAAGTAGGTCCAGAAGCAAGGGGACACCTTCCATGCCGTACGACATCGAAAAGCCCGACGAGCAGTGGCGCGAGGAACTGACCCCGGCCGAGTACGCGGTACTCCGCCAGGCCGGTACCGAGCCCGCCTTCGTCGGCGAATACACCGACACCAAGACGACGGGCGTCTACTCCTGCCGCGCCTGCGACGCGGAGCTGTTCCGCTCGGACACGAAGTTCGAGTCGCACTGCGGCTGGCCGTCCTTCTACGACCCCAAGGACACCGACGCCGTCGAGCTGATCTCCGACACCTCCCACGGCATGGTCCGCACGGAGGTCCGCTGCGCGAAGTGCGGCTCGCACCTGGGCCACGTCTTCGAGGGCGAGGGCTACCCGACGCCGACGGACCAGCGGTACTGCATCAACTCGATCTCGTTGCGGCTGACGCCGGACGAGAAGTGAGACTCAGAGGTTCACGGAGCGGTGCCCCGCACGCGGAATGCGTGCGGGGCACCGGCGGTTTCGTGTGCGCCGGTACGGTCAGGCCGCGCTTTGTACGACGGACCAGGGCCAGGGCCCGCGGGGCGGGATGCTTCCGGTCCGGCGGACCGTGGAGCCGTCCTGCGCGGTCAGTTCGTCCTGGCTCTCGTGGACTTCGGAGAGCAGCAGGGCCACCTCCTGGTCGCGGTACGGGCCGTCGGCTCCTTGCGGGAGAGTGATCCAGACAGGTCCGTCGTCCCGCGTGTCCCCGATGGCGTGGCCACGGAAATCCGGGTCGTGGACCGGGTGCTCGACGATGTGCGCGTCGCAGTAGTCGATCAGCTCCTGGACGGAGGGCACGGATTGCGGCATCGCGTACTCGCGTCCCTGGGCCAGGAACTCGGCCAGCGCGGAGCGGAGTTGTCCGGCCTCGTCGAACGTCAGGGAGACGTGCGCGCGTTGCTGACTTGAGCCGACTGTGATGTCGATCTGCGGCCACTGGGAGTACGGCATGTGTTCCATTCCCATGTCGATGGTCGTGGACTCGTCCCCGTACCGGGTCCGCTGCATACGGTGCAGTCCGAGGTTGATGCTCTCCTCCTCGGTGGCATGGAAGTACTCGGACAGCAGCCCCGTGGGTGTGTGGGCGTCGCCCGCCGGCCGGTATTGGCACCAGGGCGGGCAGGGGGCGACGAGCTCAAGGGGATGGGTCGGTGACGGGCGGGCATCGACGGACTCGGCGGCGCCACCGGCGATGACGCTGCCGTACCGGTGACGCAGGCCACGAAGGCGCAGGCTGAAGCTCTCCAGCCCGTCGATGAGTTCGCTGAGAGCAGGGATGCCGAGTTCGGCGGCATCGTCGGCTCCCGCGAGCCAGAGACGCGGCAGCTCGCCGCGGGATTGCTCCTCGTAGCTCAGCGCGAGCTGGACGGTGAGGAACGGTACATCGGGCGTCGGCTCCAGACCGCTCGGGGCCGTGAGTGCGACAGGCGTGCTGATGTGGCTGCCGGTCGCCTCGGCATGCGGTTCACGAGCACACCAGGCCGGGCAGTCCTGGGTGGCGGCCTGGCGGGGCAGAACGGTTGCGTTGGACATGATCTCTCCTTGGGTCGGAGTGGTGTCTTGTCCGGCAGTTTGTGTCTGTCCGGTTCACCCGCGGACCTACACTCCCGTTTCGGGCATTGCGCCCCGGATGCAGTGCCGGGCTGGAGCCCATGACCTGGTGTGCGAGGGACTCGGGACCAGGTGGGCGGCAGCCATCGGGAAGCGGCTTGAACCTTCGTAATACGCGTCTTACGATGGCGGTATGGCGAAGACGCGGATCAGTATCAGCCTGGAGCGGGAGCAGGCTGAGTGCATCAAGCATCACGCGGAGCGGGCGGGGATGGATGTCTCGGCCTATCTGGTGCATGCGGCCACCCGCCAGATGGCTGAGAGCGACGCCATAGAGGCGCAGTTCGCCGAGGTGGACACCTTGATCGCACGTGCCGAGGCAGAGGCCGGTGCGCTCCACGACGACCCTGCCGGGGCGGGCCCGGAGCTGACGGAGCAGGAGCGGCGGGACGTGGAAGCAGCGCTCGGCCTGGTGCTCGGCGAGGACCAGCAGGGGCATCGCCCTGGTTTTGCCGCGTGAGCGTACGGGTGCCGGTCTACGACACCGGCATGCTGATCGCGCTCGCCGACCGCAAGGCGAAGGCGGTCGCCCTGCACGAGGGGCTGCGGGCCGCGCCACACCGGGCGCTGGTGCTCGGCCCGGTCCTGGCCCAGGTCTGGCGTCCGAACCCCGCGCTGGTGCATGCGCTGTCCGGTGCACTCAAGGACTGTACGGTGCCTCAGGCGCGCTCGGCCGAGCCGCAGATGCGGGAGACCAAGGCGGGGCGCCCGGAGTGCCTGGCCTGCGCGACGGGCCCCGATCTGGCCGACTGGCGCCGGATCGGCACCGCCCTCGGGCGGGCGGCGCTGCCGGCCAAGAAGCGGCCGGACGCGGTGGATGCCTGGGTGGCCCTGGCCGCAGCCCGGCACGGCAGCGCGGTGATCTTTACGAGCGATCCCGGCGACATCGAGGCTTACCTCGCCGTGCTGTCACCGGCGGACGTGCACGTGGTCGCCGTCTGAGGGGGTAGCCCCTGGGCCATGGCGGAGTGCACATCTTGTGGCTGGAGTGACTGGCGATGCTGAAGTCATGCAGGGAGCTGCGCCTGACGCCGGACGCGGACTGAAGGGGCCTGGCCCCGGGCCGAGAGCGTCAACCGTTGCCGGATGGAAGCAGCCGGGACAGATCCTCCACGAGCAGGTCCGCCACTTGTTCCTCCAGGACCGCGGTCCGGTGCTTCGCGAGAGCCGGGGCGAGCCCGGCGTCCCAAGGAGCGTCGGTGATGCGGCCCGGATCAGGGCCGGTGGCGGAAGAGGCGTGGGCGGCAAGGTAGTCGGCCGTCGACATGCGCCAGAGGCCGGCACCCGTGGTGGTCCGTACGTACGCCGCGATACGCAGCCCCTCGCCGTCGAAGTCGCCGTGGTAGCGGAGGGCAGCACCGGTCGAGGCGAGCAGGCGCAGCAGCAGGATGGCCGCGCTGTTGGGCCAGCCCGCCGTGCAGACGAGGGGAGGGCAACGGGGGCCGAGACGTTGTACCGCGAGCGCGAGGATGCTCGGGTTCTCCGTGATGTGGACGGGGTACACGGGGCCTGGTTCGGGCAGGAACTCGCCCGGGGCGCGGAGTTGGGCGAGCGTGAGGTGCGAGGCGTGCCCCGCCACGGTGAGGGTGGTCAGGGCGCGGGCCACCGCACCGGTGCCGCCGGGACGCAGCCCGGCGGTCAGCACCGTCGAGGAGAGGGCATCGTCGGCGACTCCGGCGAGGGCCCACAGACCGCGCCGGTCCTCCGCGGAGGCGGGCGGACCGGAGTCGTACAGCACGGCCAGCGCGCGCAGCACCGTACCGGAGAGACGGGTGCCGTCGTCGAGGGCATGCGAGTCGCCGAAGAGGCTGTGGGCGAATACGGGGAGGGGCTTGTTCTGGGCCGGGAGCGCCGCGAGGACCTTCAGTGCGTCGTCGAGGAAGCTTCGGGTGGCGGGAACGGAACCCTGGAGCAGTCCGGCTCGGCGCAGTTGAACAGTCCAGGGGGCGAGGGCGGGCCGGCCGGTGAGTACGGGGTGTGTCTCCAGCCATCCCCACAGCGCTGCCCGCTCGGCCTCGGCGCTCTCGCGTGCCGCCGCGCGGTTGCCCAGCGGGCCGACGACGGCTTCGGTGACGGTGTGGGCGTCCTGGCCGACGCTGTCGCGCAGCGCTTCGTCGAGACGGGCGAGCGCGAGGGTCGTACGGGTGGCGGGCAGCCGGGCCAGGCCGAGCAGGTCGGCCAGTGCTTCGCGCGAGGCGTCGGACAGGGGGCCGAGCGTGATCCGGGAGACGGGGCGGCCGGAGGAGAGGCGGGTGTGCAACTCGCCCCACAGTGGAGCCAGTTCGGGGCGATCCAGGGGATGGCGGGCTGTCACTGCGGGGCGTCCTCCTCGGCGAGCAGGCCTGTGCCGTCCCAGACGAACCGGGCGGTGGTTATGGCGTCGTCGTCCCCGTCGGCGATGAGCTGGTGGACGGCGATGCCGTCCAGCTCGCGGTAGGTGCACCACTCGTGGTCGGAGGTGAGGAGCAGATCGAGGTCGAGCGAGGCGAGGAGGGCGAACACCTGGCCCCTGTTGGTGCTGTCCACGCCGACGAAGACCTCGTCGAGCAGGATCAGGCGGGGAGCCTCCGGGACCGAGTGGTAGTGCGAGGCGACCGCGGCGAACAGGGGGAGGTGGAGGGCGATGGCCTTCTCGCCGCCGGAGAGCGCGCCGTGCAGCTTCTTCGTCAGCAGCTTCCAGCCCTGACCGTCGGCCCGGTCGAGCTTCACCACGAACTGGTGCCATGCCGTGTAGTCCAGTACCTGTGCCAACTGCTCCTCCCAACTACCGGCGAGGCGACCCTCCTTGGCCTCCTCGATACGGGTGCGGAAGAACTGGTGCAGTGCCTCGTGGTCGGAGTCGGTCAGGCGCACCGGGTCCTTGAGGAGGAGGTCGCGTGCGGCCCGGGTGCCTGCAGGGAGGGCGGAGTCGACCTGCCACACCAGGCGGACGGCGACCCGGGAAGCGGTGCGTACCCTCTCCAGCCGGGCGTTCATGGCGTCGACGAGTTCGGTGGCCTGGCGGATGCGGGAGGCGAGGTGGCGGCGGGTGTCGCCGGTCAGGATGCGGTCGAACAGGCCGCGTTCGGATGCGGTGATGTCGTCGCGGCTGTGGTCCCGTTCCTCGCGGAGGGCGGTCAGCAGTTGGCCTGCGCCGAGCGAGGTGCCGTCCATGGTGGCGGTCAGGACCTGTAGGTCGTCGTCGGCGTCGGGGGAAGGTTCGAGGGAGAGGTCGGCGCGATCGCTCAGCGCCTGGCGGGTGACGTGCGCGGTTTCGGCGAGCCGGTTCAGCGCGTCGGCGATGTTCTTCGCGGAGTACGGCAGGGTCGGCCAGCGGGACGCGAGGGCGCGTGCCGTCTCCAGGGTCGCGGTGACTCCGGAGTCCTCGGGTAGGACGGGGCTGTCGGGGTGGGCGGTGCCCTTGGTGGCACCGAGGCCGGATTCGGACCTGGCCTCGGTGCCGGTTCCGGTTTCGCGTCCGACCCCGGCCTCGTCGGCGAATCCCAGGTGTAGGCAGCGGCGCAGCCGCCCGGCGGCGAGGTCTCGTTGTTCGACGGCCCGGGTGTGCTTCTTGGCGGCCTCGGTCAGTCTGGCTTCCAACGAGCCGACCTTGGTGGAGAGTTCGGTCAGGTCCTTGCGGAGCGACCGCACGGTCTGCTCGGCACTGTCCCGGTCGGCGCGCAGCTCCGTGATCCGGTTCAGTACGTCCCGGTAGGAGACACCGATGGTGGCCTCGGCCTCTGCCAGGGCCGCCGCGGCGGTACGCAGCGAGGTTTCGGACGTTCTGGCGTCCGCCTCGCGGTCCCCGGCCGTATGTCCCGCCCGGTCCGCGCGTCGGCGGGCCTCGGCCGCCCCCGCGCGGCTGGCGGCGCTCCGTACCGAGGCCATGACCCAGTGGCTCGCCGCCTCCCGGAAGGCCTCGGTGTGCTCTACGAGCCGACCCAGCGCGGCCTCTTCGGTCGGAAGGCCGTGTTCCGCGGCCAGTGCGTCCAGCGCGTCCAGGGCCCTGGCGACGTCCTCCTCCCGGAGGCCGAGCGCGGTCACGGCGCCGCGTACGGCGTCGTCGCGGGTCGCCGTATCGGCCTCGGCCCGGTCCAGGGTGCGCTGCGCCATCGCCACGGGGGAGTGGGCGGGCCTGCTGCGCAGGTCGAGGCGGAGGGCGCGGCGGCGCTCGTCGAGCGTGCCGAGCGCGGTGTCGCACTCGCGGATGCCGATGTCCAACTCGGCCACACGATCGGCCAGTTCGGCGATGCGCCGAATGCGGGCGCGCTGCCGGGCGGACGCTCCGATGTGTGCCGATTCCGGCTTCGACCAGCTTCCCCTGGCGGCGGCGAGCCTCCAGGTGCCGTCCGCTCCCACGGCCGCAACGCCTTCCGCGGGCAGCGTGCCGCCGTACGCGACGGCCGCCAGCAGCTGAGTGATCCGCTCGGCGGGGACGGGCGAACCGGGCTCGGGCCGCAGCACGTCCGCGAGCGTGCGGTCGGGCCGGGGTGCGGGTGGCCCGCCGGGCGAACCCCCGAACGACCCTCCGGCCTCGGCGAAGGTGTCGTGCCCCTGGTGCAGCGGCAGGCCGGGCAGTGGTCCTTCTTCCGGTCCCATCCAGGCGTCGAGCAGCCCCGAGGCCTCCAACGCGGCTTCGACCGCGGCCTGTTCGGCAGCGGGCACCGTGTCCTGGAAGGCGATCAGCTTCCACAGCGGGGCGCCGGGTAGCGCGCTCCGGTCGCTCGTGCGGGTGTGCGGCGGCCGCGGCGGAATCTCTTCGGCGCGCTCCAATCGGCCGGCCTCGGCCACCGCCTCGCCCCGGTCCGCCACCAGCGCCAGGCGTTGCTGCTTGGTCACGGTCTCCGCCGTGGTCAGTTCGTGCTCCACCGGCCGGCTGTGTGCTTCGGCGAGGGCCAGTACCTCGGTCTCGTCGGCGGCCTGCGCAGCCAGTTCCTCGACGGCCTCGGCGTCGAAGTGCAACTCCGTGCAGTCCCGTGCCCAGGTGCGCAGCCGCGTCGACTGCGCGTCGACCGCCGCCGCGGAGTCGGCCGCCGCCCGGTCGCGCTTGCCGATGGCCTCGGTCAGTCGCGTACGGGCCTCCTCCAGCGTGGTCTCGGCCCCGGTGCGCGCGTGCACGGCGACACGGTGGTCAGCGAGTGCGCTCCGCACCCCGGCGACCTGGCGGAGCCGGCTCCGTACCGCTGCGGACACCAACTGCCGGGCCTGCTTCTCGTCGCCTGCCCCTATCGCGGCCGACGCCTCCGAACAGACCGAAGTCAGCCGGGCCGTACGGGCCGTCGACCACGTGTCGTCCTCCGCCGACCGGGCCTGCTCCGCCAGGTCGGCGGCCTCCGTCTCCGCTTCGGCGGCCTGGGCGGCGTCCTGCTCGGCGTCCTGGCGGGCCTCGTCGGCCGTGGTACGCAGCCCCTCGGCCCTGCGACGTGCCTCGGCGACCTTCGTGCGCAGCCGGTCGAGCTCCTTGCCCTCGCGGTACTCCTCGGAATCGGCCAGCGCCTCGATCTGCGCGGCCCGCTCCGCACCGAGGGTCTCTGCCGCCGTCTGTCGTTCCTCCGCGGCGGCCCTCTCCGCGAGGGCGACGCTGTGCGCCTCCTCGGTCTCCCGGGCGGCACGGGTGGTGTTGTCCGTCTCCGTGGTCGCGGTGATCAGGATCCCGGCGCGGGATCGTAACACCCGTTGGGCATAGGTGCGTTGCCGGGCTGCGAGGGATTCCGCCGACCGCACCCGCTCGTCCATCAGCGCCAGGTCCTCGCGCTGACGGTCCAACCGCTCGAAGCCGTCCGCCAGTTCGGAGATCTCGCCCCGGTCCAGCGGAGGCAGCGCGCGGGAGAGCAGGTTGGACAGGAGGGACGGGTCGAGCCGCTCCGACAGCTTGGGGGTACGGAGCTGGAGCAGG
Source organism: Streptomyces sp. NPDC032721 (assembly GCF_055579625.1). Taxonomy (NCBI): domain Bacteria; kingdom Bacillati; phylum Actinomycetota; class Actinomycetes; order Kitasatosporales; family Streptomycetaceae; genus Streptomyces; species Streptomyces sp. NPDC032721. Next base: position 869,758 of record NZ_JBVIMX010000001.1, on the reverse strand, counting down.
GCGGTGATCAACGCCTCGTACCGCTGTGCGGTCAGCCCCGGGAACAGCGTCTGGCGCACGACGGCCTTGTAGTCGGCGGCTGTCGCGTACACCTCGCCGCGTCCCGCGAGCACCTCGGTCAGGGCCGCGCGGGTCAACGGCTGCCCCGTCTCACCGACCAGCGGGATCCGGGGGGCGCCTCCTGTGGCGCCCTCGGCGTCGGCTCCGGCCGCCACTCGTCCTCGTACGGTGAAGAAGTCGGCACCCACCGACGTGGTGCGGGAGGTGGCCTGGAGGCGCGAACCGATCGTGAACCACTCCACGGATGCACCCCGCCCGATGCGGAACTCCAGCCAGACGTAACCGACCCGGGTGACTCCGGTGGCGCCCTCGCCCATCAGGTTCCAGTGCATGGTGCGTTCGTTGCCGCCGAAGGTGGAGAGCCGGTTGGGTTTGAGGCTCGCGTCGAGCAGGAACGGCAGCAGCACTTCCAGGGCCTTCGACTTGCCCGTGCCGTTGGCGCCGCGCAGTAGCAGCCGGCCCCGGTGGAAGGTGAACACCTCGTCGTAGTACCGCCATACGTTGAGGACACCGGCCCGGGACGGGACCCAGCGGTCCGGCCCCGCCGAGCTTTCGGCCGCGGGCGTCCCGTCGAAGGACGTCTCCAGCGGGGTCGCCTCGGCAGCGGTCGCCTCGGTCACAGGGTGTTCCTCTCTTGCGCGGAACCGTGCTGGACGGCGACGGCCTCGGTGATGCGGTAGCGGGCGGCGGCGGGCCGTGCGGTGATCAGGTGGTTGTGGTGCCGTACCAGACCGAAGGCGACCAGCACCCGCAGTGCGTCCTCGGCCAGCCTGGCAGCCCCGTCGTCCGAGCGGTACGCCTTGCCCCAGGCGGGGAAGCGCCCGAGGATCCCTCCCGCTTCGGCGGTGAGCTGCTCGGGCGTGCAGCCGTCGGCGGCGCCGGTCACCGTGTCGAGCAGCAACAGCGCGGCGATCTTGGCGTGCGAGGAATCGTCGGGGAACTTCTCGTCGGTGGCCAGGGCCTCCGGGTCGGCCAGCAGCCAGCCGTCCGCACGTTCCTCCAGTACGAATCCGGCCTGGTCGGCGGCGCGCCGCATGACCTGTCGCCCGGTGAGGGAGGAGAGGTAGCCGAGCTGGGCCCCGGTGAGGTCCGCACGGTGCACCACCGGATCGTCGAAGAGCCGGCGCAGCACCGAGTGGCGCAGCCAGAGATTCCGTTGGGCCGAGGGAATGTCGTCGTCGGTCCCCGTGCCGTACCGCCGTTCCGTCACGAGGGCGGCGAGCAGCGCGTCGAACGCCCCCGCCACACCCTCCGACGTGAGCGACGCCTCGGCGGCGATACGGGACGCGCCGACCGGCGCCGCCGACAGCCGCAGCAGCACACCGGGCTGCACCCGGTACAGCACCTTGGCCTCCGCGGACTCGGCGAACGACTCCGTCGCTCCGTCCAAGGTGGTCAGCACCCCGTACGACTCCAGGAGCCGCAGTACGTCCACGAAGGCGGTTCTGGCAGCACGCTGCGTGGTGTCGAACGGAGGCAGCGCACCGTCGGCGGCCACGGCCCGCGCCACCCGGTCGGCGAGCAGGCCCACCGTGGTTACCGGCACGGACAGCAGCTCGGCGCAGCTCACGCAGAACAGTACGTAGCGCAGGCGGTCCAGCGGTGCGCGGCCGGAGCGGAGCCGACGGGCGGGCCGGTCCCCGCTCTCTCCCGTGCCGTAGGCGCGCACCTTGGTCAGGCGTGCGTACCCCTGGCGCGGTTCGACGACCAAGGACCAGCCGAGGGTGTAGTCGAACCAGCTTGTCAACGGCTCGCGCCGGCGCCGCACCAACTCGAACGCCACCGGGTCGTGCCGCTCGGTGAGCAACGGACGGGCCAGCAGGGTGCGGATGCCGCGCGCGACCTCCTCCCGCTCGGCGACGACCAGCTGATTGGCGAGATTGCTCATCGGGACACCGCCCCTCCCGCAGGGCGGATCTCCACCTGATAGTCCGGTGCGGTCAACAATCCCCGGGGCGTACGGAGTCGGGCCCGCGCTCCCGTTGGCCCCGCCGCGCCCAGCAGCACCTCCACCCGGCCGTCCCCGGTGACCGCACGCCGCAGCCCCGCTGTGTCGGGCCGCACTGCCAGCGCCCGGCCGAGCAGATCGAGGAGCCGCTCGAACACCTCGTGGTCGAGCGTCCCAAAGTCGGACAGCCGCACCGGCGCCCCGGTCCGCAGCAGATCCCACGCGGCCTCCAGCTCCGCCCGCTCCTTCCTCGCGCGCTCCGCCCTCGCCGCCTTGACGGCGCCCACGTCCCGCACCCGCCCGGTCCGCGTGAACCGCTCCGCACGACCGCTGCTGCGCAGCAGGGGCGACACCTCCACCGGTGGTGCCTCCCGCCAGCTGTCGGACGCCGGAACCGTCTCCGGGTCCGGATGCACCAGGTGGGCGTGGCGGGCGGACGCCAGTCCGAAGGCGGTGGCCCACAGCCGGTGCATGTCCTCCTGGGAGGGCGCGGCGGAAAACCAGCGCGCCAGCTCCCGGAAGTCCTCGGCGGCACTCGACGACTTCCGGCGGGCCTCGGTGATCCGGTCGAGGGCCTGGAGCAGCGTGACGATCGCCCGCCGCGCCACGTCGTGCAGCTGCTCCACCCTGGCGGGCGAGCCGTCCTCGGGCAGGAACCAGACCCGCAGCCCTTCCCAGCGCGCCCGCCGCACCCGCAGCCACTCGGGCCCCGGATCGCCGCCCCCCAGCGGCGGCAGCTCGGCGCCGGCGAGCGCCCGGGACCACAGCCCCGCCACGCCCAGTTCCTCCACCCGGGCCACCGCGCCCGCGATGGTGTGCGCCCGCTGGTCGAGATGGCTGAGGAACTCCTGGAGGTAGGCGACGGTGGCCGCCTTCACCTCCCGGAAGACGGCCAGGCCCGTCCCCTCGGCAAGCATCAGGCGCTGAAGTTCGCCGTTGAACTGCTTGGTGTTCGCGCGCAGCGAGTCGAGGTGCCCCTCCAATTCCTGGAGCGTGCTGAAGATCCGGCGGTCCGCCGTCCCCGGCTCGGCGAGCAACGAGGCGAGGGCGGAAAGCCGGTCGGCTATCGCGTCCAGCACCGCGGTCTGCAACGCCCCCGACGAGGCGAGCACCGACAGCGCGTGCTGCACTCCCGCAAAGGCGGCTTCGCCCCGCCGGGTCAGGGAGTACTGGAGGTTGCGCCGCTCGTACTCCTGGGCCGTGCGGTAGTTCCCCGCGTGGTTTTGCACGGCGTCCAGCAGCTGCCAGTCCCGCAGCTGCCCGAGCACCGCCACCAGGTCGCTGTCCGGGAGCGCGTCGAACCACCCCTCCCCGCGCAGCCGCTCCCGCACCTCGTCCAGCGACAGGGCGGTCACCAGCCGCTCGTTGGCCTCGCCGAAGGCGCGCAGGATCGCCCCGTACAACGGTGCACGCTCACCGATGGTGAACCGGAACATGTCCGCCGGCACCCGCCATGTCTGCTCCACCACCCAGGCCTCCTCCGCCCATCCCGGAATTGCCGCAATCGGACGATTTTCGACTCTGCCCAGAGTAAGGGGCACCACTGACAGCCCGAGCGGGAACGGCAGGACGGGGCGGTTCGGCAGCGGCACCGAGCGGCTCGCACCCGGGCCACGTCTTCGGGGGCGACGGCCGGCCGATGGGCGAGTAGGTTGCCGGGACATGGCCGATGAGCGTGCTCGTACGCCGCGCGAGGAGACGACCCTGGAGCGGGCTGACCGCAACTACGGTGAGTTGCTCCAGGAGTTGAGGATCGTCCAGGCGGGTGTCCAGATCCTGTTCGCGTTCCTGCTGACGATAGCCTTCACCGCCCGGTTCCCCTCGCTGGATACGGTGCAGCGGTCGACGTATGTCACGACGCTGCTGCTGACGGTGGTGGCGGCGGCTCTGTTCGCCGCACCGGCCGCTTTACATCGCGTGCTCTTCCAGAGCGGTTCCAAGCCGGAGATCGTACGCACGTCGGCACGGCTGGCCGGGGCGGGCATGGCGCTTCTGGTACTGATCCTCAGCGGTTCTGTGCTGCTGGTGGTCGACGTGGTGCTCGGGCGGGTGGAAGGGGCCGTCGCCGGGGGCGCGACGCTGCTGGTGTGCGGCGGGCTGTGGGTGCTGCTGCCGCAGCTCGTCCGACGGCATGTGGGGCGGGCGAGGGACGGGGCGGGGTCCAAGCGCTGATCGAACCGGTCCGTCCGGCGCCGGTACCGGCGTTCGCCGCCGGCTCCCCGTGCGGGAGACAGACACTGCTCTGCAGGCCTGGCGGCGAGCATGGGCACCACGTCCTGGTGGGGTGGCGGGGTGCCGGTTCTTGGAGCCGGGTGAGGGGCGCCCGGAGGGGCGCCCCCTCATTTGAGTGCCGTCGGCAGTCCGGTGGCCGGTCTGCGGCGGGTGTTCACATCCGCAGCAGTTGTTCCGTGGAGTCCTGGTACTGGCGCAGGGCGAGCCGCAGTTCCTCGGTCTGCGCGTCGGTGTCCTGGTCCTGCCAGCTCGCGCGCAGGGTGCGGCGGCGTTCGGCAAGGGTCTCGGTGAGTTGGGTGACGGCCTCGTCGAAGACGCTGTCGGCTTCCCGGACCGATTTGCCGGGGTCGGCGACGAAGGTGTTGAGGGCCTGCTGGAGGCGCAGGGTGAGCTCGTCCCGGTCGCCCTGCGGGAGCAGTACCGAGCTCTGGGCGCGGCCTGCGGGGCCGGGAGAGCCGTCTGTGGGGACTGGGGCTGCCGGGTCTCGGGGGGCGTGTGCCGGGTCGGTTCCGGGTGCGCCGGGCGGGGTACCGGGGGCCTGCGGGGCTCGCTGTTGTACGGCGCCCGGAGGGCCGGCGTGGGGCTGTTGTGCGCGTTCCTGGTCGTAGTGCATCAGGTGCTGCTTCCCGTCGGGTGGTGCGGGTCGGTGTCGTGGGATCGCGGGGCGAGGAGCGCGTCGAAGAGGCCCTGCGCCTGGAGGAGGGCATCGCGCAACTCCTCGGTGCTGCCCCGGGTGCGTACCGCTGTGTGCAGGGTGCGGTATCCGCGTACGTGGGGGGCGTGGTGGACGGAGAGCGCGGCCGTCTGCTCCTCGAAGCGCGCGCCCTGGTCCCTGCTGGGGAAGCCGCGCTCCCCGGCGAGCTGGGCAAGCAGGGCGTCGGCCTGGGCGACCGCCTTCTGCGGCGAGGCGACGAACTGGTCCTGGATGTCGGCCCATTGGGCCGTGTAGTGCGCGCGGGTCTCGGGTGTGAGCGGTTGCTGCCCGAGCGAGTCGTACCGCTGGACGCGTGTGCCGAGTGCGCGGTCGGTGGCCCTGGTGTCCCCGTCGTGGTCGGCGAGGGCCCGCTCGTACTCGGGCCCGAAGCGTTGCTTCAGACCGCGCCCGCCGGCTGATCCGCCCCGGGCCTTCCCGCGTCGTGCGAGGAAGAAGGCGGCGCATGCCGCGAGGACGAGTACGGCGATGACGGCGACGGCGATCATGGCGTACCGCTTCGGCCCGGTGTGTGTGGTGCTTGGTGCTGCTGCATGCTCCTCGACCCTTCGGTCTGGTCGTTCCGTCTCGGTCAGGTGTGGTCGGTCGGGCGTTGTTCCGGTTCGGGCGCCCGGTCGCACGGTCGGTGCGGCTTTCCACGCTCATGGCTTCTCTGTACGTCGACGGAGAGGGGAGCTACCTGCTGCTGTGCGTGCGACTGCGACTGCGACTGCGACTGCGACTGCGACCGCGACCGCGGCCGAACCGAAGTCCGCGTGTGCCGCCAGAACGTCCGCTGCCGCCGCGTCCCCGTACGAAGAAGCCGACGAGCCAGACGGCCAACAGGACGGCTGCGACCCACCACAGGATCTGCGAGGCGAAGCCGAACCCGAAAATCACCAGGATCAGCAGAAGGAGAAGGATCCACAACATCGCCGGGCCTCCGGATCGCGGAAGTGTTCCTGTTATCCGCGGGGTCAGGGCGAAGCGGGAAGGCGGAATGTGCCGCCCGGAACGTCCGGAGCGGCGATGCCCACGCCGTGATGTCAGTCAACGCCCGGCGATCCCGTCTGTCAACGCCCCCTGATGGCCAGGAGGTTGAACGTTCACTGGCGGGCCAAGGAGGTAGGCGGAGGGGCCGCCGGGCGACGACGAAACCACCCGGCAGGGCTACGCTGGCCGCAGGCCCGAGACCCCGGCATCGGCATGGTGTCGGCACCCCACGCCGACACTCCGACCCGCCAGAGTCCAGGAGGTGTCTGTCATGCAGAGGGCAGAAGGCAGTACGCGCGAAGAGCGGTGGAACGTGACCGCCGAGGTCATCTGGGGAACTCTCCCACCGGAACCCGGCGTCGCCGAACTCCGCGCCGAGAACGACCATCTGCGCCGGGTAATGGCTGGGCGAGCCGTGGTCGACCAGGCATGCGGCATGGTCATGGCGCTGGCCCCGTGCCGGCGGGGAGCCGCACGAGCCCTGCTGGTGGACATCTCCCGGCAGTGTGACGTCACACTCCGAGAGGTCGCGGCGGCACTGGTCGCTACCTCGGAGGGCAAAGCCTTCCCGCTGTCGATGCGGCAGCCACTGCGCCGCGCACTGGAACGGATGTACACAACTCAGCCCCGCTGAAAGCTCCCAGGAGACTCAAGTCGCCCAAGAAGCCACCTTCAGCCCTGCCCTTTCCATCCGGCTCCGGCTACTCGGGGCGTTGGGTCCGGTCGTCGTGGGTGAGACCGTCCCGGGCGCTCGGCCGTGCGTCCGCCGAGGGTTTCGGTGATCGCGCAGACGTGCCCGGACGCGGTGCGCTGCTCCGGGTTCTGCGGCAGCGGCCCGTCGAATCCCGGCTGCTGCACGGTTTCCGCCAGCCGGTGCAGGAATTCCTCCAGGCGGTGGAAGTCCTCTCCCGGCGGGCCGGAGGAGACTCGACGTAGAGGTCCGCGAGGTCCTCCCGCAGTTCCTCGGCCTGCCATCGGTTCAGCCTGCGCAGCCGTACGGCGTCCAGCGCGGACGGACGTTCGGCCGGAAGTGCGGGCTGGATGTGGGTGGTCTGCGGTTCTTGGGGGTGCTTAGCGGCGAGGCCGATCACCCCTGCTCGTTTTCGAGGGAGTTGAGGGGGCCCAGGCCGAGAACGGTGGCTTTGGGTTCGAGGTCGAGGTCGACGACGAGGTTGTTGAAGTCGGCTGGGCCCAGGCCGTCACTGCAGGTGAAGCGGTGCGAGGTGGGGCTGGGGGAGGTCAGGGTGAAGCCCGCGTTGCCGGTCCAGGAATGGCGTACTCCGCGCTCGTCGCGCCAGCAGTTCCAGACGAGCAGGGTCGAGGCAGCGGTCGGGGCCTTGAGGAGTTCCAGGTGGACGAGCGGGGGTGTGGTGTCGGCCCACAGGGTGATCCCGGACGCCTGGAGTCCGTTGACCAGGAGATCGCCCTCCGACATGTCCAGGCAGAATCCCTGGACCGGGCGCTTGATCGAGGAGACGAAGCGAAGGGCCACCCGCGCCGAGGTCCACTTGACGGGGATGCCGAAGGAGAGGTGAACCGTCTGGCCGTCCACCACGATGGGACGGCCGTTCGTCGTCCGGAATTCCTGCTCGAAGTTGGGCGGAAGGTGAGGGCTGTGCAGCATCTGCTTCTCCTCGGGGGTGCGTGCTGCGGGGAGCCGTCGGTGGGACGGCGGCCATCTGTCACCGGCAGGCGGGTTTCAACGGGCCGTGTCCGGGCGTCACGTATCCACCGAGCCACAGGACGAACAGGACGGCGGCGAAGTGCCGGAGGGACTGCCGCACGGCGAAGCCGAATCCGAAGGTGATCAGAGCGGCGGCGGGGAGGAGCAGGATCCACAACGGCACGGCCGGACCTCCAGCAGGCGAACGGGGCGTTCCTGGCTTCCGCGGGGTCCGGGCGAAGCGGACAGGGGCGGTGCACCGCACCGTGACGCTCCTGCGGTGGGGCACAGCCCTTTGCCGTACTGCCAGTGAACGCCTGGCGTCACCGACTGTCAACGAACGGCCGCAGCACCGGAGGCGGGGGAGTCCGGCCGCTTCCCGACCGGCGAGGTCCGCGCGTCCACGCCGGGGGATTCGTCAGGGCGGGCTGTCGGAAGCATCAGGTCCTCCCAGGGGCTGCCATGCGCACGTCAGTGCTGTCTGCCTCCTCTGGCCGGAGGGCAAGGAGCGCTGCGCACAGGGAAGTAGCCATCGCACGGCGACACTGTCGCAATGGTCGGAACGGGGCTACGTTGGTGAGGACAAGGCCCTGGCCCCCGGCTGTGTGCACTTCTTCGCTTCTGGTGGGCTGTCATGGCGCTTCTCCTCCTCCTTTTCGCCGTTCTCTTCGGCCTGGGATTCCTGAACTCGCTCTGGTGGGTGGCCGCTGCCGTCCTGGCCTTCGGCCTCGCGCACTACGGGCGCAGCGGGCGCCGCCACAGCCGTGGCGGCTACCGGCACTACGAGGAGTACCGGGACGACAGGGAGCGCGAGGACCGCTGGGGCCGCCGGTACAACAGGCAGCATCGCGGATGGCGGACACGCCGCGACCATGATCACTGGCGCTGAGTCCGCCCGACGTTCATATCGTGTCAGTGCGACGCGTGGAGTGCGTTGACACCCGGCGAGCGGAAGCTGTGCTGACGGACGAAGTCCGCTTCGAGGGGTCATGGTGCCGAGGTCCGGAAGCGTGCCCGGTAGGCCGAGGGGGTCACGCCGAGGTGGCGCAGGAATACCCGGCGCAGGGTTTCGTCGCTGCCGAGGCCGCTGCGGCGGGCTGCGGAGGTGACGGTCTCGCCCGTGTCGAGGAGGGCCTGGGCGGCTTCGAGGCGGACCGATTCCACGTAGCCGCCGGGGGTATCGCGGATCTCCTCGTTGAACAGCCGGGTGAGATGGCGGGCGCTGAGGCCGGCCCGGCGGGCGAGCTCCGGCAGGGAGTGGTCCGCCGCCGGGTCCGCGGAGATCGATCTGAGCAGTGCGGCGAGCGAGTGGTGGCGTGGCGCGGGAGTGCGCGCGGCGACGGAGAACTGCGACTGCCCACCGGGGCGTTGCAGGAAGACCACCAGGTCACGCGCCACTTCCCGGGCCAGGTCCGACCCTTCGTCGGCCTCGACGAGAGCCAGGGAGAGGTCGAGCCCGGCGCTCACGCCTGCCGAGGTGTAGATCCGCCCGTCCCGTACGAAGATCGCGTCGTCGTGCACGTCGATGTCCGGGTGGTGCCGGGTCAGCGTCGCCGCGTACCGCCAGTGTGTGGTGGCGCGTCGGCCTCGCAGCAGTCCCGCCTCGGCGAGGGCGAACGCGCCCGTGCAGACGGATGCGGTGCGCCAGGACGAGGAGTGCAGGGTGCGGACGGTGTCGACGAGGCCGGCCGGCCGCTGCTGCGGGAGGGCGGGAGAGCCGGGCACGATCAGGGTGTGCACGCGTCCGGCCAGGCTGTCGACGGGGTCCGTGAGCAGCCGGGTCCCGGCCGAGGTGGTGACAGGCCCGCCGTGCGGGGACAGCAGTACCACCGAGTAGCGGGCGCCCAGCGAGGCCGCGGTGCTGAACACCTCCAGAGGGGCGGTGACATCGAGCAGACGGACGCCGTCGTAGGCGAGTACGGCGATGGTCCGCGAGGGGGTGTGCCGAGGTCTGCTCATACCCCCAGGTTAGCGGTGTGCGATGTCCAGATGTGTGGGATTCCTGTCTGGATGGACATGGGGGAGGTGGGGGCTCGGATGGGAGGTTGAAGGCCATGCGGCAACCGGCACCGGCCGGACCGCGGCAATGGCAGAGGAGCCGACCATGTCCACGCGCATCGCCGATGTCGAGATTCCCGACAGCGCACTCGCCAGGGAGGCGACCGAGCTCGTCCGCGACACCGCGGGCCCGCTCCTGTACGAGCATTCGCGCCGTGTCTTCCTCTTCGGGGCATTGCGCGGCCGTCGTCGCGACCTCGGCTTCGACCCGGAACTCCTTTATGTGGCAGCCCTGTTCCACGACCTCGGGCTCACACCGAAGTACGCCACCTCCGCACAGCGCTTCGAGATCGACGGCGCGGACGCGGCTCGTGACTTCCTTCTGCGGCACGGCCTGACGTCCGAGCGCGCACGGATCGCCTGGACGGCGATCGCCCTGCACACCACTCCTGGGATCCCGTACCGGATGGAGCCGGAAGTGGCCCTGGTCACCGCGGGAGTCGAAGTCGACGTCCTCGGCCTCGGGTTCGACGAGGTGGACGAAGCACAGCGCGCCGCCGTCGTGGCCGCGCACCCCCGGCCCGATTTCAAGCGCCGGATCCTTGAGGCGTTCACCGAGGGCATCGCGCACCGTCCCGACAGTGCGTTCGGCAACGTCAAGTCCGATGTGCTCGCCCACTTCTCCCCGGGCTTCGTCCGTACCGACTTCGTGACGGTCATCGAGAACTCGGGGTGGGAGGAATGAGCGCCATGCGAGGAATGAGTGCCACCGGGGACGCGCTGATGCGTCCGAGCAGCCAAGTCCGCCTTCCCGTACCGCCGTTCACCGAAGCAGACGCACTGGCCAAGGTGCAGGCCGCCGAGGATGCGTGGAACACCCGTGACCCCGACCGCGTTGCGCTCGCGTACACACGGGACTCCGTGTGGCGCAATCGCGACACCTTCCTGAAGGGGAGGGAGGAGATCCGTGCGTTCCTCGCCGCGAAGTGGCGCAGGGAGCTCGACTACGCACTGCGCAAGGAGCTGTGGTCCTTCGGCGACGACAGGATCGCCGTCCGGTTCCAGTACGAATGGCGGGACGCGGACGGCGGGCACTGGCGTTCCTACGGAAACGAGCTGTGGGAGTTCGACGCCCACGGCCTGATGAAGCGGCGCGAGGCCAGTATCAACGACATACCCATCCGCGAGGAGGAGCGGCGCATCCTCGGCCCCCGCAGCGGGCGTCCGGGGCCGGGTCCGGGGCCGGCCCCGGGCCCGTCAGGAGCCGATGCCGGAGAGGAAGGTGTGCAGGTGCGGGTTGACCTCATCGGGGTGGGTGAAGCTGAGGAAGTGGGCACCGCCTTCGATGACTACGGCGGGCCGGGCACCGGGAACGAGTGAGGCTATCTGCTCCGCGTGCGCCACGGGATAGGCGGCGTCCTCGGTGCCGTGGAGAACCAGCGTGGGGCAGGTGATCTCAGGGAGCCGGGAGACGATGTCGTCCCGGCCGACCAGCGCGTCGGTGGCCGCGCGGGCACGCTCGCCGGAGGTGGCCCGCCACTTGGCGCGCCACTCCGGGGCTGCCCTGCCGCCCAGGCAGATGGCGGCCGTGGCGTCCAGGAGTTCGTCGCTCGGGCCGTGGGCGACCCAGCTGTCGGTCGACTGGCTGTAGGCGGCGGCTACTTGCGGGTCTTCCGCGGCAGCCGACGTGCCCATCACCGCGAGGGCGGTGATCCGCTCAGGGGCGAGCAGCGCCATGCGCATCGCGATGAAGCCGCCCTGGCTGGTGCCGACCACCGCGGCCCGGGGCAGGCCCAGCTCCTTGAGGAGGGCCAGGGCGTCGCGCGCCACGTCCCAGTAGTCGAAGGGGGACTCCGCCGGGGTCCCGCCGTGGGCGCGCTCGTCCATCGTGATGAGCCTGAACTCGCTGCCGAGTTCCTTGAGTTGCGGGGCGAACATGTCGCCGTCCATGAAGTAGCTGTGCAGCAGCAGCACAGCCGGTCCTTCGCCCCCGTGGTCGACGTACCGGATGAGCTGACCGTGTTCCGTGGTCATCGTGGGCATGAGAGGCATGGCTCCTTCGACTGCTTGGCAGGGGCTCATCAAATCCCGGCTCCTGTGGGATGTCCACCGAAAGGTCGCTCAGCCGGGGCAGGTCCCGTTCTTCCCCTGGTGCGTCAGGTATGCCTGCGGCGGGCGGTAGCCCTTCGGGCGGGGGTATTCGACCACCGGGACCGGCTTGCAGACGGGCCAGTTGCCGTTGCCCGCGATGAAGCCGAAGTTGCCGCTCGCACCCCTCACGCAGCCCTGGCACTTGTTGCCCGGCAGGATGCGCATGTTCCTGATCGTGTTGGTGATGTCGTGGGTGGAGGGCACGCGCCGTTCGGGGAGGCCCTGCCGGGCCTTGGCGAGGGATTCGGAGAGGACCTGGAAGGCGTCGTAGTGCATGATCGCGTAACCGTCGTCCAGGGCGGTGCCGTCGAGCCCGGCCACCTTGCTCACGGAATCGGCGAACGGGGCGAACTGGGAGGGCGCGCCCTGGCCCGCCCGCCACGAAGGGCCGTCCGTGGGCGCCGCGTTGAGGATGACGACCCTGGCCTGCTCAAGCTGCTTGCGGGTTTCGTCGGTGAGGATCCGCGAGGTCAGCCCGGTGGCCACGCGCAGGATCCGGATGACGGCCTTCCCCTCGCGCTCCTGGCACTCGGGTTCGTTGGCGATCGCCTCCACCAGGTACGGCAGGTCCCAGTCCCGGCCCGCCAGGAACACCGTGTCCGAGCCCGTCTTGCAGATGCCCTCGGCGGCGGTGTCCACGGTGTGCGTCGCGCCCTCGTAGGGGCCCATGGTGCCGACGTACGAGCTCTGGCGGATGTCCAGCCGGTAGGTCTTGCCGAACCGCGCCTCGATCTCCGCCTTGGTGTTGGTGACGTAGTTGTCCTTGGCGCGTGAGTCCCAGACCAGATAGCCCTGTTTCCTGCCCGGGTTGACCTGGAGGTACTCGGCGAGGGCGGTGACGGAGTTGCGGTTGTTGGGGGCCGTCTTGAAGAGGGTGTCCGCCTGGATGTCGGGGGAGCTGAGCACCCCGCTGACGGCCGGGATGCCCGCGGCGCTCAGGGCGTTCGCCGCGTCCTGGGTGTCCTGTTCGCTGTTGGGCAGGCCCATCGCGCCGACCAGCGGCGTGTCGCTGTCCTTCGGCTCCTGGACCTGCGCGAGTTCCACCGCCCTGGTCACGGCGGGACGCCACAGCGAGAGGTCCGTGCCGATGTTGCCGAGCAGCAGCTGGAAGTTGATGCCGGTGTGTCCGCTGTTGGCCTTGAGCTGCGCGGTGAGGGCGCCCGCCAGACTGTGCTCGATGAGTTCGGCGGCCATCGCCCCGGACTCGGAGGCGTTGAACGGAAGCAGCAGGGCGACCTTCACGTAGGGCCTCTTGCGGGCTTCGTTCTCAGGGTGCTCCCAGGCGTCGCGCACCCGCCGGTTCTCCTCGGCGACGGCTGCCACCAAGCGGGAGAACCGCGGATCGGGGCCCTTCGCGCCGGGCTTGAAGGACGGTGCCGAGGCCGTGGCGTCCAGCAGGCCCACACACTCGTTCTCCTGCTCCTCCAGACCCTGCGCGCAGTCGTCGCTGGTGATCCACCGCACCACGAAGAACACCGCGACGGCCAGCAGGACGAGGGCCAGTAAGCCCGCCACGGCCTTGTCCACCGTCCCTGGCGGCCGGCGGAAGAGACGGAAGAAGGGCCGCTCGAAGAGCAGCGCGCCCAGCCCCCGGCCTCGGCGGGCGAAGGACTCAGTGGTTTTCATCGCGGCTCCCTTCGGGGCCCGGGGACGGTGCTGCGGAGGGCGGGGTGCGCAGTTCACGCAGTTCGTCGTGCCACTCCTGGGCGGCGTCGTAGAGCGTCCCCGCACCCGTGGAGTGCTCCGCCGACAGGAGCTGGAGCTCCCACTTGATCCGCCCGCACAGCGCCTCGTCCGGCGCGGTCAGCGGGTCGGCCGCCAGCCACACCGCATGCAGCAGACGGTGTACGGACCGCTGTACGGAGTCCCGGTGTACGGAGTCCCCGGCGAGCTCCGTCCCCGGCATCCCCATCGCGACCGACCGGCACTCGCCCGCCCAGCCGAAGCGCGGCGGATGCGGGGCGGACGCCACCTGCCACAGGACACGCAGCCACTCCCGCGCGGAGGCGGGCGGCCGGAACAGTTCCGCCAGCCGCAGCGCCACCTGCTCGGCCCGGTCGTTCGCGAGCGCGTGGTGCAGGGCGTCCGTCCACTGCCCCTTGCTCTCGTGGTGCCGGGTCAGCAGGGCGTGTACGTCGGACCAGGACCAGGTCTGCGGCGGATGCGAGGACTCCGCCCCGCGGCGGCGCAGTTCGTGGACGAGCACGGCCCGCAGGAACGGGTCGGCGACGAACGGCTTCGGCGCCGGTACCTCGTACTCGGAACGCAGGAAACCGTACTCGGAGCGCAGGAAGCCGTACGCGGTCTCGACCGCCGCCCGGTCGGCGTCGGAAGCCAGATAGCGGTCCGCCAGGGCGCGTGCCGCCGCGCCGTCCCTGGCCACCGAGAGCAGCACCAGGTTGCGGCGCAGCCGCGGGTCAGGCACGAGCTGGGACGCGATCTGATGGGTCACTGACTGCCCGGCCAGTTGCAGCGACCCCACGTCCTGCCCGGTCGTGGACGCGGCACGCGGATCGGCCACCACGGCGTCCCGGATCAGCCCGCACCCCAACGGGGAGCCATGGGTGAACCGGCGTACGGAACGCGGCAGTTCGGACCTCGGGGGCGGATCGACGGACATCATCATCGATACGATGTCGGCGCGCTCCAGCGGTGGCAGCGGCAGCGCGATGAGCCCCGCGGACGCGGACCCGCCGGACGGCCGCTGCCAGTCGCCCGCACCGCCCGCGACCTGCGCCGGCGTACGTATCGCCGCGTCGGGCCCGGCCCGGTGGCGGACGTCGCCGCGCGCGGTGGCCACCACGATCAGCGGGTCCCGGGCACCCTCCGCCCGGCAGTCCAGCAACTGCCCGAGCAGCCGGGAGCCCGGTGCGGCGTGCACGTTGTCGAGCAGCAGCAGCGGCCTGGGGTCGCGGTTGCGGCGCGCCCAGCCGCTGTAGTGGGACCGCAGGTCCGCCAGGAGCGCCGCCGCGAGCGACGCCTCGGACTCCTCCCGCAGATCGTCCCCCAGGTGGAAGGAGCGGCACAGCTCGTTCCACGGCTCCGCGCCCCGGTCGGGCCCGAGCCGGTCCGCGTAGAAGGCGTGCGCGTCCTGGGCCTCCCGATGCTTCAGATGGCGTGCGGTGAACAGCTCGACGGAGGCCCTGGCGACCGGAGCGAGCTCCCCCTGGTCGCCCACGGGCAGCCGCTCGTTGACGTCCCGCACCCAGTGGTCCGCGTCGGCGGAACCCTCGGGGACCAGGCCGCACCGGGTGAGCAGCAGCCGCATCCGGACCTGGGCGACCCGCTGCTCCTGCTCGTCGCCGCGGTGCCAGGAGGAGACGGCCGCGAGGCCGGTCCACAGCCGGGGCAGCCGCACCCGCCGGTACGCGGTGATCCGGGCGCAGAGCCCGCACGCCACCTCGGTCAGGAGCCCGGCGCCCGGTGAGGTGTTGGACACCCTCGCCTCGTGGGCGACAGGGGCCACGTTCCGCGCACAGTTCACCTCGGCCACCGGCAGCCGCTTGTGGTACGTGTCGAACAGGGCGTCCAGGACGGCGGTGCGGCCACTGCCGTGCGGCCCGGTCAGCAGAAGAGCGGGCGGGTCGGCGGGGTGCGCCTGCCGCAGCAGCTTCGGCCCCGTGGCGTCGAGGCCCACCAGGCGCGGCACCAGATCGTGCAGAAGGACGTCCCGGCCGTACAGTCTGCTCACATTCTCCCTCCCCGCTCCGCAAACGTCCCGTTCAGCCTGTGGACGCACGAACCTACCCCCGATGCCGGGCATTCCCAAGAGGCATATGGGGAGAGGGCTTTGACTTTCCGTCAGTCATCTTTCAGTGGGTGGCTCCTTCGGGGACGCGCAGGTCCGTTTCCGTCGACAGGGCGGCTGTGACGATTGCCCGCAGGCCGTCCGCCATCGACGCGACCGGAAGCGAGGGGAGGGCTCGGGAGGTGACCTGTTCCGGGGCGTAAGGGACGTGGACGAAGCCCCCGCGCAGGGCGGGGAATTCGGTGGCGGCGAGGTGCGCCAGGCCGTAGAAGACGTGGTTGCAGACGAAGGTCCCGGCGGTCTGCGAGACCGAGGCGGGCAGGCCGATCTCCCGTACGGCCGCGACGCACGCCTTGACCGGGAGCGGGGCGAAGTAGGCGGCCGGGCCGTTCGGGGCGATCGGCTCGTCGACGGGCTGGTTGCCCGCGTTGTCGGGGATGCGGGCGTCGTCGATGTTCACCGCGACGCGCTCGACGGTGAGGTCGGGGCGGCCGCCCGCCTGGCCCACGCAGAGGACCAGGTCGGGGGCGAAGTCCCGTACCGCTTCCCGGAGTTCCTCGTTGGCGCGGCCGAAGACGCAGCTGAGGCGTACGGCCCGGAGTTCGACGCCCTCCGGCGGGGCGTCCCGTACGAGGGAGACCGCCTGCCAGGAGGGGTTCACCTCCTCGCCGCCGAAGGGCTCGAAGCCGGTGAGCAGGACGCGGGGGAGGGGCTGGGCGTGGGAGAGGGGGGACATGGTGGAGTCCTGTCAGAAGGCGAAGAGCGAGATGATCGCGATGTTGCAGACCAGCAGCGCGCCCGCCGTGGGGATCTGGGCCTTGATCGGGCCGTACTGGTCCTTGAGTTCGAGGAGCGCGGCCGGCACCAGGTTGAAGTTGGCCGCCATCGGCGTGCACAGCGTGCCGCAGAAGCCCGACAGCATGCCGAGGGCCAGGACCACCGCGGGGTCGCCGCCGCCCGACTGGATCAGGACCGGCCAGCCGATGGCTGCCGTCATCACCGGGAAGGCCGCGAAGGCGTTGCCCATGATGATCGTGAAGAGCGCCATGCCCAGGCAGTAGACGAGGACCGAGACGTGGATCATGCCGCTCGGCAGCACGGCCTCGGTGATCTTGCCGACCTGCGCGCCGACGCCCGTCTTCTGGAAGATCGAGCCGAGTACGGCGAGGAGCTGGGGCAGCAGCATGGCCCAGCCCATGGTCTCCAGCATGTTGCGGCCCGCGTGCACGGGGACACTGATCTTCTTCTCGCGGAGCAGGATCATCCCGACGGCGAGCGCGACCAGTGCGCCGATGCCGAGGCCGAGGATGGTTTCGCTGCCCTCCTGGAAGAGGGGCCCGCCGTTGAGGTGGATGTTCTTCAGCAGCGTCGCGCACAGCATCGCCACCACCGGGATCGTCAGCGCCGGGATGAAGAGCCTGCTGCCGTAGCGGACGGCCGAGGCGGTGCGCTGCTCGGGCGTGGTGGTGCTGACCTTGCCGCGTCCGGTGAAGCAGAAGCCCGCCAGGACGATCATGATCAGGACCAGGGCGCCGAGGGGCTCGGCGGGTGCCGACTTGTCGACCACCCAGCTGCTGTAGACGAAGCCGACGCCGAGCAGGCCCCAGAAGGAGGCGGTGCCGAACCGCTTGGGGTTCGTACGGTCGACGAGCATCTGCGCGGCCATCACGAGGAAGATCGCGCCGATCAGCCAGTAGAACCACTCTGCCTTGATCACTTGGCCGTCTCCTTGTCGGTGTCGGTGCCGGTTCCGATGGCAGAGGCGGCCGGGAGGGGCTTGAGTTCGCGGGCCATCTGGTGGTCGAGGCGCAGCAGCCGCGCGCCGTGGATGAAGAAGGCGCAGACGGCGGTCGGGATCGCCCACAGGGCCAGGTGCAGCGGTTCGAGGTGCTGGTTGTACGTGGTGTTCACGAAGCCCGTGATGAGGAGGATCGAGCCGATGGCGAGGAAGCAGTCCTCGCCGAAGAAGAGGCCGACGGTGTCGGAGCCCGAGGAGTGCGAACGGACCTTCTCCCGCCACTTCTCCGGCAGCGGCCCGTACTTCTTCTCCGCCGCGGCCTCTGCCATCGGCGCGACCAGCGGGCGCACGGTCTGCGCAGGGCCGCCGAGGCTGACGAGGCCGAGCGCGGCGGTGAGCTGGCGCAGCCCGAGGTAGAGGGTGAGGAA
Source organism: Streptomyces sp. NPDC032721 (assembly GCF_055579625.1). Taxonomy (NCBI): domain Bacteria; kingdom Bacillati; phylum Actinomycetota; class Actinomycetes; order Kitasatosporales; family Streptomycetaceae; genus Streptomyces; species Streptomyces sp. NPDC032721. The sequence continues at coordinate 852,108 of NZ_JBVIMX010000001.1, read as the reverse complement.
GCGGCCCGTGGTGAGCTTGGCGAAGCGGGATATGAGGCGGCGGGCCTGCTCCTGGAGCCCGTACCGCTCCAGGAGGCCGATCACCGGCAGTGTGATCACGAAGATCGTCACGGAACGGCTGGAGGCGAAGCCCTCGCCGAACGAGGCGAGCACCTCGCGCGGCGACAGGCCGCCGAGCAGGCCGGTGGCTATGCCGGCCACGCCCACCACCAGCAGGGGGTTGCGTCGAGTGGCGAATCCCGCGATCACCACGACGACGCCGAGAAGGACGATCATGCGTCGCACGCCTTCCGGTCGGTCGGTCTCGGTCCGGGCCGGCTGAGCAGCAGGCTTACGGACTAGCGGATTCCGGCGACAGTAAGGTATTGCTCAACAATCCCACAATGGTTTCCGTCATACGGACTTTCGGCGGATGGCCGAGAGTGGTCGGTGACAGCCGATGGCGGCGGGGGAACGGCGAGCGATTCAGGAGGGGCCTTGAGGTTTGGTGAGGGCGGAGACGGCGGCGCCGGGACCGGGACCGCGCAGCGTGTCGCCGAGTCCCTGCGGGACCGCATCGCCGACGGCGGCCTGCGGCCCGGCGAGCAGCTGCCCGAGGCGGCGCTCGCCCAGGAGTACGGGGTCTCGCGCAACACGGTGCGCGAGGCGTTCCGGCTGTTGGTGCACGAGCGGCTGGTGGTGCACGAGTTCAACCGGGGTGTGTTCGTACGGGTCCCGGGCCCGGCCGACATCGTCGACATCTACGCGGTGCGGTTCGCGCTGGAGACGGCGGGCGTACGAGCGGCGGGCACGGCGGCGCCCCGGCTGGTCGCCGACGTGCTCAGGGCCGTCGAGGACGGCGAGCGGGCGGCCGACGCCGACGACTGGCCGCGCGTCGCGGACGCGGGCATCCACTTCCACCGCGCCCTCGCCGCACTCGCGGGCAGCCCGCGCACCGACTCCTACATGAGCGCGATCCTCGCCGAACTCCGCCTGGTCTTCCAGGCGATGCCGTCCCCGGCGCACCTCCACACGCCCTTCGTGGGCCGCAACCGGGTGATCGCGGAGAAGGTCCAGGGCGGCGAACTGGCAACAGCGGAAGCCGACTTGAGGAACTACCTCGCCGATTCCCGGCAACTGATCCTCGACACACTCACGTCCCAGGCGGAGGTATGAGCATGAGTACGAACAGGACGCAGGCCGAGCCCCGGGCCGAGGCTGCCGTCATCGACCTCAACGCCGACCTCGGCGAAGGCTTCGGACGCTGGACACTCACCGACGACGAGGCCCTGCTGTCCGTCGTGACCAGCGCGAACGTCGCCTGTGGCTTCCACGCGGGCGACCCGGTGACCATGCGCCGGGTGTGCGAGCTGGCCGCCGAGCGCGGCGTACGGATCGGCGCCCAGGTCTCGTACCGCGACCTGGCGGGCTTCGGGCGGCGCGCGATGGACGTTCCGCCGGACGAGTTGGCGGCCGAAGTCGCGTACCAGATCGGCGCGTTGGAGGTCTTCGCACGGGCGGCGGGTTCCCGGGTCTCGTACGTGAAGCCGCACGGCGCGCTCTACAACCGCACGGTCGACGACGCGGAGCAGGCTGCGGCGGTCGTCGCGGGCGTACGGATGGCGGGCGGAGACCTGCCCGTCCTCGGGCTCGCGGGTTCGGAGCTGCTCGCGGAGGCGGAGCTGGCCCAACTCACCCCAGTGGCGGAGGCGTTCGCGGACCGGGCGTACACCGTGCACGGCACCCTCGTGTCCCGCCGGGAGCCGGGTGCGGTGATCCACGACCCCGACGCGGTGGTCGCCCGCTCGGTCGAGATGGTCACGCAGGGCGGGGCGACGGCGCTGACCGGCGAGCTGATCCCGGTCGAAGCGCGCTCCCTCTGTCTGCACGGCGACACCCCGGGCGCGGCGGAACTCGCCGCACGTGTACGGGCCGAACTGCTGCGCGCGGGAGTCAAGTTGGAGGCGTTCGCGTGAGTCCCCGCATGCGCACGGCTGTGACGGTGCCGACCGGGTGCGCACGGGGTCGGGCCCTTGCGCCCGGCCGCCGCCGCACGGAGGCAGCAGCCCCACCGATCCCCTCGCACGTACTGTCGGAGGTCATCGCATGAGCACCACTGATGCCGCAGCCCCACCCTCCTCCCTGCGCACCCGCCCCATGGGCCGTCACGCCCTCCTCGTCGAGTTCGACGGGCTCCCCGAGGCCCAGGCCTTCCACGCCGAGCTCCTCCGGCGCCGTGCCGCCGCCGATGCTGCCCACGATGCCGACGCCCTGCCCGCCGTCCGCGACATCGTTCCCGCCGCCAGGACCGTCCTCCTCGACGGGCTCGCCGAGCCGCAGGCCCTCGCCGCCGAGCTCCGCACCTGGGAGATCCCGCCGCTCACCGCCGACGACGGCCCGCTGATCGAGATCCCGGTGCGTTACGACGGGCCCGACCTCGCCGAGGTGGCCGCCCTCTGGGGCATGCCCGCCGACCGCATCCCCACCACCCTCGGCGCGCTCGAACTCCGCGTCGCCTTCTGCGGGTTCGCCCCCGGCTTCGGCTATCTCACCGGTCTGCCGCCCGCCCTCCACCTGCCCCGCCGGGCCACCCCGCGCACTGCCGTACCCGCCGGATCGGTGGCCCTCGCGGGTGAGTACGCGGGCGTCTACCCCCGCTCGTCCCCCGGCGGCTGGCAGCTCATCGGCACCACCAACGCCACTCTGTGGGACCCGCGTCGCGACCCCGCCGCCCTGCTCGCCCCCGGCACCCGGGTGCGTTTCACCGAGGAGCCCCGCACGTGATGACCGTGGACACCCCGACCGAGGTGCCCGAAGCGCTCGAAGCTCTCGAAGTCGTACGGCCCGGAGCCCTCACCACCGTCCAGGACGAGGGCCGCCCCGGCCACGCCCACCTGGGCGTTCCCCGCTCCGGCGCCCTCGACGCGCACGCCCACCGGCTGGCCAACCGCCTCGTCGGCAACCCCTCCGACGCGGCCACCCTGGAGACCACCCTCGACGGCGTCACCCTCCGCGCCCTCACCCCGGTGACGGTCGCGGTCACCGGCGCCCCGTGCCCGGTACGGGTCGACGGCCGGCCCGTCGCGTGGGCATCCCCGGTACACGTACCGGCGGGCGCACTCCTCGACATCGGCCGCCCAACTGCCGGACTGCGTACGTATGTTGCCGTCTCCGGCGGCATCGCTGTCGAACCCGTACTCGGCAGCCGCTCCACCGACCTCCTCTCCGGCCTCGGCCCCGACCCGCTCGCCTCCGGCACGCTGCTCCCCGTCGGCACTCCGCAGCCGCTCCCGCCCGCCGTGGACACGGTGCCCTGGCAGGCCCCGCCCGCCGAGCTGGTCCTGCCGCTGCTCCTCGGCCCCCGCGACGACTGGTTCACCGCCGAGGCGCTCCGCGTACTGGCCGCCCCCGGCTACCGGGTCTCCCCGGCCGCCAACCGCATCGGCCTGCGTACCGAGGGCCCTGCGCTCACCCGTACGAACAACGACGAACTCCCCAGCGAGGGAATGGTGTTGGGTGCGGTCCAGGTGCCCCCGGACGGCCTCCCGGTGGTTTTCCTCGCCGACCACCCGGTGACCGGCGGCTACCCGGTGATCGGCGTGGTCCCCGAAGAACACCTCCCGGCGGCGGCCCAGGCGGTACCGGGCACACCGATCCGGTTCGCGGTGCGGACCTCTGCGGGTACGGGGCTCAGGCGCGTGTGGAGTAGGTGAGGAAGTCGGTCCAGGCGGTGGGGGAGAGGGCGAGCTCGGGGCTGTCGGTGAGCTTGGAGTCGCGGACGTGGATGGTGGTGGGGCAGGTGGCTACCTCGACGCAGTCGCCGTCACCGCCGCTGCTGTAGCTGGACTTGCGCCAGGAGAGGGCGACTTCCACGCAGCTGTCGCCCTGGCTGCTGCTGTAGCTGCTCTTGAACCACGCCAGTTCGGTGGTGCTCATGTTTCTCCTCGCGTCATCCGCTGCATCAAGCTCAGAGAGTCCTGGGCAGTCAGAGCCTGTGAGGTCATCCTGGCATACCGCAACTTGAGAGTGCTGACCACTTTGGAGTCGGTGAGCATGAGACCGCTCGCCTGTCCCTCCACGTATCCGAGCCACTTGTTGTCAGGTGTCTCCAGTAGGTGCAAGGACCCCTGGAGGCCCGCATGTTCGCCCTGTGCGAGCGGCATGATCTGGATCGTGATATTCCGCCGCCGGGCCAGCTGGATGAGGTGCGTGAGCAGTTCCTGCCGCGCCTCCTCTCCGCCCAGGCCCCGAAGGAACAGGTGCTCCTCCAGAATGAAGGCGAAGGTCGTGTTCGGCCGCTCCTGGAGTAGTTGCTGACGTTCAGTACGCGCCCTCTGCTGGTCTTCGATCTGCTCGTCGCTCAGCGGTGGCAAGTGCTCCGAGTGCAACGCTTTGCTGTACTTCTCGGTCTGCAACAGGCCCGGGATGACACGGCATTCGTACGTGTAGAGAGTGATCGCCCCTTTCTCCAACTCCGCCCACTGCCGGAACCAGCTCGCCAACCCCGGCTTCCGCGACAAGTGCTTCGCGGCACCCCTGATCGTCCCGAACGCATCCAGCACCTCCTCCGCCCGCTCTACGAACGACCCGGACGGAAACCTCCGCCCCTGCTCGATCGAAGCGACCGTCGGGACCGAGTACCCGACCACATGGGCAAACTCCTCCTGCGTCAGATTGGCCCGTTTCCGGAAGGCCTTGACGACTTCGCCGAACGCCTTGAGGCTGTCCGTGGTCTCCGGTTCCGCCCCGCCGTTGCCCGCCGCACCGTCCGTGTCGTACGTCATTCCGCTCACCTCTCGCGCCGTACGTCTCCCCGCGCACCACCAACACGCCCATGGTTACGGCCTGTTACTGATCGTGTCTACGGTGCGTACCCGTACGCTGCCGCAGCGTACGGGTCGGCAATCTGGTGAACAGCCTCTGGTCAGCGTCACATTGGCCACATGACGCCACCCCTGACCCAGCAGAACGCCGTCACCGTACGTACGTTCTCCCAACTGCTCAGCCCGACCGAGCGAGGTGCACGCCTCGCCCGGCAACTCGCGGTCCACCAGTGCCACGAGTGGGGAATCCCGTACGGGAGCGAGCCCTCCGACACCGTCGCGCAGATCGTCGCGGAACTGGCCGCGAACGCCGTGACCCACGGCCGCGTCAGAGGCCGCGACTTCGAGCTCCGCCTCGTACACCTCGACCGCGCACACGAAACAGGCGCCGTCCTGCGAATCGAGGTCTCCGACGCACGCGGCGAGCGCTGGCCCCCGGAGCCCGGAAAGCTTCCCGAGCCCGGACTCGACGATGCGTCCGGTCGAGGCCTGCTCCTGGTCGAGGCACTGGCCGACCGGTGGTCCGTACGGGACCGGGAGCCCGGCGGGAAGACGGTCCGCGCCGAGATCGACCGGGTGTAGCTCCCGGCCCGTGCGGGCGGGGGTGCGGTGCGATGCGGTCAGTTCTCGGTGGGGAGGAGGAAGTCCTGGGGCGGATTGTTGTCGATGATCAGCGAGGCGAGGTCGATGATCCGCATCTGGTGACGGCGGGCGTAGGAGCGCAGTGCGTCGAAGGCGGAGTCGAGTTCGAGCGCGTGGCGTTCCGCGAGGATGCCCTTGGCCTGCTCGATGGCGATCCGGGAGTGCAGGGCGCTCTGCAGCTGGGCGCGTTCGACGTCGCCTCGGGCGATGGTGCGATGCTGGAGGATCGCGATGGTGGCGACGTCCGCGAGGGCCTGGCCGACGGTGAGGTCCTGGGTGCTGATGTCCTGCCGGCGGGTGCCGAAGAGGTTGAGGGCGCCGATGACCTGTTCGCGCAGCCGCAGGGGCAGCGCGTGCGTGCTGGTGAACCCGCGTTCGCGGGCCCGGCCGGCGAAGGGGCTGAAGGCGGCGGTGACGACGGGCGAGGTGAGGTCGATGTTCAGCTGGGCGTTGCCGGTGCGGTAGCAGGCGACGCACGGGCCCTGCTCGTGCTGGAGCGCGAAGAGCTCCAGCAACCGGGTGCGCTCGTCGGAGGCGGCGATCAGCTGGAGCTGCCCGAACTCGTCGACGAGCAGGACGCCCGCCGCTTCCACGTCGAGGAGTTCCACGCACCGGCTGCTGAGCCGGTGCAGGAAGTCGATCAGATCGAAGTCGGCGGTGAGCGTGTCCACGGCTTCGACCAGGATGTCCATCACACGTTGTTGGCTGATCATCGCCGTCATCTCTCTGTCCCGGACGGCGATGCCGTCCCCTCGTAAGTGTCCCGGAAATGCAGTCGGCGTGCCACCACGTCCCCCGCCACGTCCCCCAGCGGCCGCTCCTTGCGGTACGCGTGGGCACGCAGCAGGGCCAGCGCCTGGTCCAGCGGAATCGAAGCCTGAGCACTGATCATTCCGGTGGCCTGGTGGACCGCCGCCCGGTGCAGCCCGCCCGCGGTGCCGTCCTGCTGGACGAAGGGCTGGTCCGGTCCCGTACCCGCGGTCAGGACCGCGGTGAGCGAGGCGGCGATGATCAGCGCGTCGTCGGTCTGCGCGGGTGTCAACGGGCCGGGGGCAGCCCGCTGTGCGGTGAACACTCCCAGCGAAGCACCCCCGATCCGCAAGGGGAAGCAGAACAGCGCCCGCACCCCCTCCTCCTGCACGGCCGGGAGCAGCAGCGGCCACCGGCCGGCCGGGACCTCGGAGAGGTCGGGGATCAGGACGAGCGAGCGGGAGCGGGCGGCGTCCGCCGCCGGTCCCTCGCCGAGCGTGTACTGGATGTCCTCCAGCCGGGTACTGGGCCCCGGGCTCGACCACACCCGCTCGAACCGGTCGGTGTCCGTGAGGACCGACACCGCGACCCCGTCCACTCCCAGCACCGTCGCGCACATTTGCGGGTCCCCGCCCACCAGGTCGAGGTGAGCGGGCGAGCCCAGGGCGGCCAGTACGGCGGCCAGTCGTGCGTCCTGCCCCACCGTGTCACCGCTTCCCAGGCCGCCGAGCGCCCCGCTCCCATCGAGCAGCCCGCACCACGACCCTACCGCCCCCTGCACCTACTTGACCGGTTTCGGCGGCTTGCTGTGGAAGGCGTTGGTGACCCGTACCAGCGAGTCAGCGTCCTCCTTCACCCGTACCACCCCGTCCGTCGCACCGCCCCCGGTGCCCGCGTCCGAGTCGTGGGTCGTCACCTTGGCCCCGTGCGGTACGGGGGTCTCCCTGGCCGAGCAGACGGAGCCCGCCGGGACGATGAAGGTGTGGCTGCGGCCGGGGGCGAGGGTGAAGCGCCGGTCGAGGAGGGGCGTCCGCGTGCCCGGCTTCGTACAGACCGCGTGGAAGCTGAACGGGCCCGCGCCGTGGCCCACCACCTGCTTGGCCACGGTGAAGCGGCCCGGCTTCGGCGGCTTCGGGGTGAAGCTGTTGGTGGCGGTGATGGTGACGGCGGGATCGTCCTTGCCGCCGACCGTGACCGCCGTCGCCGGGCTGCTGTGGTCGATGGTGGTGCTGGTCGCTCCGCCGTTGTCCGGCTCCGTCGCCCAGCAGCGGGTGCCCTTGGGGAGCGGGAAGCCGAGGTCGTCGACCGGGCGGGAGTCCGCCGCCGCGAAGGTGTAGCGGCGCCGGTCGACCACGGTCAGGTCCCGGCCGTCCTTGGTGCGCAGGATGCAGGAGAGGGCGAGGACGAAGGGGCGGCCGGAGGGGCGGCCGACGACCTTCTTGGCGAGGCGGAGGGTGCCCGACTCGTACGAGTTCTTGGCGGTGATGGACACCTTGGGGGCGTCCTTCGTCACGACGACCGCGCTGCCGTGACTGCCGTGGTCGATGTCCGTGTGGGTGGCTCCGCCGTCGCTCATCTCCTCCGCCCAGCAGCGGGCCCCGATCGGCAGGTCGCCCGGCACGTTCAGGGTTTCGCCCGCCTTGACGGTGTAGCGCTTGCGGATCACGAAGGCGACCACCGGGTCACCGTCCGCGCTCTCCGCCTCGCGGATGCAGGTGACGCGGAAGACGTAGTCCTTGGCGTACGGGGCGTCGGCAGGCGCGCCCTCGATCTCCTTGCTGAGCGTGAGGCTGCCGAGGGAGAAGGTGTTGGTGAATTCGACGGCGGCCGTGGGCGTCGGGCCGCCCTTGGTGATGGTGATCGGGCCGACCGGCGGCGGAGTGCCGTCCGCGCCCGCCGGGTCGATCTCCTCGACCGTGCACTCGGCGCCGACCGGGATGCCGTCGATCTGGCCGGTGAGGGACGGGGCACGGGCCGTGACCGTACGGGAGACGACCTCCTTGCGGCCGTTGAAGTCGCACAGGACCTGGAAGCGGAAGGTCCGGTCCGCGTAGGCGGTGCCCTCGCCACGGACCTGCTTGAGCACCCGCAGCGAGCCGGTCGGGAAGTCGTTGGTGACGGTCAGACCGGCCGTCCTGCCCGTGACCGAGCCGATCACGGCGACGTCGGTCTCGGACGAGTCCGTCGCCGTCACCTCCACCGAGGCCGCGCCGCCCCGGTCCGGTTCGGTGGCCGTGCAGCGGGCGCCCGCGGGCAGGCCGTCGACGGGGAGCTCGCCGTCACCTTCGAAGGTGAGGTCCTTGGGGAAGCCGGGCAGCTGGGTGTCCCGGAACGCACAGTCGACCCGCACCGTGAACGGCCCCTTGCCGAACTCCGCCGCCGCCGCGCCCGTGGTCCTCTTCCGGACCTTCAGCGACGCGTCCACATAGGTGTTGGTGATGTCGATGTGCTCGCCGCGCTCGTCGGGCGAGGCCGGAGTGATGATCACGACCTGGGCGTTGGGAGCACCGAAGCTGCTGCTCACCGCGCCCTTGGAGTCGATCTCCCAGACCTCGCAGCGGGCCCCGGCGGGCACGCCCACCAGTGCCATCGGGGTGTACGGGGAGAACTCGAAGACACCCTCGCGCACCACCTGCGGCGTACCGCCGTCCGGAGTGACCGTGCAGCGGTAACCCGCCTTGTAGAGGCCGACGGGGACGCCCTCCGGCGGGTTCACCTCGATCTTGTCGACGCGCAGGTTGCCGAACCGCATGCCGATGCCGACCTTGGGCGGTTCGGTGACCGGCAGGTCGTGCTTGCTGCCGTTCTGGATGACGGTCTCGGAGTGCGCGAAGGAGTTCCAGGCGACGGCGGGGTCGGCGGGCTGGTCGAGGTCGACCGGCGAGGACATCGGCATCTCGATGAACACCTCGCCACCGGGCGGCAGTTCGGTGTTGAAGGTGACGCGCATCTCGACGCCGGTGGCCTCGGCGGTGTGCCCGGCCCGCCAGTCGGCCTTGGCGCAGTTGCGGCGCGGGGTGGCGATCAGGTCCGAGCAGGGGTTGGTGACCGTGGCGTACTTGGTGTCCAGGGTGCCGGGACCGGTCAGCACGGGCGGCCCGGACAGCCGGGGGCGCGGGCTCCACTTGGTGTCGCGGCTCTGGTTGCCGAGCAGCACCCCGGTGTCACCCTGATAGGGGAACACGTCCAGGAGCCGGATCTCGGTGGTCGGATCGGTACCGGAGTTGACGGCCCGCAGCAGGTACCGGAAGCTGTCGCCCGGCTTGACGAGCGCGATGCACGGGTACTGGGTGTAGCTGCGCCCGCCCTGCTTCAGCATCGGGCAGGCCGGCGAGTCCAGCCCCACGTACTTCTTCGTCACCGTGTTGTAGAAGCCGAGGCCCGGGTCACCGGTGACCCACTTGCTGGCCTCGAACGCGGTGCCGGGCAGGGTGGTGATCTCGGCCCGGGAGGTGCAGTAGCGGCCCGCGCCGAAGTCCGTCAGGTCGTCGACGCGCTCGCCGTCGCGCGGCGAGTTGTTGAGGCACTCCAGGTCCTTGTCGACCTCGGACCCGGCGCCGAACACGTTCTGGATGACGGAGTCGCCCGGTACCCCCGGCGCCAGCTTCACCTGGAACGTCAGCTTGACCTCGGCGCCCGGCAGCATCACCCAGTCGGGGAAGCGCCAGCGGACGTGCGTGACGCGCCCGTCGGGCCCGCGCGTCGGCTCGTACACCGGGGCGGGCGGCTCCGGCGTACCGGCGGGGACCTTGAACGTCATCCGGAACGGCAGCCCGCCGTCACCCGCGTACGACTCGTCGAAGCGCAGCAGCTCCGGGATCGGGTCGGCGAGCACCAGCGCATTGACGCCGCCGGTGCCGCTGTTGCGGACGGTCAGCGTGAACGGGGCGCTCTCGCCGGGCCCGATGCGCGAGTCGGGGCCCTTGGCCACGTCCAGCTTGCCGCGCCCGTCCTGCACCTTGAGGGTCGCGGTGCTGTCCCCGAACGGGAACGTGCTGCCCGGCGTCTGGAGCCTGCTCTCGCCCGCCGCGGACGCCGTGTCCTCCAGGGTGTCGGGGATCCGGGTGCCGGGCGCCGAGCGCAGATCCTGCCGCGCCGCCACCTTGAAGCAGACGATGGTCGGGCAGGCGCCCCGGCGGACCGGCGCGCCGGGCGTCAGCACGTAACCGCCGCTGGAGTGCGAGAAAGTGAAGCGCACCCCGCGTACATCGGCCGCGTTGACACCGGCCGGCAGGCCCGGGGTGGCGGAGCTGACCGTCGTGCCGTTGACGAAGACCGGCGGGGTGCTCGTGCACCCGTCCGTACAGGCGTCGACGCGGACCTGGTTGGCGCCCGGCGGGAAGGTGACGCCGGTGACGCGGACGAAGTCGGCCGCGTCGAAGAAGTCGGCGTCGATGTCCGTGACGACCATTTCCCTGAGGTTGATGTTGCCGGTGTTGCGGGCCTCGATGCGTACGTCGGGCTCCTGGCGGGGGACGCCCGGCAGGGTCCTGGCGACCAGCGCCGGCGAGATCGTCTTCTGTACGGAGCCGCCGCTGCGGGCGGGCTTGGTGACGTTCTCCTCGCCCGTACAGACCTTGTCCTGGACGACCCGGCTGCCCGAGGTGATCTGCGCGCAGTTGCGGAAGGTCACGTCGTCGGCGACCCCGGCCCGGCGCTCCACCACCACATCGACCATGATCCGCCCGTTCGGCGGCAGGCTGCCGCCCGCGAGCCGGGCCCTGACCCCCTTGGCGCGGGTCAGCAGTGCCGTGTCGGCGGCGTCGTACGCGACCCAGGCAGAGGCCGTCGGGTCGTACACCTCAAGCAGTACGGGCAGACCGGACGGCTCGCGGTAGCGGAGCTTCAGCTCGGTGAGGCGTACGACGTCGAAGGGGTTGCCCGCGGCCCTCGGGTCCGCCGGGTCGGTGATGGCGGGCCGGTCGAGCGGGGTGGTACCGGCGTTGGCCAGGTCGAGGGTGAAGGTCACCGGGGTGCCGGGCGGGACCTCCTGCTGGTCCACGGACTTCGAGGTGCGGATGTCGTCGACCGGGTTGGCCGGGCGCAGGCTCTGGCAGGCGGTGCCGGAGCCGGACCCGGAGCCGTCCACCGGGTTGGTGGCGGAGACGTCCGCACAGTTGGAGATCCCGTCGGTGGCGTCGGCGGCGACGGCCTTGCTGTTGAGCGTGCCGTGCACGGAGAGCTTGCCCACCGCGTTGGGGACGATGGTGCCGCTGCCCTTGGCGTCGGTGCCCCGGAAGGTGACGGAGACGCTCTTGGCGGGGCTGCCGGGCGGGCAGCCGGTGTCGGGGAAGTCCTGGAGGGCCGGGGTCGGGGACAGCTGGCGCGGCGCCGGGGTGGAGCCGTCCCGGCAGACCACGGTGAGGGTGGCCGAGGCGGCGCCCTGGGGGAACTCCACCCGCATCCTGGACGCGTCGAACTTGTCGAACTCGCTGGTGGCGGTCGTCGAAGGCTCGGTGATGGTCAGCGTGGCCACCGGGAAGGAGGCGGTGTTGCGGGCGCCGATGACCATGGAGACGGGCGCCTTGGTGCCGATGATGGCCGTGCCGTCGGCGCGGTAGTTGCCGTCGGTGTCGGAGAAGTAGGACTTGGTGCCCTGCACGGACGCGATGTTCGGCAGGATGTCGTACGTGGCACAGGCCTGCGGGCCGGTGACCGTACCCGCGACGGTGTCCTTGGCGCTCACCGTCGAGCAGTTGCGCACCTGCTGGCGGGTGGTCGGATCCAGCGGTGCACCGCTCGACCGGACGGTGTCGCGCAGCTTGACGCCCAGGGCGACCGCGCCGCCGGTCGGGTCGTACGGGAGTTTCGCGCCGGAAGCGGCGGTGAACTCGAACTTCACCCCGGTGATCCGGCCCGGGTCGATTCCGGGCGGCAGCGCCACCGCCGGGCCGGGACCGACCGGGCCGACCGTGAACTCACCGTCCGCACATGGGGAGTTGATCGGCTTGGTGCACACCAGTACCCGTACCCGGTCGGCGCCGGCCGGGAAGCGGGAGACCGGCCCGACACCCGTCACGTCGAAGTTCTCGTAGGTGGCCGGGGTGGTGTCGCCGACGGTGAGCGAGGTGACCTCGGCGGAGGTGGAGGAGCCGTTGCGCACCCCAAGGGTGAGGGTGGAGGTGGCCTGGGACTGGGCGACGGCGGAGGTCTGCGACCACTTCTTGGTGGTGACGGGGCGCACCACGCGCGGGATGCGGACGGTCACCTCGGCGGTGGAGCTCTCCGGGTCCGCGTTGTCGGCGTCGATGCTCGCCGTGTTCGGGACCTTCGCCCCGTCGGTGAGCGTCGTCTCGGCGGGCACCCGCATGCCGATCGACACCTGGCGGCTGACCCCGGCGGGCAGCCCGGCCGCCCCCGGCTCGGCGGGCGGACTCGGCAGCGACTCGGTGAACCGGATCGTCAGCTTCCGGGTGGCGGCGTCATAGGTGACGGTGCGGGTGTCGGTCGACTTGGGCAGCGAGGTGATGTCGAATTCGGCCGGCAGCACGTCCTCGACCACCGGGTTCACACAGGCCGTCGTCAGCGACGAACAGGAGGCGGTGAGGTTGTACGAGAAGGTCTTGCCGGGTTCGAGCGGCATCGTCGCCCCGGTGACCTCCTTCGTGATGCCCACCTCGGCCTCGGCGGCCAGCGCGGCGGCGCCCGGGGCCGCTGCGAGCAGCCCCGCCAGGGAGGACAGCAGCAGGGCCGTGGCCACGCCGCTCCGCATGATCCGTGCTCGCAACTCTGCTCCCTGGGCCGCTCCGGTCTACAGCGGCCCAAGGTCTCATCCGTAACGCCCGAAAGTATGCTTATTGGGCGCGAGTGGGGCGGATTCTGACTAAATGGGTCAAGGGTGATGTCGGCCGAGTGGGCCGGGCGGGTGGGGTCACCGCCGCCCGAAGCGGCGCGCCAGCCTGCCGAAGGTGCCGCCCCCCGGCCGGTGCCAGGCCCGGAAGTCCGCCGCGTGCGTGCCGCCCGCCCGCTCCAAGTGGTCCGTCACCGCGCCGATCTCACGGCTCGTCAGATGCTGGAGCGCGGTCCGCAGCACCTCCTCCAGGAGTGCGGCCCGCACCTCGTCCCACGGCCTGCTCGCGCCCGGGTGCGAGGTCCAGGCGGTGAAGCAGTCGGCCAGATAGGAGGGGGTGGTGCGGATCCGGTCCTGGAGCGTGGCGGTGCGGGCGGTGGCGTCGTACGCGGCCAGCAGGTCGGGGTCGGCGGAGCGGGCCAGCGCGTTGAGCTCGCCCAGGGGGCGCTGCTCGGACAGCAGGTCCCGGGAGAGCAGGCCGAAGACGCGTTGCAGGACCGTCGGCTCCACCGGGTGCGCCGCCGACCGCAGTGTCAGCGCGGTGGCCACCGGACCCGCGCCCGCGCGGCCCTCGGCCAGCGACTCCGCGAACTCCAGCATCCGCAGCGCCCCCAGCTGGCGGGCGTCGATCTCGTGCGGGAAGCAGCGGATCAGATCGGCGGCCAGCGGGGTCACGTCCGGGTCGTCCGCCGGGCCCTCCAGGGCGGCCCGGATCAGCTCCGGGTAGGTGCCTGCCGTGCGGTGCGCGTCGGAGCCCGTCTCGCCGAGGATCCAGCGGGCCTCCTGCGGGGTGGGCAGGGCGGTGTCGGGCCAGACCAGCCGGAACCCGGTGCGCAGGACCAGCGGCTCGACCATCGGGGAGACCCCGGCGGCGCGCAGCACGGTGTGCAGGGTGGACTCCCGGTCGGCGCCGCCCGCCGCCGCGCCCGGCTGCGGGTACGCGGCGCACATCCGCAGATGCGGCAGCCCCTCCGGCTCGCCCGGAATCAGGTCCGCCGTGTGCAGCAGCCGTACCAGCGAGAAGGGATTGTCCGGCGCCAGCTCATCGAGGTGTACGAGGAGTTGGGCGTGCAGCGCCGAGTGCTGGGCGAGTGCCTCGCGGACGGCGGCACTGCGGGCCCGCTCCGGGTCGGCCAGGAGTTCGTGGGCGAGCTGGCGGGCCAGCTCGGGGACGGCGGCGGGGTTGTCGTCCTCAGCGGCCAGCAGGGCGGCCAGCGGGGCCAGCACCTCGGCGGGCACCTTGCCGTCGATGCGGACGGCCAGCCGCTCCAGGGCGTCGAGTTCACCGTCCGGGCGGGAGCCGGGGACCGGGGCGCAGAGCGCGCCCAGGAGGGCGGGCCAGTCGCCCGCGCTCAGCCCGTCGGCGTGCTCCTCGGCCCAGGCGGCGGCTGCCGTACGGCCGTGGGAGTCGAGCGGCACGCCCGCGCCGAGTGCGGTCGCGGCGAGCGGGCCTGCCTCGAACTCACCCCCGGACAGGGTGGGTTGGGCCGCAGCCCGCTTGAAGAGCTCGGGGCGTCCGGCCAGCCAGATCTGTGCGGCGACCCCGGCCCAGGAGTCGGCGTGCGCCGCGGTCCTTGCCGAAGCCGCCCCGTGCACCCGGAAGTCCGCCGCCGGGAACACCACGTCCGGCGAGGTCCCCACGATCTGCTGGAGCGCATGCTCCGGGCGCTCCGCGTACGTGGTGAAGGTCAGCCCGTGCGCGTGCTCGCGGGGGAGTGCGGCGCCGACGACCGCGACCCAGCGCGCGATGTCCGCCGGGTCCTCCTCGATCAGGACGACCTGCTCCGCCCCCGGGTCCTCGCAGAGCCTGCGCACATCGGCCAGCACGCCCGCGAGCCGCGATCCGCACGCCGTGGCGAACTCCGCGAGCCCGTCCCGGTCGAAGAAGCCCGCCGCCGGGGTCAGGATCTCCAGCGCGGCGAGGGGCTCGCCCGGCGCCGGGGGCACCTGTGTCCAGCGCGGGGAGTCCCACGCGGTGACCGGCAGCGCACCGCCAGGCAGTCTGGTCCCGGCGGGCAGGTGGACGGCGTGGGTGTACGCGCCGCCGGTCTCCGGGTCCGTGGTCGTACGGCTCAACAGGCGGCTGCCGTCGGAGAGTTGGCTCAGCGAGAAGGCGGTGGCGGGGAAGGCGGCGAGCACTTCCTCCGCCTCGTCGAGCAGCTCGGGCGGCACGTCGGGGCCGACCGCCGTGAACCCGGCGGCCGAGGTGTAGTGAAGCTGGGCCAGGCTCATCGGTTCGTTCGCTCCCTATGGTGCGTGGTGCGGTGGGTGGGGCGACAGGGATGCCGTGCCCGCTTCAGCTCGTACCCCGTCTCCGGTCTGTTCAAGATCACTATTCCCTGCGACGGACCCCATACCAGCAGATCCAGGCGCGATGTGCTGCGCTTTGCGGGATTTTCATGCCCGGAAGAGGGGGTGAACCGGGTCGCCCCGGCCCTTGTGGGCGCCCCCGCACCCGCTTATCGTTTGGACTCAAATGGATATGCGGTGCGACCCGCTCGTTCCGGAGGTGCCCACGGTGGACATTTCATACGAAGGCTGGCTGCTGCGGGTCAAGGACCTCCGGTATCCGGCCTCCCATCACATCGACGGCCGCGAGGAGCCGGGCGGGGGCGAGGGGTTCGCGGTCGTGTCTCCGCGCGACGGACAGCAGTTGACGCGTGTCGCCGACGCGGGTGCCGCTGAGATCGACCTTGCCGTGGCCGCCGCCCGCCGTGCCTTCGACCACGGACCGTGGCCCCGCCTCGCCCCCGCCGACCGGGGCCGCGTCCTGCTCCGGATCGCGGATCTGATCGAGGAGCGGCGCGCCGACCTCGCGCTGACCCTCAGCCTGGAGATGGGCAAGACGATCTCGGACGCGTACGGCATCGAACTGCGCGCCCTCGTCAGCACCTTCCGCTACTACGGCGCGCTCGCCGACAAGCTCACCGACGAGTCCCCGCACACCTCGCCCGACGCCCTCGCCCTGGTCACCCGCGAGCCCGCCGGGGTCGTCGGCGCCGTCGTCCCGTGGAACTTCCCGCTCACCCTGGCGGGCTGGAAGATCGCCCCGGCGCTGGCCGCCGGCTGCACCGTCGTACTCAAGCCGTCCGAACTCTCCCCCCTGTCCGCCCTGTTGCTCGGCCGGCTCGGCACGGAGGCCGGGCTGCCGGACGGGGCGCTCAACGTGGTCGCCGGGGACGGGCCCACGGCAGGGCGGGCGCTCGGGCTGCACCCGGACGTCGACGTCCTCGCGTTCACCGGATCGGCCGCCGTCGGCCGCCACTTCCTGCACTAC
This sequence comes from Streptomyces sp. NPDC032721, assembly GCF_055579625.1. Taxonomy (NCBI): domain Bacteria; kingdom Bacillati; phylum Actinomycetota; class Actinomycetes; order Kitasatosporales; family Streptomycetaceae; genus Streptomyces; species Streptomyces sp. NPDC032721. The sequence continues at coordinate 835,847 of NZ_JBVIMX010000001.1, read as the reverse complement.
GCCGCCGACTCCAACCTCAAGCGGGTCTGGCTGGAACTGGGCGGCAAGTCGCCCAACATCGTGCTCCCCGACGCCCCCGACCTGGCGCAGGCCGCCGCGACCGCCGCCTGGGGCATCTTCTTCAACCAGGGCGAGATGTGCACCGCCCCCTCCCGGCTGCTGGTGCACTCCTCGGTCGCCGAACAGGTGGTGGACGCGGTCGTCGCACGGGCCGAGGAGATCAAGGTGGGCGACCCGCTCGACCCGGCCACCGAAATGGGCGCGCTCGTGGGAGAGCCGCACCTCGCCCGGGTGACGGAACACGTGGCGGCGGGCGAGGCGGGCGGCGCCCGGCTGCGGACCGGCGGCACCCGCATCCACCCCAAACCCGGCGGGAGTTACTTCGCCCCGACCGTCTTCGACCGGGTGGCCGAGGACTCGCGGCTGGCCCGCGAGGAGATCTTCGGCCCCGTACTGTCCGTCTTCACCTTCGACACCGTCGAGGAGGCGGTACGCCTGGCCAACGACACCGAGTACGGCCTCGCCGCCGGACTCTGGACCGCCGACCTGACCACCGCCCACCGCGTCTCGCGCCTCCTCAGGGCGGGCACGGTGTGGGTCAACTGCTACGAGGAGGGCGACCTCACCGTCCCCTTCGGCGGAATGAAGCAGTCCGGCAACGGGCGGGACAAATCGGCGCACGCGATGGAGAAGTACACCGAGTTGAAGACGACCTGGATGCAGCTGTGAGTGCTTCGGTGGAGCCCGTGAGCACCTCTGACGAATCCGCCGAATCCGCCGAATCCGCCGAATCCGCCGCATCCGCTGCATCCGCGCGCTTCGCCGCCGCGCCGCCCCGTCCGCTGATCGCCCTGCCCAACCGCTTCGCCGCCTCGACCTCCGCACTGCGCTACGCGGCCGAGGTGACGGCCCGCGCCCTGGTGGACGCCGTCTGGCGGGCGGGCGGCGAGCCGTTCATGCTGCACCCGTACGCGCCCGGGGGCGTGGCCGACCCGGCCGAGGTGGCGGCCCGGCTGGCCCGCTGCGACGGGCTGCTGCTGCCCGGCGGCGGCGACCTCGCGCCGCACCGCTACGGCGCCACCGGCACCCACGAGAGCGTGTACGACGTCGACGACGAGCAGGACGCCTTCGACCTGGCCGTGGCCCGCGCCGCCCTCGACGCGGAACTGCCGTCCCTGGCGGTCTGCCGGGGCCTCCAGATCGTCAACGTCGCCCTCGGCGGCACCCTCCGGCAGGACATGGGCGGCCCCGGGCGCGAACACCGGCACTTCGTCCACCCGGTGGCCCTGGAGCGCGGCTCCACCGTGGCCGCCGCCGCGGGCACGGAGAAGGTGGAGGCCTCCTGCTACCACCACCAGTGCGTCGAGGCGCTCGGCGAAGGGCTGGCGGTCACCGCGCGCGCCCCCGACGGAACGGTCGAAGCCCTCGAACTCGCGGACGCCCGGGGCTGGTTCGCCGCCGTCCAGTGGCACCCGGAGGACACCGCGGCGCACGACCCGGCACAGCAGGGCCTGTTCGACGCGCTGATCCGAGCGGCAGCGTACGTCAACTCGGCCCGCCGCTGAGGGAGTTACGGCTTCGCGCGGCGGCCGCTCCGGCGCGGGGCGGGCTGCTCGCCGTTCAGCAGTTCGCGCCGCCGCTCCTCGCCGTGTTCCTCCACCTGTACGACAATGCGACGCAGCGCGTCCGCCGTCTGCTTGCACTCGTCGGCGTCCAACCGCTGGGAGACGAAGGCCTCTTCGGCGTTCAGCTCGGGGAAGACGCGGCGCATTAGCGTCTCGCCCTCGTCGGTGAGGCTGAGCAGGACCCGGCGTCCGTCGGACGGGTGGTCGGTTCTCCGCACCAGCCCGCGCCCTTCGAGGGTGCGGGCCACACCCGTCAGCGTGCCCTTGGAGATGCCCGCCTCCTCCGCCACGAACCGGGTCTCGCGCTCGCCCCAGATCCACACCACCCACAGAACCACGAACGCGGTCCAGGTGAGGTCGGAGCCGCGCAGCACCGAGTTCTCGAAGTGGCTGCGGACGGCGGCGGCCGCGCGGTGGATGTTGGCGATGACGGCCATCTGCTCGTGCTGGATGGGGATACCGCCGAGCTTGGCCTCGACCAGCTTCTCGGTCTCGATGATGGAACGCTGGCCGGGCACAGGCTCTCCTTCGGACTAAGCGGGAGGTTCGGTCGTTCGGTACCAAATTGTACGGTGGTCAAAGCCCCTGGCCAGGGCCCCGGCCATCGAGCGCGTACGAGGTCCGCACAGGTCAGCGGCGTACCCCCGCCGCCCGCCGTGCGTACGGCAGCCGGGAGAGCCCCGCACACAGGAGCAGCGCGGCCGGCACGGTCAGCGCCAGCCAGGTCGCGGTCGTCGTGTCCCCGCCGATCAGGGTGGGGAAGTTGACGACCACGAGCCAGATCGCCCCCGCGATGCCGAGGGCACCGAGGAGCGGTGCGACCAGGGTGTTCCAGAGGCGGGTGTCCTGCCGGGTCCTGAGGAAGAAGACGATCACCGCGACCGAGGTCAGGAAGTACAGGAAGGTGATCGCGAGCGCCGCGATCCCGCTGAACCACGAGAACATCGTCAGCACCGGGTCCATGCCCAGCGCGGGGAACGGCAGCATCAGCACGGCAGCCGTCACCGTCTGGACGAGACCCGCGGCCACCGGCTGCTGCCGCTTGTTGAGCACGGACAGCCGGTGCGGCAGCAGCCCGTCGCGGCTCAGCGAGTACAGATAGCGGTTGGCGGAGTTGTGAAAGGCCAGGATCCCGGCGAAGAGGGAGGTGGCCAGGAGGACGGGCAGGACGTCGTTCACCCACGTACCGAACTGTGCGGCCACCGGCCCGAACACGAAGGCCGCCCCGTCCCCGCCGTCCAGTGCGGCCCCGGCCGCCGCCCGGCTCTTCGACGCCCCGTACGCGGAGATCAGCATCCAGGTCGTGAAGGCGAAGAAGCAGGTCACGACCGCGACGGCGAGATAGGTGGCGCGCGGCACCGTCTTCCTCGGGTCGCGCGCCTCCTCCCCGTAGATCGCCGTCGCCTCGAAGCCGAGCATCGACGCGAGCGCGAAGACGAGCGCCACCCCGGGCGCCCCTTCGAGCAGCGCCGGGACCGAGAACGACGCCCCCGGGGCCAGCCCCTCGGGGCCGCCGCCCTGGAACAGCGTGACCACCCCGAAGGCCAGCAGGACGGAGAACTCGGCCAGCACGAACACGGCCAGGATCCGCGCCCCCACCTCGATGCCCGCCACCCCGAGCACCCGTACGACGGCCATCGTCACCAACGAGCAGACCCACCAGGGCACTTCGAGCCCCGCCAGCTCGTCGAAGAGACCGCTGACGGTCGCCCCGTAGAGCCCGTACATCGCACCCTGGACGACGTGGTACGCGAGCAGGGCCACGCCCGCGCCGCCGATGCCGGTGCTCCGGCCGAGACCCTTGCCGATGTACGCGTAGAACGCGCCCGCGTCCACCACGTACCGCCCCATCGCGACGAATCCGACGGAGAACAGCAGCACGATCCCGCCCGCCACGGCATACGTGGCCGGGGTGCCGGGACCGTTGCCGATGGCTATCGCGATCGGCGCGGCCCCGGCGATGCCGGTCAGCGGGGCCTGCGCGGAGAGGACGAAGAAGAGGATGCCGAAGGCACCCAGGGCGCCCCGCCTGAGGGTGCGGGGCGCCTCTCTCGGTGGTGAGGTCACGGCGGGTCAGCCCTTCTTCGGCGCGCGGATGCCGCGGAACTCCCAGTCGCCGCCGAAGGCCGTCGAGACGACCTCCTCGGACTCGCCCGGCTGCGCACCGCAGTCGGCGCGGACCGGGACGGGACCTGAGACGATGTGGTTCGTCAGCCTGCCGAGCCCTTCGACCTCGACCTCGACGACGTCACCCGGCTGTACGGGGCGGGAGTTGGCCGGCGTACCGGAGAGCAGGACGTCGCCCGGGTTGAGGGTGATGGTGCGGGCGATGTCGGCGACCAGGTAGTGCATGTCCCACTCCATCTCGGAGGTGGAACCGTCCTGCACGACGACGCCGTTGACGTACGTACGCAGGTACTTGTCGCGGAAGTCCCAGTCGGTGACGAGCCCGGGGCCGAGCGGGCACAGCGTGTCCGAGCCCTTGACCCGCAGCATCGAACCGGCGTCGGTGTCGCGGAAGTCGTGCAGGCCGTAGTCGTTGCCGATGGTGTATCCGGCGATGTAGTCACCGGCCTGGGCGGGGGAGATGTTGCGGGCGGTCCGGCCGATGACGATGGCGACCTCGCCCTCGTAGTTGAGGTACTTGCAGCCCTCGGGGCGGACGACGGCGCCGCCGTGGGCGTTGAGGGCGGAGGTCGGCTTGTGGAAGTACGTGGGGGTGGGGGCCAGCGCGATCCGGAACTCCTCCACGCGGCTGCGGTGGTTGAGGTGCACGGCGACGACCTTGGAGGGGACCACCGGCGGCAGGTGGTGGGCCTCGGCGGTCTTGACGCGGCGGCCGTCGGCGGAGACGAGTTCGTCGTCCTCGCGGGTGACCTGGACGACGGCGCCGTCGAGGAGGATGCGGCGGTACTCAGGCACGGGAGGGCTCCTGGGGGGTGAGGGGGTGGGTGCTGCTCGTGCCGACCTTTCGGTCGCTGGTCCAACCGTCAGCCGGGCGGTCGAACCAGAGGTGGATCTGTCCCGTCCCGACGGCGTTCTCGTACTCGCTGTAGCGGCGGCCGGGGGCGGTGCAGCGCTCCTCGCCGAGGGCGCCGGCCATCATGAGGTAGTGGCCGAACCTGGCCTCGGGCTTGAAGCGGTAGAACTCCGGCATGGTGCGCAGGACCTCGTCGTGGCGACCCTGCTCGAACCAGGCGATCCGCTCCAGGTCGGCCTCGCGCGCACCGGCGCTGAAGATGTGGCTCGGGTCGCTGGACTCGTGGGAGCGGAGTTCGCGCAGCGACCAGAAGGTGTGCGAGAGCGCGCCGGAGGCGATGACGAGCACCTTGCGGTCGGTGGCGGCGACCGCGTCGGCGAGGGCGCGGCCGAGCCGCAGGTTGTCCTCGGTGTCGGCGGTCTGGCAGACACCGATCGACACCCACTTCTTCTCCGGGAGCCCCTCGCCGAGGTACTTCCACAGATTGATCGTGGCGTAGTGGACGGGCAGGTAAGGGTCGTCGATCGGAGTGATCCACGTCTGGTGCCGGTCCGCGAACTCGGCCAGCTCGTAGGCGAGTTCGGGGTCGCCGGGATAGTCGTAGGGCATCCGGCACATGCCGCGCGGGAGCTCTTCGGAGGTGAAGAGTCCGGCGCGGCGGTCCTGGGCGGCGACGACGTACTCGACGGTGGTCGCCCAGTGGGAGTCCAGTACGACCACGGTGTCGTAGTCGACCGTCTCGAAGACCTCCTCGCGGAGCCTGCGGAGCCCGGGGACGAGGCTGATTTCCTGGCCCTCGTTGAGCTCCCTGCGGGTCTCCTCGGGCAGAACGATGGTCGGGACGTGCGAGAGGATTCCCGCGCCGACGATTTCACCCATGGTGGGTCCACCCTGCTTCCTGAGCGGTGACGGTGTTCTTGACGTCGCAGTAGAAGTCGAAGCTCCAGGTACCGCCCTCCCGGCCGATCCCGGACTGGCGGGAGCCGCCGAACGGGGCGCGGAGGTCGCGCACGTAGAAGCAGTTGACCCAGACGGTGCCCGCGACGAGGCGGGCGGTGATGCGGTCGGCGTGGTCCGGGTCCCCGGTGACGACGGTGGCGGCGAGGCCGAAGCGGGTGCCGTTGGCGAGGGCGATCGCTTCGTCGTCGGTGGCGAAGGTCTGGAGGGTGAGGACGGGCCCGAAGATCTCCTCCTGGACGGCCTCGGCGTCCTGGGGGAGGCCGGTGAGGAGGGTGGGCCGGTAGTACAGCCCCCCGAGCTGTTCGTTCGGCGCCCCGCCGACGAGGGCGGTGGCCCCCGCATCGAGGGCCCGCCGCACGAACCCGTCGATCTTCTCCAGTTGCCGGGGGTGGATGTTGGGCCCGATGTCGGTGGCCGGGTCACGCGGGTCGCCCTGCACGAGGGCGCTCGCCTTCTCGACGAAGCGGCGGGTGAACTCCTGCGCGACGGTCTCGTGCACCAGGAGGCGGGTGCCGGCGAGGCAGACCTGCCCGGCGTTGTCGTACTGCTCGACGGCGAGCTCGACGGCGAGGTCGAGGTCCGCGTCCGCGAGGACGAGGAGCGGGGACTTGCCGCCGAGTTCGAGGGAGGTGGGGGTGAGGCGGGCGGCAGCGGCGGCCTGGATGGCGCGGGCGGTCGGCACGGAGCCGGTGAAGCTGATGCGGCGCACGTCGGGGTGCTCGACGAGGGCCTGGCCGACTTCGGCGCCGTACCCCTGGACGACGTTGAGCACTCCGGCGGGCAGGCCGGCCTCGTGGGCGATGTCGGCGAGGAGGGAGGCGGTGAGGGGGGACCACTCGGCGGGCTTGAGGACGACGGTGTTGCCTGCGGCGAGGGCGGGGGCGACCTTCCAGCTCTCCATCATGAGGGGTGCGTTCCACGGGGTGATGAGGACGCACGGCCCGGCCGGGTCCCAACTCACTTGGTTCCTGCGGGTGTTGGTGTCGAAGGGTGGGTGGGCGAGGTCCTGGGTGAGCCAGTCGGCGAAGAAGCGGAAGTTGTGCGCGACACGGGGCATGACGCCGCGGCGGTGGGAACGGAGGAGGGCCCCGTTGTCGAGGGTCTCGACCTGAGCCAGCTCTTCGAGCCGCTTTTCGACTCCGTCGGCGATGGCGTGCAGGATCCGGGCTCGGTGGGCGGGGGGCGTCGCGGCCCACGCGGGAAACGCGGCTGTGGCGGCGGCCACGGCGGCGTGGGCGTCGGCGGGGCGGCCGCGGGAGATTTGGGCGAGGGGGGTGCCGTCGATGGGGGAGTGATCGGTAAATGTCTCCCCGGAAACGGAGTCCACCCGCTGGCCACCGATCCAGTGGCGGGGGTCGATGGGGGTGGGGGTGGGTGTGGGGTGGGGCACGGGTGCTCCTTGGGGGTTGGGAGGGGTGGGACAGGGAGTGGGCGGCATCGCTGCCGGGCCGTGGCTTGGTAGGGGTGCGGTGCGGGGCTCTGTGTGCGAGGCCGGGGCACGGTGCGGCTCGGCTGCGCTGGGCGGGCACGACCACTCGCACACCCCCGCAGGGGTAGGCCCCGCCAGTGGCGCGGGGCTGTGCCCCTGTGCGGCTCCGCCGCGCGGGCGCGACCAGCCACACGTACCCGCCCCTTTAGGGGCGCGGGGAACTGCGCGGCCAGCCACACTCGACCCGCACCTCCCCCACCCACCCCAACCGGGCTGCCACCCCGGGGTCCGGGGCGGAGCCCCGGTTTCGGGAAGGGGCGGGGTGGGGTGAAGCCCCGCGCAGCGGACCACTCGGGTGTGGAGCGCGGGGCGGGGGCGGAGCTGGGGCGGGGCCGGAGGGTTCGGCTCCGCCGGGGGCCGCCCCCTTGCCCGCCCGTTCCGCCCCCGGGGGGCGGCCCCGCCGCCCAAGGGGGCTCGGCGGGGGCCGCCGCCCGAGGGGGCTTGGCGGGGTCTATTCGGATGCGGAGGTGGTGGATTCCAAGAGGTGGCCGCCGTCCCACACCACCCCCACCTGCCGGTAGTACGCCCCAATCACCTCCCCCACCTCCAATCTCGCCAACTCCTCCGTAGGAGACGAGAAGAGCGAGAACTCCACGTCCGCCCCCCACGCCCGCCCCGCCTCGAACTCCGCCGCCCCCGTCTCCACCAACTCGTCCAGCGCCAGCCCCTTCCCCTTCTCGACCGAGGGCAGCCACCGGTTGTGGATCATCGGATGCGCATTCACGAACCCATTGCCCGCACTCTCCTCGCGAAGCGTGAAGACCGCCTCCGCCAACCGCCGGTCCGCCGCCGCCAGCGTCGCCCCGAACCGCGCCCCCGCCTCGATCCGAGGCGCGGGACCGTACGGATGCGGCCGGGTCTGGTGGATCGACCCCAGCTTCTTCGGATACCCCTGGTGCAGCCCCCGCGCGATCGCGAAGTCCTTGTCGACCCAGATGTAGACGCACCGCGAGTAGACCCGCCCCCGGTACGAGCACCGCACCACCGCGAACGCCTCCTTGTACTGCGCCCGCACCGGATCCAGCAGCTCGTCGCCCGATGCCGAGCAGGACTGCCAGTCCGCCCAGATGAACGCGACCGCACCGGGATCCTCGTCCGCCAACTCCAGTGGCGCGGGCAGCAGTTCAAGTACCCGCGCCGGATCGGTCCGGTACTCGACGGTCAGCAGGTCGCCGGAGTACCGCCACGGCGGCGCCGGAATCAGCGACGACGCACCGCTCGCGGTCTTGGGGTAGAAGAAGCCCCGGACATTCGCGCTCACGAAAGTGCTCCTAGAGAGAGGTCCTGCGTGGAGGGGGACTGGGCAAGGAGGGCCGCGCGGTGGTCCGCAGCCCTGGCGACCACCGCAGGGCCGCCCATCGCCACCACACCGACCAGCCGCCCGCCGGCATCGTGGTAACCCATCAGCAGATCGCCGTGAGCAGCGCAGTCAGCCGCGCCCTCCAGCACCCGCACGTCCCCGACCCCCAGCGCGGGCGCGCCGAAGGACTGGATCCGCTCCGCGTACTGATCGCTCCAGAACGAGGGCAACGGCGAGAAGGGCCCGACCCCGGCACCCACCAGCACCCGCGCCGCATGCCGCGCACTGTCCCCCGGCACCGACCAGTGCTCGACCCGCCGGGCCACCCCGTCGTACCGGGGGTTCGGGAAGCGCGCCACGTCGCCGACCGCGACGACGTCTGCCGCACCCTCGACCCTCAACTGCCCGTCGCACAGCACCCCGTCGCTGAGATCGAGCCCGTTGCCCGCCAGCCATTCGACGTTCGGCAACGACCCGACGGCCTCGACGACCACGTCCGCGCGCACCAGACACTCGTCGTCCAGCACGACACCGGTGACCCGGTCGTTGCGCCCGATGAAACGGGCCACCGTACGCCCGAGGGCGAAGCGCACCCCCTGCGCGCGGTGCCGCTCCAGGAGCACCCCGGCGAGCACCTCACCGAGCGCGCGCCGCAACGGCAGCGGTTCCGGCTCCACGACGGTCACGTCCGCGCCGAGCCCCCTTGCCGTCGCCGCGACCTCGCAGCCGACGAACCCCGCGCCGACGACGACCACCCGGACGCCAGGCCGGAGCCCGCCCCGCAGGGCCCGTACGTCGTCGATCGTACGAATGACGTGGCGGCCCTGCGCGGGACCCGGTACGTCGAGTCGACGCGGACGCAGCCCGGTGGCGACGACGAGCCCGCCGTACGCGAACTCCTCGCCGTCACTGAGCCGTACGACCCTGGCGGCGAGGTCCGCGGACACGACCGCCGTGCCGAGCCGCCACACCACATCGGCGGCGGCGGGCTTCGGCCGGAAGGTCAGCGACTCGAAGGTGGCGGTCCCGGCCAGCACCTCCTTGGACAACGGGGGCCGGTTGTACGGCATATGGGGCTCGTCGCCGATGACGACGAGCTCGCCCTTGAAGCCCGCCCGGCGCAGCTGCTCGGCGGTGCGCAGGCCACCGAGGGAGGCCCCGGCGACGACGACCCGGTCGACGGCCACCGGTTCAGTCCTCAAGGGTGATGGCCTGGAGCGGGCAGACGTCCGCCGCGTCCTCGATGTCCTCGCGCAGCGACTCGTCCGGCTCGGCGACGTACAACAGCCTTCCGTCCTGGTCGAGTTGGAAGACGTCGGGGGCGGAGAAGACGCACTGACCGTGGTTCTGGCAGATGTCCATGTCCACGACGACCTTCATGAGCGGTCCTCCCGAAAGCGTGCACAGGGTGAATTCGTTTGAGTTCAAACAAGTTAATCCCCGCACGGCGCCCGGTCAACCGTCGTGTGAAGGTGAGGAATCCCGGGGGAAGTTGACGGGCGCCCTTGTGCCGGACCCTGGCTCTGCATACCTTTTGGAGTCAAACGACATGGAGGAGCCACGGTGAGCGCATCGCAGTCCGGGCCGCAGCCGCCACTGCCGCCCGAGATCAGCCAGCACCTCGAACGTCTTGCCGCGCAGGGTCACGACATCGACGTGGTCCGGGTGACGTTCCCCGATCTCCTCGGCACCGACCGGGCCCGCGACATCCTGATCAGCCACCTGCCGTCGGCCGTCGGGCACGGACTCGCCTTCTGTCGTGCCGTCTACCACACGTCGCCGCGCGGTGACACGGTCGACGTCGCGGGCGGACTGGACGCCGGACTCCCGGACATCGTCGTCCGCCCCGACCTCTCCACCCTCGTCGCCCTGCCCTGGGAGCCCGGCGTCGCCTGGTGTCTCGGCGACGTCAGTGATCCGGCAACCCACGCCGCCGCGCCCGAATCACCGCGCGGCGTACTCCAGAAGGTGCTGGACGCCTGGACCGAGTTCGGCCTGGCCCCGGTCGTCGGGCCCGAACTCGAATACTTCCTCTGCGAACCCGACCCCACCCCCAACTCGCCCACCGGCTGGCGCCGTTACGCCGAAGCCACCGGGAACATCTACACGGCCGGCCTGCGCGGCGACCCGGAGCGCCACCTCCTGCGCACCCTCCGCGAGCTGAGGGACCTCGGACTCGGTGTCACGGCGGGCAACCACGAGTACGCCAGCGGCCAGTTCGAGATCAACCTCGATCACTCCGAGGCACTCGACGCCGCCGACCGCGCCTTCCGCTTCAAGGCGGCCGTCAAGGAACTCGCCCGCAAGGAAGGGAAGTTGGCCACCTTCATGGCCAAACCCTTCAACGACGAGGGTGGCTCCGGCTTCCACGTGCACTTCTCCGCCGTCGAACCCGGCCGTCAGGGCCACAACCGGTTCGACGACCCCAAGGGCGAGCACGGACTCTCCGGCGTGGCCCGCCACGCGATCGCGGGCATCCTCACCCACGCCCCCGCGCTCGCCGCCCTGCAGAACCCCACCATCAACTCGTACAAGCGCTTCGGCCCGGACACCCTGGCCCCCTGGCTGATCGACTGGGGCCTCGACAACCGCAGCGCCATGGTCCGCATACCGCCGGAGCGCGGCGCGGCGAGCCGCCTGGAACTGCGCCTCGGCGACGCGAGCGCCAACCCCTACCTGCTGATCGCCAGCACCCTCGCCGCCGCCCTGCTGGGCATCATCGCCGAACTGGAGCCCCCCGCCCCGCTGTCCGGCTACGGCTACGACACCACCAAGGCGCCCCTGCTGCCGGCCACCCTCCCCGAAGCGCTGGACGCCCTGGTGGCCGACGGCCCGCTGACCGAGCTGCTCGGCAAGGAGTTCACCGCGTCCTTCCTCGCGTACAAGCGCAACGAGGTGGAACGGTTCCAACGGCACGTCACGGACTGGGAGTTCGGCGAGTACGCGTACCACGTCTGAGCCACGGGAGCCCCACAGCCATGCCTGCACCCACCCCTGCCTCCACCCCCGCCCCCATGCCCCTCACCGACGTGAACCTCGCCGACCCGGACAACTTCCTCGACGGCACGACCCCCTGGCGGATGTTCGACGCGCTCCGCCGCGAGGACCCCGTCCACTGGCAGCCCGAGCCCGCCCCCAACAGCGGCTTCTGGGCGGTCACCCGGCACGCCGACATCGTCAAGGTCGACCGCGACCCGGAAACGTACACCTCCACCCGCTTCACCAACCTGGAGGAGGTGGACGACGACCAGATCGCCCTCCGCCGCTCCCTCCTGGAAACGGACGGCCTCCGCCACCAGGCGATGCGCCGCCTCCTCCAGAAACCCTTCACACCGAGGGCAGTTGCCGCTTACGGCGACTTCCTCCGCGTCCTCACCCGCCGCACCCTGGACGCGGCCCTCGCCAAGGGCAGCTTCGACTTCGTCAACGAGGTCTCCGCCGACTTCCCCATCAACGTCCTGGCCCGCATGCTCGACGTCCCCGCCGACGATACCCAGCAGCTCATCGACTGGGGCAACCGCATCATCGGCAACACGGACCCCGACTACGCGGACGTACTCCTGCACTCCGAGGAGAGCGACCAGTACCGCGACCTCCCCTTCCGCAGCCCCGCCTCGCTCGAAGTCTTCGCGTACGGCCGCAAGCTGGCCGCCGAACGCAAGGGCGGCACCGGCACGGACCTGGTCAGCCTCCTGGTCAACCAGACCCCCCGCGACGGCATCCCCCTCACCCCCACCGACTTCGACAACTACTTCCTCCTCCTGGTGGTCGCCGGCAACGAAACCACCCGCCACGCCATCTCCCACTCCATGCTGGCCCTCATCCAGCACCCCACCGAACTTGCCAAACTCCAGTCGGACCCCACCCTCATCCCGGCCGCGGTGGAGGAGTTCCTCCGCTGGGCATCCCCCGTCTACCACTTCCGCCGCACCGCCACCCGCGACACGGAACTGGGCGGCAAGCACATCAAGAAGGGCGACAAGGTCGTCCTCTGGTTCGCCTCGGGAAACCGCGACGAAACGGTCTTCCCCGCCCCCTACGACTTCGACGTCACCCGCACCAACATCGACCACGTCACCTTCGGCAAGGGCAGCCCCCACTTCTGCCTGGGCAACTCCCTGGCCCGCCTGGAAATCCAGATCCTCTTCCAGGAACTCCTCCCACGCCTCACCTCCATCCGCCTGACGGGCGAAGTCCCGCGCGTACGCAGCAACTTCGTCAACGGCATCAAGAAACTCCCGGTGGAGGTCACGCTGGCGTGAGGCGTGAGACCGGAGTTCGCCCCTATGAACGAGGGGAATCCATGGGGGACGGTGACCGCCGGCAGCGCCTCGAAGTTGAGGCCACGAAGCTGACCAGGCTCGCCAACGACCTCGACGGCATGCAGGAATACCTCGACGGGCAAGTGCGGCGCATGGACGCGATTGTCGACCAGATGGAGACTCGGTGGCGCGGCTCAGCCGCAGATGAATACCGGGCGCGCCACCGGGAGGCGGCGGAGGATGCCGTACGCATTCGTGAATCGCTGAAGAAGCTGGCACAGGCCGTGCGTCTGAGCGAGGGAGGCTTCACGGCGCACGAACTGGAAGTCATGCAGCAGTTCCGGCGGGTCCGGGCAGACGTGGACATCAAGGCCGAGGTGGATGCCCTCTCGACGCCGCACACCGCTGCTGCGCCGGAAGCCGCATCGCGCAGCAACTTTGCCGATTTGTGAGCTTCCGTACGGACGTGTGGAGAAAGTCGTGCTGACCTGGGAGGGGGAAGCCCGCCGGGTGTTCGTCGACGAACTCGACCGGTGGGACAACTCCGCCTAGGACCTTGGAGGCCCTGCAGACCTGCTCCATGCGCGTGTGGTCAGCGGCCATGCCACTTGCGCGGCGGCCCACCGGGCTGTGCTGCAGGGCTGGGGTGCGGCCCGTAAGGGGCAACGACCTGCCACTCGGCCTGAGCCCGTGAGTGCTCGTCGAAGTTCGACATGGTCAAGGCGTGGCGGAACCTCAGCGGTGACGTTACGAAAGCGGGAAGTGAATTCACGCCAAGTCGCCACGGTGTCGACCAAGGGGCCGTTCGGTGGGTCTGAGGTAACGGGTCGGACCTCAGGGCAGATCGACAAGAGGACCCCCGCTCCGGTCGAGGACGCTCATGGTGTGACCACTCGCCTCAAGTACGACGAGAATCTCGATCCACCCTTTGTCGTCTTCACTTCAGCACCTGAGTAGAGGAGCAACCCATGGAAGATCTCAGTGCTGAGCAGTGGGCCGATGCACTCGAACTTTACGAGGCCAGTTACACCTTGGTCCGGGTCGCACCGCGCGCGCACGCCGAGTGGTGGCTCGATGTCATCGCGGTCATTCGAGGCGAGACGCAGGACCCGCGTGGGTGGAAGTCGGTGGATCCGGACGCCGAGGAACCGGAGCGCCTGGCAGATCCGCTCTTCCCCTGGGAGGCGACCATCCCCGTCCTGGAGGGAACGGAGCACTACCGCCCGCCGGTGAGGGAGCTTCCGCGGGTTTCGGTCCCCTCCCTTCTCGTTCTGCTCGGGATCGTCGGCTGGGACGTCCGCAGGACACACCGGTGGCAGGAACGACGACCGGCGATGGAGGGCCGAGCCGAGGTGATCATGGCGCGTTTCGGCGAGGGCACTCGCTTCTACTCCAACGTTGGATGGAAGGGGAACGAGCCGGACTTTTACGAACAGGCCATCGACGGGATGCATCCGTTCAGCCGATACGGTTGGGACGCCGGGCTGATCGCTGTGAATGACACAGAAGTGACACTGATCTGGGCATTCATGCCCATCTGACCCGCTGTTCGAGAGGCCCCTGTGCTCACCCGCTCCGCCACCTACCCTGACCGGGAAACCGCCCAATGGGCCACCCAGGAAGTGGTCAACCGTAACGAACAGGCCATTCACCGCTGGCTGGCTCAGGGCACCCGTCGGCGCCTGGTCACTGAAGGGGCCTGGCCGTCTCGCGTGGATCCGGTCGGCCGTGTGCTGCTCCAGGCCATGATCTTCGCCGGTCGTGGGCCGGTGGACGTGCGGGCCGCGCGCGTGGTGCTGCGACGGGACCCGGCAGCGCAGCATGCGTACGTCGGCCAGCCGGCCGATGACGCCGACTGGGGGAGTTCTACCCGCTGCCGGACACCGGGGTGCCCGTCGCGGACGTCGAGCAGTGGCTGCTCGTCGTGGCAGGTCACGTCCGGCGCAGCATCGAGGACGGTGAGGTGCCGCCGCCCGTACGGCTCCCGGAAACCCACTGGGAGTGGCACGCCGGGTTTCCCGAGCTGGCGCAGTTTCTCGGCGGATGGTTCTCGCAGGACATGCCCGACGAGTTCGGCGACCACGATGCAGCGGTCGACGACTACGGCGACACGACGGAACGCACGCTCGTGGCCCGGCTCGTCGGCGAACTCCGGGAACTGAGCGCCCTTGGCCTGGATGAACCCGACCTTGCCGTGGGCGCGGCGGAACTGGGAATGGAAGTGGAGCCTCCGGAGGCCTGCACGATGTCCGAGTGGCTGATCCGGGTCGCGGACCGGCTGAGCGGGTTCCGACCCGACTACGGAGAGAATTGCCTGGTGTGAATGGCGCGAGGGCGCCTACCTTGGCGCCGTGAAGACGCAGATGATCGTGCTCAACGGTGGGTCCAGTTCCGGGAAGTCCAGCATCGTCCGGAGTTTGCAGGCAGTGTTGCCGGGGTCGTGGCTGTCGCTCAGTCTGGACACCTTTGTCGACGCGCTGCCCGCGTCCCTGCGGGAAGGGGATGCGGGGATCGGGTTCGGCGACGACGGGGGAGTTGTCGTCGGGGACGAGTTCCGGCGGCTGGAGGAGGCGTGGATCGCCGGGGTCGTGGCGATGGCGCGGGCCGGGGCCGGTGTGGTGGTCGACGAGGTGTTTCTCGGGGGTGCCGGGTCGCAGGAGCGGTGGCTCAAGGCGATCGGGGGTGATGTCGAGGTGCTGTGGGTGGGGGTGCGGTGCGAGGTCGCTGTCGCTGTGGAGCGGGAGGCCGCGCGGGGGGACCGGATCGATGGAATGGCTGCCGCGCAGGCCGAGTTGGTGCATGACGGGGTGGCGTACGACCTTGAGGTCGACACCACGCACAGTGGGCCGGAGGAGTGTGCGCGGGTGATTGCCGGGCGGGTGGTGCTGGGGTGAGGGGCCCGCTTCAGGGGGCTGTAGGGGCCCCTCACCTTCGGGCTATAGGAGGCAGGACGGGCCCAGTAGGACCTTCAGGTCGCCGAAGAGTGCCGGGTCCGCCTTTACCCGGTGGCGGTCCAGGCGCAGGACCGTCGTCTTGCGGGGGCCCTGGAGCTTGATGCGGACCTCTGTGTCGCCCCTGTGGTGGGAGAGGATCTCGCCGAGTTTGCCGACCATGGGTGGGGTGACCTTGACGGTGGGGATGGTGAGGACCACGGGGGCGTTGGTGCCCGCGTCCGAGATGTCGGGGACCTGGAGTTCCATCGCGACCAGGCGGGGGATGTCCTCGCGCTTGTCGAGGCGGCCCTTGACGAACACGACGGTGTCCTCGACCAGTTGGGTCGAGATGAGCTGGTAGGTGGCGGGGAAGAACATGCACTCGATGGAGCCCGCCAGGTCCTCCACCGTGGCGATGGCCCAGGCGTTGCCCTGCTTGGTCATCTTGCGTTGCAGGCCGGTGATCAGGCCGCCGATCGTGACGACCGCGCCGTCCGAGAAGTCGCCGCTGGTGAGCTGGGCGATCGCCGCGTCGGACTTGTCGGAGAGTACGTGTTCCAGGCCGAAGAGCGGGTGGTCGGAGACGTACAGGCCGAGCATTTCGCGTTCCTGGGCGAGCAGGAACGACTTGTCCCACTCGATGTCCCCGATGGGGGTGTCGAGGCCGAAGCCGGGGGAGTCGTCGGGGCCTTCCGTACCCAGGTCGCCGAAGAGGTCGAACTGGCCCTCGGCCTCCTTGCGCTTCACCTGGACGACCGCGTCGACCATGTTCTCGAAGACGGCCGACAGACCCTTGCGGGTGTGGCCCATCGCGTCGAAGGCGCCCGCCTTGATGAGGGATTCCGTCGTGCGCTTGTTGCAGACGACCGATTCGACCTTGTCGAGGTAGTCGGGGAAGGAGGAGTACTTGCCCTTCGCCTTGCGGCACTTGACGATCGAGTCGACGACGTTCTGGCCGACGTTGCGGACCGCGGTGAGGCCGAAGACGATCACGTCGTCGCCCTGCGGGGTGAAGTTGCCCGCCGACTCGTTCACGTCCGGCGGGAGCACCTTGATGCCCATGCGGCGGCACTCGTTCAGGTACAGGGCCATTTTGTCCTTGTCGTCCTTGACGGACGTGAGGAGGCCGGCCATGTATTCGGCGGGGTAGTTGGCCTTGAGGTAGGCCGTCCAGTAGGAGACCAGGCCGTACGCCGCCGAGTGCGCCTTGTTGAACGCGTAGCCCGCGAAGGGGACCAGGACGTCCCACACCGCCTGGATCGCCTCGTCGGAGTAGCCGCGCTCCCGGCAGCCCTGCTGGAAGGGGACGAACTCCTTGTCGAGGACTTCCTTCTTCTTCTTGCCCATGGCGCGGCGCAGGAGGTCTGCCTGGCCCAGGGAGTAGCCCGCGAGGACCTGGGCCGCCTTCTGCACCTGCTCCTGATACACCACCAGGCCGTAGGTGATGCCCAGGACTTCGGAGAGCGGCTCCTCCAACTCCGGGTGGATCGGGGTGATTTCCTGCTGCTTGTTCTTGCGCAGGGCGTAGTTGGTGTGGGAGTTCATTCCCATCGGGCCTGGCCGGTAGAGCGCCGACACGGCGGAAATGTCCTCGAAGTTGTCGGGCTTCATCAGGCGCAGCAGGGACCGCATCGGGCCGCCGTCGAACTGGAACACGCCCAGGGTGTCGCCGCGCGCCAGCAGGTCGTACGTCGGACCGTCGTCGAGCGGGAGCGAGAGGAGCTCCAGGTCGATGCCCTTGTTCGCCTTGATGGCCTTCTGGGCGTCCTGCATGATCGTCAGGTTGCGCAGGCCCAGGAAGTCCATCTTGAGGAGGCCGAGCGACTCGCAGCTCGGGTAGTCCCACTGGGTGACGACCACGCCGTCGTTCTTGGGCGAGAAGACCGGGGCGTGGTCGATGACCGGCTCGCTCGACATGATGACGCCGGCCGCGTGCACGCCCATCTGGCGGACCAGGCCCTCGATGCCGCGCGCCGTGTCGATGACCTTCTTGACGTCGGGCTCGTTCTCGTACATCCCGCGCACCTCGCCCGCCTCGCTGTAGCGGGGGTGCTTGGGGTCGGTGATGCCGTTGAGGTCGATGCCCTTGCCCATGACGTCGGCGGGCATCGCCTTGGTGATGCGGTCGCCCATCGCGTACGGGTAGCCCAGCACGCGGGCCGAGTCCTTGATGGCGTTCTTCGCCTTGATGGTGCCGTACGTGCCGATCATGGCGACCTTGTCGGCGCCGTACTTCTCGGTGACGTACCGGATCACCTCACCGCGCCTGCGCTCGTCGAAGTCGATGTCGACATCGGGCATGGAGACGCGCTCGGGGTTGAGGAACCGCTCGAAGATCAGCCCGTGCGGGACGGGGTCGAGGTCGGTGATGCCCATGGCGTACGCGACGATCGAACCGGCCGCGGAGCCTCGGCCCGGGCCGACCGCGATGCCGTTGTTCTTGGCCCACATGATGAAGTCGGCGACCACGAGGAAGTACCCCGGGAAGCCCATCTCGATGATGATGCCCATCTCGTAGTCGGCGAGCTCCTGGCGGTCCTGCGGGACGTTGCCGTTGAAGCGCCGGTTCATGCCGATGCGCACTTCCTCGCGGAACCACGACACCTCGTCGTACCCCTCGGGCACGTCGAACTTCGGCATCAGGTTCTTCGGCTCGAACATGCCGGAGGTGTCCACCCGGTCGGCGATGAGGAGCTGGGTGTTGCGGCAGCCCTCCAGCCAGGCGTCCGACGAGTCGATCGCGTACATCTCGGCGGCGGTCTTGAGGTGGTAGCCGGAGCCGTCGAAGCGGAACCGGTCCTGGTCGGCGATGTTCGACCCGGTCTGGATGCAGAGCAGGGTGTCGTGCGCGGCGGCCTCGTTCGCGTACGTGTAGTGCGAGTCGTTGGTGACGACGAACGGCGCCTGGATCTTCTTCGCGACTTCGAGGAGACCGGAGCGGGCCCGCCGGTCGATGTCGATGTCGTGGTCCATCAGCTCGACGAAGAAGTTCTCCTTGCCGAAGATGTCCTGGAACTCGCCCGCCGCCTTGATCGCCTCGTCGAGCTGGCCGAGCCGGATCTTGGTGGAGATTTCGCCGGACGGGCATCCGGTGGTCGCCATCAGGCCCTCGCCGTACTCGGCCAGCAGCTCGCGGTCCATGCGCGGCTTGCGGAAGAAGCCCTCCAGGCTGGCCCGGGACTGGGCGCGGAAGAGGTTGTGCAGACCGGTGTTGTTCCGCGCCCACATCGTCATGTGCGTGTACGCGCCCGCACCCGCGACATCGTCGCCCTTCTGGTGCGGCGCACCCCACTTCACCGGCTTGTTGTGCCGCCGCGACTCCGGCGCGAGATACGCCTCGATGCCGATGATCGGGGTGATCTCCGCCTTCTTCGCCTGATGGAAGAAGTCGTACGCCCCGTGCAGATTGCCGTGGTCGGTCATGGCGATGTGCGACATCCCCATGTCGCCGCACGCCTTGAACATGTCCTTGAGCCGGGCCGCACCGTCCAGGAGCGAGTACTGGGTGTGAACGTGCAGGTGCGTGAACGGCTGGTCGGCCACAGTGAGGTGCCTACTTCCGGGAGCGGGGCGGCGGCTGGCGTACGACCGACACGGGGCACCCGCGCGTGGGCACAGCGGTGCCCCAGCGAGGTGGACGAGGTGTCGGAGACCCCCGACCCTACCTCTCCGAGCCCCTTGATCAAGGCCGTGCGCAGGACTGGTACGAATGGCATATCCGCAGCTCAGAGCCGTTTTTCCGGGAAGAAGGCGAGGTCAGAGAAGTGTGAGAAATACCTGTCGACCCGCCCGCCGGGCGCGCCTACCCTTTGCTCCCATGCCCCTTGATCCAAGCACCCTTGAGCTCCACCGCCGCTCGGTCGTCGCGGACGCCCACAACGACCTCCTGATAGCCGTCACCGCCCGTCCCCCGAGGCGCTGGGCGAGCTTCTTCCGCGAGCGCTGGCTGCCGCAGCTCCACGAGGGCGGAGTGAACCTCCAGGTGCTCCCGGTCTTCATCGGCGACGAGTACCGTCCCGAGGGCGCCCTCCGCCAGACCCTCCGCATGATCGAGTGCGCGCACACCCTCGCCGAGGGCAACCAGGACTCCGTACGCCTCTGCCTCGACGGCGACGACATCGACGCCGCGCACGCCGCCGGGAAGATCGCCCTCGTCCTCGCCCTGGAGAGCGCCCCGGGCGTCGACGCGAGCGTGGAGCTCTTCCCCACCCTCTTCCGGCTGGGGGTACGAGTGGCCTCCCTCGCCCACTGGAGCCGCACGCCACTGGCCGACGGCAGCGGCGAGGACGCCACCGGCAGCCGCCTCACCGAAGCGGGCGTCGAGGCTCTGAGGATCATGGAAAGCCTCGGCATGATCTACGACGTCTCGCACCTGAACGCCTCCGGCGTCGCCCACGTCACGGAACTGGCCACCCGCCCCGTGATGGCCACCCACTCCTCCGCCCGCGCCCTGCGCGACCACCACCGCAACCTGACCGACGACCAGCTGCGCTCCATCGCCGCCACCGGCGGCACGGTCTGCGTGAACTTCTTCCCGGAGTTCGTCGGTGCGAGCCCGGCAGAGCAGACGGTGGACCGCCTCGCCGACCACTTCCTGCACGTCCTGGACGTGGTGGGCCCCGACCACGTGGGCATCGGCGCCGACTTCATCGAGGAGGTCGACCACGACACGATGCCGCGCTGCTGCGAGGAGGAGATACCGGAGGACTTCCTGCTCTCGCTGCCCGGACTGAAGGGGCCGAGCGGACTGCCGCTGGTCACGGAGGCGCTGGTCGGGCGCGGCCTGCCGGAGGAGACCCTCCGCAAGGTCCTCGGCGGGAACGTGCTGGAGCTCTTCAGGAAGGAGCTGGGACGGGCGCGCTGAAGCCGGGGAGTGTGGTGCGGACCCCTCTGCACGCTGCCGCGCGTGGGGCCCACACCACACGATCGGCGGGTCCTAGGCCCGCGCCACCCGCAGCGTCAGGATCTGGAACGGGCGCAGCGACAGCTCCACCCCGCCCTCCGTACTCAGCGCGTACGCCGGTGCGTCGGCGAGCGGACGCTCCAGCAGGTCCGTCTCCGTGACCGTGGCCGCCGGGAAGCCGGCCGTCAGGGTGCCGGTGGCCCGGCCGCCGCCCGACTCGTAGAGCCGTACGACCACGTCCCCGCTGCCGTCCTCCGCCAGCTTCACCGCCTCGACGACGATGCGGTCGTCGTCGACCGTGAAGAGCGGGGCGACCGGGGCGCCCGAGCCGCCCGTGACCGTACGCTCCGGGAGGTTGATCCAGTGGCCCTCGCGGACCGCGTCGGTGACCGTGGCGCCGGGGGCCAGCGCGAAGCGCAGCCGGTGGGTGCCCTGGTCGGTCTCCGGGTCGGGGTAGCGGGGGGCGCGGAGCAGGGAGAGGCGCACGGTGGTGGTTTGGCCGCCGTCCGCGCGCATGTCGCGGGTGACGTCGTGGCCGTACGTGGAGTCGTTGACGACCGCCGCGCCCCAGCCCGGCTCCTCGACCTGGATCCAGCGGTGCGCGCAGATCTCGAACTTGGCGGCCTCCCACGAGGTGTTGGTGTGGGTCGCCCGGAAGACGTGGCCGAACTGGGTCTCGGCCGCCGACCGGTCCGCCTTCACGTCCAGCGGGAACGCCGCCTTGAGGAACTTCTCCGTCTCCCGCCAGTCGACGTCCGTCTCGATGTCGAGCACCTTGGCGCCCGAGCGGAGGGTGAGCCGCTGGGTGACCGAGGAGCCCGCGTCGCCGAAGGAGCGGACGACGGTGAGGGTCGCCAAGTCGTCGTCGGACGTGATCAGTTCGAGGGAGTCGAGGTCCGTCAGGTCGGTGACGTTGTGGCGGTAGAACTCGTCGATGTCCCAGGCGTCCCACATGTTCGGGAAGTCCGGGTGGATCTGGAGGAGGTTCGCGGCCAGCCCCGGCGCCACCGATTCCCGGCGGGCGCCGATGTCGTACGCCGAGACGACCAGGCCCCGGCCGTCGACGACGATCCGCAGCAGGCCGTTGGCGAGCTCGAAACCTCCGTCGCGGGCAACGGCCGTGACCGGCGCCGTCGTACGGGCGGGGGAGGTCGATGCGCCGCCCGCAGGGACCGAACGGCGGTCGTGCGGCGCCGAGTTGAAGACGACTTCCGCCGTCCCCCGGCCCGCGAGTGCGGTCTGCGCGGCGAGCGTGATCGACTCCAGCTCGGTACGGATCCGGGCGTACGTCTCACGGGCCTCGCGGTGTACCCAGGCGATCGACGAACCGGGCAGGATGTCGTGGAACTGGTGCAGCAGCACCGTCTTCCAGATCCGCTCCAACTCCGCCTGGGGATAGGTGTATCCGGGGACGCGGACCGCCGCCGTCGACGCCCAGAGCTCGGCCTCGCGGAGCAGCGACTCGCTGTGCCGGTTGCCCTGCTTGGTCTTGGCCTGGGAGGTGTACGTGCCCCGGTGCAGCTCCAGATAGAGCTCGCCCGCCCACACCGGGGCGTCCGGGTACTCGGCCTCCGCCTTGGCGAAGAAGGCGGACGGCTTCTCGACCGTCACCTTCGGGGAGCCCTCCAGGTCACGCAGCCGCTCCGCCCGCGCCAGCATCTCGCGCGTGGGACCGCCACCGCCGTCACCCCACCCGAAGGGAGCCAGCGACCGCGAACCCCGGCCCTTCTCGCGGTAGTTGCTCGCGGCGTGCGCCATCTGCTCGCCGCCCAGGTCGGAGTTGTAGGTGTCGACCGGCGGGAAGTGGGTGAAGACCCGGGTGCCGTCGATGCCCTCCCACCAGAAGGTGTGGTGCGGGAACTTGTTGATCTGCGACCACGAGATCTTCTGCGTCAGGAACCACTTCGACCCCGACAGCTTCACGAGCTGCGGCATCGCCGCCGTGTACCCGAAGGAGTCCGGCAGCCAGACCTCGTTGGTCTCGATACCGAACTCGTCCATGAAGAACTTCTTGCCGTACAGGAACTGACGTGCCATCGCCTCCCCGCCGACCATGTTGGTGTCCGACTCCACCCACATGCCGCCGACCGGCACGAACTGCCCGCCCGCGATCTTCTTCTTGACCTTCGCGAACACCTCAGGCCGGTGTTCCTTGATCCAGGCGAGCTGCTGCGCCTGCGACATCGCGAACACGAACTCCGGGTGGTCGTCCATCAGATGGACCATGTTGGAGGAGGTGCGCGCCACCTTCCGCACCGTCTCGCGCAGCGGCCACAGCCATGCCGAGTCGATGTGCGCGTGGCCGACCGCGCTGATCCGGTGCGCGGACCGGTTGGCGGGGGCGGCGAGGACCTCGGTCAGTTCGGTACGGGCGCGGGCGGCGGTGCCCGCGACGTCGGCTAGGTCGACCGCGTCCAGGGCGCGTTCGAGCGCGCGCAGGATCTCGTAGCGGCGGGCGTCGTCCCCCGGCAGGTTGCGCATCAGCGAGTCGAGCACCTCCAAGTCCTGCACCAGCTCCCAGACTTCGGTCTCGAAGACGGTCAGGTCCATCCGCTCGATGCGGTAGAGGGGGTGGCTCTGCGCGGTGAGCCGGTCGCCCTCGTACGTCGGCGCGTGGTCGACCAGGATCGGGTTCGACGACGCCTCCACGTACAGCAGCACCTCCTCGCCGCCCTCGGCGACACCGTCAGGCCCGGCTCCGACGCGGACCCAGTCGTTGCGCGGGTTGAGCGCCTTGACCGCCTCGCCGTCCGGCCGGTAGATCAGGCCCTCGCACTGGAAGCCCGGCATCTGCCGGTCGAACCCGAGGTCGATGACCGCCTCGACGGTCCGGCCCGCCCACTCGGCGGGCACCCGCCCGGTGACCCTGAACCAGGTGGTGCCCCAGGCCGGACCCCACGCCTGACCGGCAGCCGCCGGCTCGTACACGGCGGCCAGCCCCTCGGCGACGGGCACCGGCTCACCCGGAGCCTCCCAGCGCTCGATGGTCAGGGGAGTGGAGCGGGAGCGGATCGCGGGGCGGATGCGTTCCCCGAGTACCCGCCGGAGACGGTGTTCCACGATGCTGCGGTCGTCGTGCATGAGGGTGGCTCCGAGTGTGTGTGGGTGGGCTGCCGGGAGTGGGGTGGCGGAGTCGGGCCGTCGGGGGTGCGGCGGCTGAGGGGCGGGCCATCGGAGGTGCGGTCCGTCGGGGTGCGGCTGAGGGACGGGGGCGTTCGAGTAGGCGCTGCCCGCCGTGCCGCCGGGGAAACGCCGTTCGTCGCTCAGCGGACCTCGTCCACCCCCACCACCTCCTCGATCCCCCGTCCCGCCGGATGCCCCGCGTCCGACGCCAGGTCCGCCAGTACCGCCGTCGCCCGGACGCCGTCCGCGGCCAGGCGCGCCCATGCCTCGTAGAAGGCGCCTCCCGGTGCGCACACCCCGCGGCCCGGTGCCGTGTCCGAGTCGCCCACGTCGAGGACGAGCGCCGTGGTCCGCCGGACCGGAGCCGGGCCCCCTCCGCCCCGTACGCCTGCCGCGATCTCCGCCAGCACGCGCCCCGCCGGCTTGACCTCGCGGGCGTTGGTGAGCAGGCCCAGCGAGTACTCCAGCTCCGGGAAGTCCGCCAGTTCGCGCGAGACGTCGTGCGAGCACCACCAGGTAATGCCGTAGAGGTCCTCGCAGGTCAGGGCGTTCTCTACGGTCGCGGACACGAATTCCGCCACATGCTCGGCGGGAATCAGCGGGGCCGGTGCCCCCACCTCCTGCAACCACACCGGACGCCCCGGCTCCGCCCACGCCCGGGACAGTTCGATCAGGTACTCCGCGTGGTGGACGGTCGCCGCGCCGTCGCGTCCGTGGCGCTGCGCCGTGCCGTTGAAGACCCACGAGTGGATCGTCGTCGCACCGCCGAGCCGCGACGCGTGCGCCGGGGTGAAGGGATGGCCCGGCTGGAACCACACCGCGTCGTACTCGGAGTGGGTGTGCAGCTTCCCCGGCGCACCCTTCTCGCACGCGTCGAGCAGCCGCTCCAGCCAGCGCCCCGCCTGCTCGTACGTGCACGGGTCCGGGTCCGGGTGCGGCCAGCCCGAGAACTGGTTGACCTCGTTGCCGAGCGTCATTCCGATGAAGTTCGGCCGCTCGGCGAGCGATGCGGCGAGGGTCTCCACGTACCGTGCCTCGGCCTCCACCACGTTCACGTCCGTGAACATGTTCCGCCGGTGCCAGGTCGCCAGCCACGACGGTACGAAGTCGAAGCTGGACAGGTGCCCCTGGACCGCGTCCACCGATACGTCGAGCCCGCGTTCGCCCGCCGCGTCGACCAGCTGCCCCAGTTGCTCCACCGCGCGGGCCCGGATCAGTGTCCGGTTCGGCTGGAAGAGCGGCCAGAGGGCGAAGGCGCGGACGTGGTCGATGCCGAGGGCGGCCAGCGAGTCGAAGTCGCGCCTCACCTCGTCGAGATCGAAGTCGAGCCAGTGGTGGAACCACCCCACGGCGGGCGTGTAGTTGACACCGAAGCGCGGTCGCGGACGTACGTCTCCCATGGAACGGGCATCCCTTGGTCGGAAGGATCAGGACAGGACAGGACAGAGCGGGGAGGGGCAGGACATGGCAGCGCGGGCAGGGGCAGGCTCAGGACAGGGCATGGCGGCGCGACACCGCCCGCGTCACGTCTTGATGGCCCCCTCGCCCACCCCCTTGAAGAAGTACCTCTGGAGCGCGAAGAACATCAGCATCATCGGCAGCAGCGCCGCCATCGCCCCGGCCGCGATCAGCCGCTGGTCGTTCACGGTCGTCGCCCCGGCCAGCGTTTTCAGGCCGAGCTGAAGCGTGTAGTTGTCGCTGTTGGTGAGGACGATGAGCGGCCACAGGAAGTCGTCCCACGCACCCATGAAGCTGGTGATGCAGACAACTGCCAGCGCCCCCTTGGCACTTGGCAGGAACACCCGCCTGAACCGCTGCCACTCGTTCGCCCCGTCGAGCACCGCCGCCTCTTCCACCTCCTTGGGTACGGCGAGGAAGGCCGCGCGCATGATCATCAGGTTGAGCACCGACACCGCGCCCGGCAGCCACACCCCGATCAGGGTGTCCACCAGACCCATCTCACGGACCGTCAGGAACATCGAGATCATCACGGACTCGAACGGGAACATCAGCGTCGCCACCAGCACCGTGAAGACCGTCTTGCGCCCCCGCCACCCGGCCCGCGACAGCGCGTACCCGCCCATCGCGGCGAACAGGCAGTTGGAGGTGATGGCGAGCGCGGCCACGATCAGTGTGTTGCCGACGTACTGGAAGAGCGGGAAGGCGTCCGCGACCCGGACGAAGTTGTCCAGCGTCGGATCGCTCGGCAGCACGCCCGCGTAGACGTTCTCGCCGCGCCCCTTCAGCGAGGTCAGGAACTGCCAGACGATCGGGCCGAGCATGACGACCAGCATCAGTACGAGCGTGAGGTAGCGGCCGACCAGCCCGGGACGCAGCCGCTTGCGCGGGCGGCGCTCGGGGACAGGGGCGGCAGAGGCAGAGGCACCCGTGGCGGACCTTGGCCCGGTCCCGGGAGCACTGGTGGTGGTGCTCAACTCTCGTCACCCTTCGAGAGACGGTGCCCCAGCAGGCTGAACACCAGCGTGAGCAGGAACAGCAGGATCGAGATGGCTGCCGCGTACCCCGTCTCGCCGGCGAAGCCGAGGCCCACCTGACGGATCAGGAACGGCAGCGTCCGGGAGCCGCCGCCGGGGCCGCCGCTCTCGCCGCCCAGGATGTAGATCTCCGTGAACACCCGGAGCGCGGAGATCGCGGACAGCGTTCCGACCAGCAGCATCATCGGTTTCACGCTCGGTACGGTGATGCTGAAGAAGCGCCGCACAGGCCCCGCCCCGTCGATCGCCGCAGCCTCGTAGAGGGACGTCGGTACGTTCCCGAGCGCGGCCAGGTAGAAGACCATGTAGTAGCCGAGGCCCTTCCAGACCGTCACGATCATCGCCGAGACCAGCAGCATCGTGGAGTCGGTGAGGAACGGGATCGGCTCGCTGATCAGGCTCAGCTTCTGGAAGACGGTGTTGATCAGCCCGTCACTGCGCAGGATCCACTGCCACATCAGCCCGACGACCACCGCCGAGGCGATCACCGGTGTGTAGAAGGCGGACCGGAAGAAGCCGATGCCGGGGACCTTCTTCTGTACGAGCACGGCGAGCGCCAGCGGCAGGAACACCAGGCACGGCACCACCACGACCGTGTAGAGCACGCTGTTGAACAGGGCCAGCCAGAAGGTGTCGTCCGCCAGCGCGCGCCCGTAGTTCTCGAACCCCACGAAGTCGCCGCCGCGCAGGATCTGAGCGTCCGTCAGCGAAAGGATGACCGTATTGACGAACGGCCAGAGACTGAACAGCACCACCAGGGCGAGCCCCGGCAGCAGGAAGAGGTACGGCGCCCACCAGCGGCGGTGCACCAGCCCCGTTTCCGCGCCCATGGCCCGCTTGAGCCGCCGGGCCTCGCGCTTGCCGGAGGCCTTGCGAGGTGGGGTGGCGGAGGGGTCCGGCGAGGCGTCGGGCGAGGGGCCGGACGACCGGCCGGACGACGGGCCGCCGCCGCCCCGCGCGGCGAATCCCGCGCGGGGCCCGGCGCCCGTACCGCCGCCACCCTGGCCGGGGCCGGGCCCCGTACCGGTGATCTGTGACATGAGCGGTCCGCCGCCTACTTCTTCTTCTGCTTGGCCTGCTGGGCCAGGATCTTGTTGGCCTCGTCCTGCGCCTTGGCCAGCGCGGTCTTGGCGTCCGTCTCGCCCTTGATCGCCTTCTGCATCTCCAGGACCACCGCGTCACCGATCTGGCTGGTCCACTCGACCGGGGTGTTCGCGTCGAGCTGCGCCTCCTTCAGCTCCTCCGCGCCGAGCGCCCGTGCCAGGGTCTCCGGGTCCTTGCCGTCGCCCTTGTCGGCGAAGTACGGGTCGGCCAGGCCCTTCGCGTTCGACGGGTAGATCGCGACCTCCTTGGAGAAGGCGACCTGGTTGGGTCCGTTGGTCACCCACTTCGCGAACTCGGCTGCCGCGTCGGGGGACTTGGTGTCCTTGCGGACGCCGAGCGACTGCGTGTAGATGCCGATGTGGCCGAGCGTGCCGGTGACCGCCTTCTGCACCTGCGTCTTCGCGTACACCTTGGGCGCGTTCTGCTTCACGTCGCGGATGAAGCCGGGGGAGCCGGGGCCGAAGACGAGCTTGTCCGCGCCGTAGAGCTGGCTGATGTCGTCGGACTTGGTGAGCGACTCCTTGGGCATGGCGCCCTTGGCGTACAGCTCCTTCATCCGCTCGATCCAGGAGATCGCCTTCGGGGTGTCGAAGGTGAACTTGTCCTTGGCGCCGTTGAGGATCGGCACGCCCATCTTCTGCCAGTCACCGGGCAGCCGGGACTTGGGATCGGCCATGAACGCCGAGAACTTGCCGCCCGACTTCTCGGTGATCTGCTCCGCGTAGTCGAAGAACTGCTCCACCGTCGTCGGCGGCTTGTTCACGTCCAGGCCGGCCTTGGCGAAGAGCTCCTTGTTGTACGTGAGGATCTCCGGCGTCACGTACCAGGGGTACGCGAACACGCCCTCCTTCTTGGGAAGCTTGTACTGGTCCCAGGCGCCCGGCACGTACTCCTTCTGCACCGCCGGGTCCAGCTTGGCGACGTCCGCCAACATGCCCCGGTCCGCGAGGAGTTGGAAGGAGTCGGTGTTGAGGTTGACCACGTCCGGCAGGGCACCGGCCTGGGCGTCGGCGACCAGCTTCTCGTTGTAGCCCTCGCCCGGCACGTCCTCCCACTTGATCTTGACGTCCGGGTACTTCTTCTCGAACGCGTCGATCACGCCCTGGACGTACGTGGTGAAGGTCGGCTTGAGCTGGAGCGTGCGGAAGGTGATCTCGCCGGACACCTTGCCCGACTTCTCGGGCTGCTTGGCATCGTTGTCAGAGCCGCTGCCGCTCATGCCGCAGGCAGCCGTCGACATCAGGGCTGCCGCCATGGCGGTGGCGATGGAGATGCGGGACAGGCGCCCACGGGACATCGTCGTTCCTCCTCTTCGCACCGGCCACACTGCCGGATTGCGGAACACACAATGGAGCGGCGGAGTCAGTGGCGTCAACAGGCGTGCAGGCGTTGATTGTTGAGAGTCTCTGAGCTGGACTAAAGCGGTTGAGCAGGGAGTTGACACGGCATGTGGTGCGCGGTAATGCTTCTCCGCGCTAATGCGGTTTAGCCGAGTGATCGCTAATGCGGTTTAGCTTGCTACTCGGCCTGCTGTGAAGGCACTTGGGGAACGAGTGGGCCACGTGCGAGGTGCTGGTGCGGGTGGGGCCGGAGGGGGTGGAGGTGACGTGGTCGGGGTGGAAGTAGCCGGGGTGGAGTCGCCGGCCCTGGGCGCGCGACTGCCCGTCCTGTTCCACGCGCCGCGCAGCGACCTCCGCTGTGAGGCCATCTTGGTTTCCCCGTACGGTAGTTGGCGGCCGGACGGCCCTCGCAAGTGCGTCGTCGACGCCCCGGCGGACGGCACGGCCGAAGTCCGCTTCGCTCCGCACCCGCCCGCCGACACCCCGCCCGGCAGCTGCCGGGCGCTGGTCAGGACGGTCGGCCGGGACCACGCACAGTCGCACGAGAGGACAGCCGCTCCATGACCACAGCCGCGTCGGGCGACGGCATCCGGCCCCGGCCGGCCCGCAGGCCCACCATGAAGGACATCGCGCGCCGCGCCGGTGTCTCCGAGAGTGCGGTCTCCTTCGCCCTCAACGACCGCCCGGGGGTCTCCCCGGGCACGCGCGCGCGGGTGCGCAGGGTGGCCGAGGAACTCGGCTGGCAGGCCAACAGCGCCGCCCGCGCGCTCTCCGGCGAACGTGCGGGCTGTGCCGGACTCGTCCTCGCCCGTCCCGCCCACACCCTCGGCGTGGAGTCCTTCTTCCTCCAACTGGTGTCGGGCATCCAGGAGACGCTGTCCGCGCGCCAAGTGGCCCTGCTCTTCCAGGTGGTGGAGGACCTCGACACCGAACTCGCCGTACTGCGCCGCTGGTGGGCCGAGCGGCGGGTGGACGGCGTCCTCGTCGTGGACCCCAGGGTCGAGGACCCGCGCCCCGCCCTGCTCGCCTCGCTCGGCCTGCCCGCCGTCGTCATCGGCGGTCTGGAGGCCGACGAGCACCACGCCGAAACCCCGTTGCCGGTTTCGAACGTCTGGGCCGACGACTCGGGTGCCATGGCTTCCGTACTGGACCACCTGCACTCCCTCGGCCACCGGCGCATCGTGCACGTCGCGGGCATGCGCGGCCTCGCGCACACCGAGCGGCGCATCGTGTCGCTGCGCGCGGAGGCCGCCCGCCGCGACCTCGACGCGCGCGAGGTCCGCTCGGTGGCCACCGACTACTCCGACGCGGAGGGCGCCGAAGCCACCCGCCGCATCCTGGACGAACCGCCGTGCACCCGCCCGACCGCCATCGTCTACGACAACGACGTGATGGCCGTCGCGGGCGCCTCGGTCGCCGCCGGACGCGGCTTCTCGGTCCCCGGGGAGGTGTCGATCGTCGCGTGGGACGACTCCGCCCTCTGCCGGGTCACCCACCCCCGGCTCACCGCCCTCGTCCGCGACACCCCCGCCTTCGGCCGGCTCGCCGCACAGGAACTGCTCGCCGTCGTCGACGGTGCCCCGGTACGCAGCCTCCAGGGCGAACTCCCGCACCTGGAACCGAGGGAGAGCACTGGACCGCCGCCGAAAAGCCCGCACCGAGGGTGAGTTGGGGCGGTAGCTCCCGCTTTCTTCCCTCGATGTCGGGCTGTCGGTGACCGGCTATAGGATCTCGCGCGCGCATTCGACAACGGATGCGTCTGTCCGAGAGGAACTGTGCGGTGAGCGACAGACCACTGGCCGAGGGGGCCGAGGGAGCGGAAGGGGAACCTTCTCTTCCCGACGATGTGTGGCAGCGGTTCGAGGAGGACAGCGAGGCCAGGATCAGGGCCCAGGCTCCCAAGGAGCCGTCCGCCCGCGCCCGTATGGTCGCGGAGCGGCTGCGCCGCGAGGACGAGGAGGCCACCCGGCGACAGGGCCGCCGCCTGGGCCGCCGCAAGAAGCGCGTACGGGCACAGCCCGACGCCTGGCGGGCCTGGCCCGAGGGGCGGCGGCGCGGCGGCAGCAGGGACTGGGTGGCGACCGTGGTGATCCTCGGTGTGCTGGTGGCCGTGCTGGCGCTGATGTTCTACCCGTGGGGCGCTTCGTACCGGTAGGGAGGAGGGTGCGGCAGCCGCTTCAGGGCGCCTGCCGCACCGGAACCCGCGCTCGTACGGCTGCTTGTCGCCGGTCGCCCGTCGCTAATTGCGCTCGGTGACGCTGCGCAGGAAGTCGTACGGGTACGGCACCGGCCGTGCGCTCGCCGAGTCCAGCCTCGCCGTCTGCTCCGCCGTCAGCTCCCAGCCCACGACGCCCATGTTCTCGGTGAGCTGCTCGGCCGTGCGTGCCCCGACGATCGGCGCGCTCACCGCCTGCCGGGCCATCAGCCACCGCAGCGCCACCTGCGAAGGCGTCCGCCCCGCCTCCCCGGCGATCTCCAGGAGGGCGTCGACGACCCGCCAGGTCTCCTCGTTGTCCCGCTCGCGCCACTGCTCCTTGCCGGAGATCTGCTGGAACTGCGCCTCGCGCGAGTCCTCCGGTACGGAGGTGAGCCCGCGCCGGTACTTCCCCGTGAGCCAGCCGCCCTGCAACGGCTTGAAGGGGATCATTCCGATGCCCTCCTCGTCGCACAGGGGGCCGAGTTCCCACTCCACCTCGCGGTGGAGCAGGTTGTAGAGCGGCTGGAGGGCGCTGTACGTCTCCCAGCCGTGCTGCCGGGCCGTGTCCTGCGCCTTCTGGAGCTTGGCCGGCGTGATGTTGCTCGCGCCGAGGTAGCGGACCTTGCCCGCCCTGACCAGCGAGTCGAGGGTGGACAGGGTCTCCTCGACGGGCGTCGTCGCGTCCCAGATGTGCGTCTGGTAGAGGTCGATGTAGTCGGTGCCGAGCCGCCGCAGACTGGCCTCCACCGCCGACAGGATGTGCTTGCGGCTCAGACCGCTGTCGTTGGCCCCGTCGCCCATCCGCCCCCAGACCTTGGTGGCGATGACCAGGTCGTCCCGGCGCCGCCCCTTCAGCCAGCGGCCGAGCACCTCCTCGGAGACGCCCCGCCCGTACATGTCTGCCGTGTCGATGAAGGTGCCGCCCGCTTCGGCGAACGTGTCGAGCACACGGTGCGACTCGGCCTCGCCCTCGCCGTCGGTGAAGGTCAGTGCGCCGAGGCACAGTTCGCTGACCATGAGTCCGGTACGGCCCAGGTGTCGCTGCTTCAATGGATTCCCCTCCGTGATCGCGGCGCAGGGTACCCGTTGGAGCGCACACGAGGTCAAGGGCGCCAGCTCCCCCCTCAGCGCCAAGAGGCCGTACGGCGTCAGCTCCCCAGCACCACGCACGACTCAGGGGGCAGCACCAGCACGCCGTCCGTCCCCGGCGCCTCCACCGGCTCCCAGGCCGCCAGCACCCGGGTGCGGCCGTTGCGGCCCAGGGCGATGGCCGCCGAGTCCTTGGCGAGGTTCACCGCGACCCTGATGTCGCCCCTGCGGTACGCGATCCAGCGCCCGGCCCCGTTCGTCGCGTGAGCGGCCCGTACCGCCGCCAGGTCCTGGTCGGCCAGGTCCGGGTGGGCGTGGCGCAGTGCGATCAGCTCGCGGTACCAGGCCAGCACGCGCGCGTGGGGCTCACTGTCCGGCTCCGACCAGTCCAGGCAGGACCGCTCCCTGGTGCGCGGGTCCTGCGGGTCGGGCACGTCCTCCTCGGCCCAGCCGTGCTGTGCGAACTCCCGCCGCCTGCCGCGACGTACCGCCTCCGCGAGCTCCGGATCGGTGTGGTCGGTGAAGAACTGCCACGGGGTGCGCGCCCCCCACTCCTCGCCCATGAACAGCATCGGCGTGAACGGACTCGTCAGCACGAGCGCCGCCGCGCAGGCCAGCAGCCCGGGGGAGAGGGACGCCGAGAGCCGGTCGCCCAGGGCCCGGTTGCCGATCTGGTCGTGGGTCTGGGAGTACGCGAGGAAACGGCGCGCGGGCGTCGTCGTACGGTCGACGCGGCGGCCGTGCGTACGGCCCCTGAACGACGAGTACGTGCCGTCGTGGAAGAACGCCCCCGTCAGGGTCTTGGTGAGCGCCCGGAGCGGGTCCCGGGCGAAGTCCGCGTAGTAGCCCTGGGACTCGCCGGTGAGGGCGGTGTGCAGGGCGTGGTGGAAGTCGTCGTTCCACTGCGCGTGGAGACCGAGGCCGCCCGAGGCGCGCGGGGTGGTGGTGCGCGGGTCGCCGAGATCCGACTCCGCGATCAGGAAGAGCGGCCGGTGCAACTCGTCGGCCAGCTGGTCCACGGCGGCCGACAGCTCCTCCAGGAAGTGCGTCGCCCGGGTGTCCGCGAGGGCGTGCACGGCGTCCAGTCGCAACCCGTCGAGGCGGTAGTCCCGCAGCCACGACAGTGCCGACTCGCGCAAATACGTGCGCACTTCGTCGGAGCCGGGCGCGTCGAGGTTCACCGCCGAACCCCAGGGGGTGTGGTGGGTGTCCGTGAAGTACGGCCCGAACAGGGGGAGGTAGTTGCCGGACGGGCCGAGGTGGTTGTGCACCACGTCCAGTACGACGCCGAGCCCCAGCTCGTGCGCCGCGTCGACGAACCGTTTCAGCCCGGCGGGTCCGCCGTACGGCTCGTGCACCGCCCACAGGGAAACCCCCTCGTACCCCCACCCGTGCGTACCGGGGAACGGGCAGACCGGCATCAGCTCGACGTGGGTGATGCCCAGCTGGACCAGGTGCGAGAGCCGCTCGGCGGCCGCGTCGAAGGTGCCCTCGCGGGTGTACGTGCCGATGTGCAGCTCGTACAGCACGGCGCCCTTGAGCGGGCGGCCCGCCCATCCGGCGCTCCGCACGAAGGAGTCGGGGTCCACGACCGCGCTGAGGCCGTCGGGCCCGTCGGGCTGGCGGCGCGAGCGGGGGTCGGGGAGCACGGGCCCGTCGTCGAGCGCGAACCCGTACCGGCTGCCCTCCACCGCGTCGGCGAGCACGGTCCACCAGCCGGCGCGCCGCGGATCACGCTCCATGGGACGACCGGCGACAGCGGCCCCCGCCCCCTTGCCCCGGCCACTCCCCGCCAGATGCAGGGTGACCCGCTCCTCGGCTTCCGGTGCCCACACCTCGAACAGCACTGACGGCCCCTCTCGTCGGCGACAGGTCCTCCGTTGCCCCATGGTGCGACAGCCCCGGCCGATCCGTCCCGCCGATTCGTGCAGCGGGCAGCCGAAAACGGACTTACGGCCCGTCCGATTCGGGACGTTCGGCCGCCCGACCGGTACAGAACGCCGCATAGCCTCGCGAGAATGGGCAAACACCGGCGTACAGAACCCCTCACGGAGGCGGAGGCGGCCGCGATGCGGGAGTACTGCCGCCGCTGGGGACGCCCGGTGCCGGGCAGGCTCCGCACCTGGCGGTCGGCGCTCCTGGCGACCGGCTCGCTCGTCCTGCTGGGCGGGGTCACGTACGGGATGGTCGGCGACCTGCTGCTGGTCCACGACCTGGACCGGAACGGCCGGACCGCGCGGGCCCGGGTCACCGAGGTGACCCAGGGTGGGCGCTCCCACTGGCCGGAGAAGATCACCGTCCGCTACGAGGACGCCGCGACCGCTGTCGCCGAGGTGCCCGAGATCTACGGGGACACCCCCGACGGTCTCACCGTCGGGGACACCCTGACCGTGGTGCACGACCGGGCGGACCGTACGCGGATGGTGGCCGCGGAACAGCTCGACTACACGCCGCTGCCACCGTTCCGGTGGCTGTTCGGGTCCGCGGCCGCGGCCGCCGTACTCGCCACTTCGGTGAGCGACCTGCGCCGCCGCGTGGGGACGGGTGCCGGGAAGGGGGCGGGTACGGGGCCGAAGCGCTTCATCCGCTCCACGTCATGTTGAGCGCCCGCTCGAAGTTGACGTAACCGGCCCGCGCGAAGGCCTTCGCCATGGGGACGTTGGCGAGGTCGGTGGCGGCACGGATGCGCGGCACGTCCTCCGCGACCAGTACGCGGGTGCCCTCGGCGAGGATCTCGTCGATGTAGCCGTTGCCGCGGTGGGCGGGCAGTACGCCGAGGTAGGCGATGATCGGGTTGTACCTGTTCCTGGCGGGCACGACGAAGCCCACCGGCTCACCGCTGTCGGCGAGCTCGGCGATCCGCCACCAGGCCTGCGGTGACGTGAAGTGGGCGAACTCGTCGTCGTAGTGCAGCTCCGCCGCCTGGCGGGCGCTGAGCCCGGTCGCCAGGTCGGCCTGGCCGTGTGCGTCGAGGGTGCCTTCCATGACGGGCGTCATGAGCGCGAGGAGGTCCTCGCGGTCCCGTACGTTCCGGAAGACGAGCCGTCCGGTGGGCTCGGCGACGGGAGTCCCCGGCCGCCACTCCAGCCGCAGCCGCTCCACGAGGAACCGGGCCCCGGTCTCCTCCAGTACGCGCATCCGGGCCTCGACGGCCCCTCGTACGTCGGGGTCGTCGCGCCAGTCACCGGGCACGAACCGCCCGAACTCGGGCCACTCCTCCACCTTCTCGGGCAGCACGGCGCCTGCTGCCCGGCGGAACAACTCCCGTCCGACCGCGAGGCGTTCGTCCTCGGGGAGGGAGTCGTCGAGATCGAAGAAGTCGAGGGCCTGTGGGGCGCCTCCTTCGCCCCCCGTCCACCAGGCGATGCGGGCGAGCACGCGCCCGTCGTCGTGGAGGGCCACCCACATCCAGGAGGGGATGCGGCGGCCCTGGGCGAGGTCGTCGGCCAGTTCGTGGTCGAGAGAGTAGGAGAGCTGGTTGAAGAGGCCGAGCTCGGTGGGGGTGGTGAGGGGGCGGAAGGTTATGGACAAAGGGGCTCCAGGGGCGGGGCGTTCTGCTGGGGGGCTACAGAGGACGTGCTCGATGTCGACGGCATTCGCACCCAAGTCGCCCAAGCGCCGGTCACACGAGCAATTGTCGAGATCTGTGGATCGAGTCCTGGATCAGTGCTCGGCAGCGGCTCGTTCCAGCTGAGTGGTGATGCCCTGCCGGTCGATCTGGATCCAGTACTCGACGATCAGGCCGTCCACGACGCGGTAGACCGCACTGGTCATCGCGGTGAGTTGGGTGCCGGTGGGCGGGTACTGGTCGATCGGTCCGATGTGTTGGCCGACCTGGGTCCAGCGGGCGTAGACCCGGTCACCGTCGGCAAGGAGTTCGTCCACGCTCAGCGTGAAGGTGCCGTAGGCGTCGAGCATCTCCTGAACGTGCTCGGTGTACTGCTGCGGGGTTCGCTCCACGACCACCGGTGCTTCCGAGACGACTTGGTGTGCCTGGACCCGGTCGGCCATGTAGCGATCGGCCCGGTCGGGGTGCAGTCCCGATCGCACCTGCAGAAGGAACTGGTGGACTACTTCTTTTGCGCTGGTCATCGACGCATTCTGGCATCGTGGTCATACGGCGCCTGCCTCGGGGCGTTCGACGAGGTGGGGTGCGGTGAGGTCGCGCGCCAGCGCGTCGGGGCGGACTCCACGTGCTTGAAGACCATGGTGAGGGCGGCAGCCGGACTCGCGTCATATCGGGCCCTCTCCCGTGTTTGGTATTCGAGTGACGGGACCGTGCCTGACGACCGAGTCTGTCGTTCTCCGAAGCATGAAGAAGATCGCCGCAATCACTGTGCTCGCCCTTGCCGGCGTTGCCCTTGCTGCCCCCGCTCACGCCGATGACGACAGCAACTTCGGGGCAGGCATCAACGCCGCGAACAACTGGGCGTTTTCTGCTGCCGCTGTCTGTTTTCAGGAACTGGCCGTTGTTCCCGTGGGCAGCCCCTGGGTGGGCGACGCCGTGAACCACTGCGTCAACGGGAACGTCCTCAACCACGCCAACTAGATGCCGGTGGGGACCGCCGGCCCGTCTCCCCCTGCCCGCGAGCCCGGCTCAAAGGACAGGGGGTGTGCGGGCAGTGGCCCACCGGTGGACGTCAACCGCCCCCCCGCACGTAACACCCGTGCTGCAGGTCAACCCCCTGCTGGACACCCACCCGTTCCCGCCCGACAATCTTCCCGTGACGCCCCCCTACGAGCCGCCGACGTACTCGGCGCGAGTCTCCGATGCCGAACGGGACCGCGCGCTCGCCGTGCTGCGCGAGGGTGCCGCCCAAGGCAGGTTGTCCCACGACACGTTTCTGTACCGGATGGAACTGGCCCTCGCCGCCCGCCGGTCCGCCGATCTGGCCGCGGTCACCTCCGGTCTGGAGACCGACGGACGCTGGTCCCGCAGGATGTTCGGGGCGGTGAGCCGGGCCTCCGCGTTCACCGTACGGCTGCGCAGGGCGTGGACCTCCGAGAAGCTGCCCAAGCTGCTGTTCCCCGAGCCGGGACCCCTCCCGCTGCGGATCGGCCGCGAGTTGGGCAGCGGGCTTCGGCTCAGCCACGAGACCGTCTCGCGCCGGCATGCCGAACTCCTCCTCCAGGACGGCGTCTGGATGCTCCGCGACCTCGGCTCGACGAACGGCACCTGTGTCAACGGTCGCCGGGTGACGGGCACCGCCGTCGTCAACGACGGTGACCAGGTGAGCTTCGGCCAGATGTCCTTCCGGCTCTCCGACAGCTGACAGCTGACCGCTGGGCCATTCGGCCTATTGGCCGTCAAGTGCCGTACCGCCACGTGCCGATGCACGCACCGGCGCGGGCATCCGCCCGCGCGCACCCGTGCAGAGAACGGTGACAGACATGACGGACATGTCGGCAGTACGGACAGCAGTGCGCAAGACCCTCGTCGGCGTCATGGCGACGGCGGCACTCCTCGCCGGAGCGAGCGGCGCCACCGCCCAGGCCCAGAACGAGACCCTGGTCCCGACCGAGACCCAGCCCCAGACGCAGGCCACGAGCCAGGCCCGGCCCGGCAACTGGATGTACCTCCTGGTCGTCGAGGGAGAGGACCCCCGCAGCGTCAACAGCGCCAAGGGCACCCTCCTGCGCTGCCCGCCCCGCTCGGGGCGCGCCAGCGGTCACGACGCCGGGCACCCGACCCCCCACAAGGCGTGCCGCAAGCTGGACGCGGTCGACGGCGACATCTCGAAGATCAAGCGCGCCGACGTCGCCTGCCCGATGATCTACCGGCCCGTGACCGCCCTCGCGTACGGCAACTGGGACGGCCGCCGGATGGTGTTCGGGAAGACGTACCCCAACGAGTGCGTGATGCACGCATCGACGGGTCCGGTCTTCAAGTTGGGCTGATCGCACTGCGGTTGACCGCAAGAGAGCACTGGGGAAAACCCCAGGAGGATCTTGCGTTGCGGATGCCGGGCGCCGCACGCCCCAACTCCCGCGATGCGGTTGCCGGTTCAGCGGCGGGAGCGGGCAGGGGGACGGTCACGGCCGTACGCCGCTGATCCGTTCCGGGCCGCGCCGATCCGGCGGGCCAGGACCACGTACGGGCGGCGGGGGGGGGGGGGGGGGGCGCCCCCCCCCCCCCCCCCCCCCCTCCCCCCCCCCCCCCCCCCCCCTCCCCCCCCACCCCCCCCCCCCCCCCCCCCCCCCCCCCCCCCCCCCCCCCCCCCCCCCCCC